>DATNEJ010000382.1:0-11913 GCA_035606775.1 Acetobacteraceae bacterium | reverse complement strand
ATCAACCGAAGAGGATCGCGCTTCAGCGACGGCACATTCGGTGTTTATTACGCCGCGGCAGAGCTGGAAACGGCAATCGCCGAAACAGTGCATCACTTCGAAGCCTTCGCACGCGACAGTGGCGATCCGGTCCGAATGGAGGATATGCGTGTGCTGGTCGGGATGGTCGGGGAGGACTTTGAGGACGTGGCGGCTCTAACCAAACCCCGTCGGACCCGCGTGCTCGATCCAGACAACTACGCAGCGTCACAAGCGTACGCCCACACGCTTCGCAATGCCGGTGCAATGGGTGTGGTTTATCCGAGCGTGCGCAGGGTCACCGGCACGTGCGTCGGTGCCTTCAGACCTCGCGCTGTTGGTATTCCCCAGCAGGAGCGTCACCTGAAATATCGGTGGAACCGCGAGCGGGTGGACCGATACTTCGACTACAAGCAGGATACCTGGATCACCTTGTAGGCAGGGGGCGCAACCGTCGAAGTCCAGCTGGCTGGCCGTGCCCACAGAAGCGCGTCAGCGAGTAGGGCCCAGGTTCGGCTTCCGTCTCATGTCCTGTGGTAAAACAGGGCCCGGCCCGCCGGGATCAGTTGCAGCAGGATGTCGAAATCGCGGACATTCGCGCTCAGCACCACCAGCCCAAGCTTTTGGGCCTGAAGGAACAGCACCGAGTCTTGCAGCGCGCGTAGCTTGCCGTCTTTCTCGTATCCCTGGAGGCGGCACAGGATTCCCGACAGCAACGCCGCTCTTCCGAGGACCTCCATATCGGGAGCGAAGATCCGGTGCGGCGGCATGGCCTTGATCTGCTTGCCAATCTCGACAATGGCACGCGCAGTTCGTGCATCCGAAGGCTTCAGAACACCGACTGTATGCATCAACTCCTGAATGGCGACGGTCGAGTGGTTGACCTGTCGCTGCGCAATCAAGTCATCCAGTACCTGTGGTGAGCGGCCTTGCATTTGATCGATATAGACGCAGGTATCGAGCAAAAGGCCCTGCCCGCCGATCATGTTCACGTTGACGAACGGAAGCTCGCTGTCTCTTCGACGTGGCAGCGTTCTTCGCGGATCGAACCGCGCCCAGCGTCGCGTGGCATCAAAATCGAACGCCGGCACCTCAGAATCCGAGTTTCAGCTTTGGATCGATTTTGCCTCGGGATTTCTGGAACACGTCCGCGAAGTTGTCCTCAAGCGCGACTGATGCCAGCGCGAACTCGATCAAGTCCGTATCGGTCTCGATGCCCGTTTGCCGCTTGGCTTGCTCGACCAGTGCCTGGCTCACCCTGCCGCCAATCCGGCCGCTTTTCTCGCTCAGAAGACCGGATTGTTCCGCCGCCCGCATGACCGCCTCAAACCGCGCCCTGCTGATTACGAACGCGCCGGTCCCGGTCCTGGGTTGAATAACCTTCCCCTGGCTTGCGGTCACTCTGGGCAGACCATTGGCTGCCAACTTGGCTCCGCCTGCCACAGATTTGCTTGCCGATGCCTTTGCCATGCCGGTGCCCAGTGTTTGACAAATTTCCAGTTTGTCGAACATACGGCATCGCCATCGTGATCTCAACGGGCCCAAAATATCGGCAAAAATGGCAGCAGCATTTCAGAAATCTACCGGCTGCGCTTTCGCGGTCAGCCCCGCCCGGGAAATCCGCACAAAAAATTCCCGGACATAGAGTTGCTCCTTCCCTCGCGCATTGGCGCCCACCACCCCCTCACGCCGCCTCCTGAATCGCCGTCAGGAACCCGCGCACCTCCTCTTTCAGCGCGCCCGACTGCTCGGTCAGTTTCGTTGCCGCCTCCAGCACCGAACCCGCCTGCACCCCCGACTCCTCCACCGCTCGGCTTACCGCCGCCATGTTGCCGTTCACCTCGCTCGTCCCCGCTGCCGCCTGCTGCACGGCGCGCGCAATCTCCTGCGTCGCCGCCGACTGCTCCTCCACCGCGCTGGCGATCGTCGTCGCGATCTCATTCATCCGCTCGATCGTCGCGCCGATCGAGCGCAGCGCCCCGACCGCCTGGCCCGTCGCCTGCTGCATCGACGCGATCTGCGTGCTGATTTCCTCCGTCGCCCGCGCCGTCTGCGTGGCGAGCGTTTTCACCTCACCCGCCACCACTGCGAAGCCCTTGCCGGCCTCTCCGGCCCGCGCCGCCTCGATCGTGGCGTTCAGCGCGAGCAGATTGGTCCGTGCGGCAATGTCGCCGATCAGCCGCACCACATTACCGATCCGTTCAGCCGCCTCGCTTAGCCCGCCGACGCATTGATCGGTCGCCTGCGCCTCCGTCACCGCCTGGCCGGCGATGCGCGCCGACTCCGCCACTTGCCGCCCGATCTCCGCCACCGACATCGCCAGTTCCTCGGCCCCCGCCGCCACCGCCGCGACATGGCCCGACGCTTCCTCCGACGCATTGGCAACCGATGACGTGCGCTGCCCGACCGTTTCCGCCGACTCGGTCATCGCCAGTGCCGCCTCGCGCATGCCGCCCGCGGAGTCGCCCACCGTCTCCGCGATCGCCCCGACACTGCGCTCGAACTGCGCGACCAGCCGCACCTGTCCCGTCAGGCGGTGCCAGATCAGCATCGGGCCGACATAGGCGTTCTGCGAATCGTGCAGTGCCGTAACGGTCAGCTCCAGCGTTTCGGTCCCGATCGAGATGCGTTCCCGGTGCGGCAGATTGGCCGGATCGGCAACCAGCGCACGCTGCCGGGCAGGATCGGGATAAAAAATATCGATGCTCTGGCCAGGGAGTTCCGCAACCGGCACCGCAAGGTGCTCGGCAACAAGTTCGAACACCTTGTGCGACTCGCTGTTCATATAGGTCACGCGGAACGCGCCATCGGGTTCCGCCGTCATGACGCTGATCGGGATCTGCTCGATCATCTGGCTTTGCACGAACGCCTTGCGCATCACCCCGCGCAGCGTCTCCAGCGCGGCGGCCATCCGGCCGATCTCACCACGCCAGCCGGCAAATCCCACCTCGCTCGCGGTATCGCCGCCGGCGATCGCCTGCACCGTCCGCGTCATCCGCTGCATCGGGCCGGCGATGGTCCGGGTGACGATGAAGCCCAGCACCAGCATCAGCGCCGCGGTTCCGGCGATGAACACGATCATTTCCTTCTGCGCGGCGGAACGGCTGGCGGTCGCCTGCTCGGATGCCGCATGCACCCGCGCCACGTAGGACTGTGCCACGCGCTCAAACGCCTGCTGCATCGCCTGGCTCGCGGTCTCGACATCCTTTTCCGCCATGTCATCCAGCTTCCGGGTCTGATCGATCAGATCGACCGCGGCCGAGGCGATGCCCTTGCCGATGGAATCGACCATCTTCGCGTCGTTCTTGACCACGTCGGGCGCATTGCCCGACAGGATCGCCGCCATGCTCTTGTCCGCCGCGGCCGTCGCGTCCTTCACCTCATTCGCCGCCGCGCCGTTGCCTGTCGCCAGGAACATCAGCGCCGCGCTTTGCATCCGCGCCATCTGCAGCCGATAGCTGTTCAGCGCCTCCAATGTTGGATCGTGCTGGTCGGCCGTCACTTGCTTGGATGCATCGCGCACCGACGCGACGCCGCCTGCCAGCGCGCCCTTGTCCGCAATCTCCTCGACCACCGTGCGCAGGCTGTTCTCGAACACCGTCTGCACCTGGAACAGCCGCTTCTGGCGGGCAGTGAGCATGTCGATCCGCAAAGCTGATTCCTGCTGCACCAGGTTGGCGACTGCATCCAGCCGGCCGATCGCCTCATCCAGGATCGTGCGCTGCAACGGGTCCGCTGCGCGTTTGCGTGCCTGCGTGAGGATCAGCCGCCCCGCGTCGTGCTGCTTCGCGGCGCGCGCGGCCACCGCTTTCGCTGTTCTGACCGTCTGCTGGTTCAACAGGTCTCGGCTTGCCACGCGCATTTCCAGCGCCGCCGTCAGGCCACGCTGGATCTCCCGCTCCGCCCCGGATTCCGCCGCCACACCGTCCTGCAGCGCACCCACGACGACCAGCCGGTTCAGCGCGAACCAGGACACGCCCGACAGCAGCACCAGGGCACCGGCGACGGTCAGGCCCAGCTTCCACCCGATCGTCAGGTCGCGCAGGAACCGCAGGGGACGGAACAACGTGCTGGCCAGCCGCATGCAGGGACGCTCCTTGTCGAACCGCCCCATTTGACGCGCGATGGATTAACCAACCGTGAAAGGACGCGGCGACATCGCAAAGACCGGCGGGCAGCGGCGGGCCGGCGGAGCAAGGCGTGCCGAGCGGGCGTGTCCCTGGACAGGGGACGGCAGGCCGCGTAACGGTCGGGCCAACGTGCCCTTGACCCGAATATTCCCGCGGAGAACGCAATGCTGTTCGATTTCGCCGACACCAGGAATGAGAATGTCTACAAGCTGCTGGTCGCCACCATCGGCCCCCGGCCGATCGCCTGGGTGACCACGCAGGATCTGGACGGTACGGTGAACGCCGCGCCGTTTTCCTTCTTCAACGCGATGTCGGGCAATCCACCGGTCGTCGCCATCGGCATCGGCGGACGCGCCCCGGGCGATGTGAAGGATACTGGGGGGAATATCCGCCGAACCGGTGAGTTCGTCGTGAACCTGGTCAGTTTCCGCCTCGCCGAACAGATGAACGTCACGGCAATCGACTTTCCCCAGCATGTCGATGAGCTGCGTGAGGCCGGCCTGACCACCGCCGCCTGCAAGCGTGTTAAGCCGCCGCGCATCGCCGAGGCACCGGTCTCCATGGAATGCGAGCGGCTGGTCATCGTCGATGTCGGCATCGACCGCGCCGTCATCCTGGGCAAGGTGGTGGCGATGCATATCCAGGACGATTGCGTCCTGGACAAGGACCGCTGCTACATCGACACGCCGAAGCTGGACCTGATCGGCCGCATGCACGGCGCCGGCTGGTATTCCCGCGTCACCGACCGCTTCGAAATGCCGCGCATCGCGGTGGAGGACTGGCCCGCCCGCAAGGCCCGCGCGGCCGAGTAGAGCAAACGCGCCTACACTGACGAGACCCTGACCCGGAGGTCAGGGTCCGCGCGTCCCGTCACACCGCGTCGGCCGGTATGATCCCGCCGCGCGGGCTGGCGGCGTGCTCCTTCAGCACCGACTCCGTCCCCGGGTCGATCTCCTTCAGCAGCACGTCGTAGCCCCACAATTCCGCCAGGTGCTGCAGCACCATCCGCGCATCGCGCTCCTCCAGCATCACGCGATTGAGCGCGTGGTGGTGCAGGATCAGCTTGCGGTCGCCGGCCAGGTTGACATCCACTACCTGGATATCCGGCCCGTTGCGGGTCACGTCATACTGCCGCGACAAGGTCTGCCGGATGGACCGGTAGCCCCGCTCGTCGTGAATCGCCTCGACGCGCAGGTTCGGCTCATTGGCATCGTCCAGCACATGGAACAGGCCGAACTGGCGCATCATCTTCGGACTGAGATATTGCAGGACGAAGCTCTCGTCCCGGTAATTCGCCCAGACCTCGCGCAGCACCTCCATCGGATCGGCCTTGCCGGCGATGTCCGGGAACCATTGCTGGTCCTCGGCGGTGGGCAGGGCGCAGATGCGCTCGATGTCCTGCATCATCGCGAAACCCAGGGCGTAGGGATTCAGCCCGGAATAGCGCGGATCGTCGAAGTCCGGCTGGAACACGACATTGGTGTGGGAGCGGATGAACTCCACCATCGACCCGTCGGTGAGCAGGCCCTTCTCATGCAGCCGGTTCATGATCCGGTAGTGCATGTAGGTGGCGCAGCCTTCGTTCATCAGCTTGGTCTGCGACTGCGGGTAGAAATACTGCGCGATGATCCGCACGATCCGCAGGATTTCCCGCTGCCAGGGCAGCAGGCGCGGTGCGGCCTTTTCCAGGAAGTAAAGAATGTTCTCCTGCGGCAGTTGCAGAAGCGCGCGCCGGCGTTCCTCGGCCGTGGGATCGGGCCGCGCGGTTTCCTTGCCGGGCACGGTGCGCCACAGGTCGTTGAACACCTGCGCGTCGTATTCCCGCCGCTCCTGCTCGCGCTTTTCCTCGGTCCGCAGATCCGTGGCCCGCCGCCGCGGGGAACGGTGGATCCCGTGACTCATGAGGGCGTGGGCCGCGTCGAGAAGGCGTTCCACCTGCACTTCGCCGTACCGTTCCTCGCACGACATGATGTAGTCGCGGGCAAATTCCAGGTAATCCAGAATGCCGTCCGCGTCCGTCCACTGGCGAAACACGTAGTTGTTCTTGAAGAAATGATTATGCCCGAACGCGGCGTGGGCAATCACCAGCGCCTGCATCGTGGCGGTGTTCTCCTCCATGATGTAGCTGATGCAGGGGTTGGAGTTGATGACGATCTCATAGGCAAGCCCCTGCATCCCGGCGCGATACAGGCCCTCGTTGCGGGCAAAGTGCTTGCCGAACGACCAGTGCTTGTAGAACAGCGGCATGCCGATCGAGGAATAGGCGTCCAGCATCTGCTCCGTGCCGATCACCTCGATCTGGTTGGGATAGACATTCAGGCCGAATTCCTTGACCGCCACCTCCTCGATGGCATCGTGGCAGCGCTGAATGGTCGAAAACTCCCAGTCAGCACCTTCGAACAATGGCCGATCGGCCCGCAGGGACACGCTCATGCCTCGACCGCCTCCGTGCCTTGCTTCTTCGCGAACAGCTCCCGGAACACCGGATAGATGTCGCGCCGGTGGCCGACCTTGCGCATGGCCATGGGCGCGCCGGTGCGAATGATCGCCGTGTAGGTCTGCCAGAGGTCGCTGTCACGGCGGATGAACCCGGGCGGGAAGTGCTCGGAGTCGCGGCCGACCTCCAGATACGCGTAATACTGGCACACCGGCAGGATGACATTGGTCAGCAGCGCTGCCGTGCGGTCGTTGTCGCTTGCCGTGTTGTCGCCATCCGACGCCTGCGCCGCGTAGATGTTCCAGTTGTCGGGGCTGTAGCGCTCATCCACCACGCGCTGCATTTCCTCGAGCGCGGTGGACACCACGGTGCCGCCGGTTTCCGGGCTGTGGAAGAAGGTGTCCTCGTCCACTTCCGACGCCTGGTGGGTATGGCGGATGAACACCACCTCCACGTTCTTGTACCGGCGCCTGAGGAAGATGTAGAGCAGGACGTAGAACCGCTTGGCCAAGTCCTTCATGTGCTCGGTCATCGAGCCGGAGACGTCCATCAGGCAGAACATCACCGCCTGGGCGACCGGCTTGGGCTGCGCCTCGAACCGCCGATAGCGCACATCCACCGGGTCGATATATGGGATCAGGCTGCTGCGCCGCATCTTGCGCCGCAGTTCCTCCTCCAGCTCCGCTCGGCGGGCGCTGTCTTCCCCGTCCGGGCTGAGAGACGCGATTTCCTGGCGCAATTGTTCCAGATCGCCTGGCTTCGGACGCTTGAGAGCGATGCGCCGCGACAGGCTGTTCCGTACCGTGCGCAGCAGGGCGAAATTGGCGGGCGACCCGGTGACCGAATAGCCGGCGCGGTGCCAAGTGACGGATTCGGTGTTGACGACCCGCCGCTTCGCGAGGTCTGGAAGCTCCAGATCCTCCAGGAACAGATCGACGAACTCGTCGCGGGAGAGGGCGAAGCGGAAATCGTCCTCACCCTCGCCGTCCGGGCTGCCTTCGGATCCGCTGCCCCCGCCGCCCTGTGGCCGCGGGATCGTATCGCCGGCGACGTATTCCTTGTTGCCGGGCAACAGGTGGTCGCGGATCCCGCCGGTCGCGCTGCGGTGCAGGGACGGTTCATGCACACCCTGCGCGGGCAGCACGACCTCACCACCCTGGTCCGCGTCCTTGATGCTGCGGCTGGCCGAGCTTTCGTGCACCGCCTTACGGATCTGCGCTTTCGCCCGGCGCATGAACCGTTGCCGGTTGGCGAGATTCTTCCCGCTTGGATTCAGTCGGCGGTCGACGATGTACATCTGACTTTGCCCGTAACCTTCCCGCAGAGCGGGTCAGATGGGCGGGCTCATCCCGCCTGCTTGACCCGCATGTACCACTCGACAAGACGCCGCACCTGTCGCTCGGTGTATCCCCTCGCCGTCATGCGCTCCAGGAAGTCGGCGTGCTTCTTTTCGGTATCACTGTCCTTCTTCGATCCGAAGCTGATGACCGGCAGCAGTTCCTCCACCTGGCTGAACATGCGCCGCTCGATCACGTCCCGGATCTTTTCATAGCTGGTCCAGGACGGATTTTTCCCGTTGTTATTGGCGCGCGCGCGCAGGCTGAACTTCACAACTTCGTTGCGGAAATCCTTGGGATTGGCGATTCCGGCCGGCTTTTCCACTTTCGTCAATTCCTGGTTCAACAGCTCCCGGTTGAGCAACTGCCCGGTGTCTGGATCCTTGAAGTCGATATCTTCGATCCAGGCATCGGCATACGCAACGTAGCGGTCGAACAGGTTCTGTCCGTAATCGTGGTAGGATTCCAGGTAGGCCTTCTGGATTTCGTTGCCGATGAACTCCGCGTAACGTGGCGCCAATTCACCTTTGATAAATTCCAGATAGCGCTTTTCGGTTTCCTGCGGCATCTGGTCGCGCCGGATCGCCTGCTCCAGCACATACATCAGATGCACCGGGTCGGCAGCGATCTCCGTCGTATCGTGGTTGAACGTCGCCGCCAAGACCTTGAACGCGAATCGGGTGGAGGCGCCGTCCATGCCTTCCTCGACCCCGGCGGCATCCTTGTATTCCTGCAGGCTGCGCGCCCGCGGATCGGTCTCCTTCAGGCTTTCGCCGTCATAGACCCGCATTTTCGCGAACACCGTGGAGTTCTCGTGCCGCTTCAGCCGGCTGAGTACCGAGAACCGGGCGAGCATCTCCAGGGTCGCCGGCGCGCAGGGTGCGTTCGCGAGTTCCGAACGGACCACCAGCTTGTCGTAGATTTTCTGCTCCTCGGTCACCCGCAGGCAATATGGAACCTTGATGACATAGATACGGTCGATGAACGCTTCGTTGTTCCGGTTGTTCCTGAAGGTCTGCCACTCGGCTTCGTTCGAGTGAGCCATGATGATGCCGGAGAACGGAATCGCGCCGATATTCTCGGTGCCGATGTAGTTGCCTTCCTGCGTCGCGGTCAGCAGCGGATGCAGCATCTTGATCGGCGCCTTGAACATCTCGACGAATTCGAGAAGTCCCTGGTTGGCGCGATTCAGTCCACCGGAATAGCTGTAGGCATCCGGATCGTTCTGCGCGTGCAGTTCCAGCTTGCGGATATCGACCTTGCCGACCAGCGAGGAGATATCCTGATTGTTCTCATCGCCCGGCTCGGTCTTCGCGATGGCGATCTGCCGCAGTCGAGAGGGAAGCAGCCGCTGTACGCGGAAGCGCGAGATATCGCCGTTGAATTCATCCAGGCGCTTGATGCACCACGGGCTCATGAGCCCGGTCAGCCGGCGGCGCGGAATGTTATAGTGGTCTTCCAGCATGTCGCCCATGCGCTCGGGATCGAACAGGCCGAGCGGATTTTCGAACACCGGGCTGATGTCGTCACCGGCTTTCAGGACGTAGATGGGATGGACTTCCATCAGCGCCTTCAGCCGTTCCGCGAGAGAGGATTTCCCGCCGCCGACTGGCCCCAGCAGATACAGGATCTGCTTGCGCTCCTCGAGCCCCTGCGCGGCATGGCGGAGAAAGCCGACGATTCGCTCGATCGTCTCTTCCATGCCGTAAAATTCGTTGAACGACGAATAGACCCGGATCGTCCGGTTCATGAAGATGCGGCCGAGCCTGGCGTCTTTCGCGGTATCGACCATGTCCGGCTCACCGATCGCGGCCAGCAGACGCTCGGTCGCCGTGGCGTACATCATCGAGTCGCCGCGACATGCTTCAAGGTATTCCGCCAGCGACATCTCGGCTTCGCGCTGCGCCTCGAAGCTGCGGACATAGGTCGTAAAGATGTCATCGACCGCGTGCATCGGTCGCTCCGTCTGTTGGGGGTGATGCCACACTCAAAATACAAGATAGGGTGTGAGCGTAGCGTACTTGAGACCTGTCGCGTGAATGTTTTTTCCCCGAGTCGCAAAGTTTGCAGCGTCGGTAATGCTGTCTGCCATGTTGGCCCAATCGTCCGATCGCCGTGACTGGATCAACCGGTCCGCTATCTTCAATACTGAAAAAGAGGCTGTGTTCCCTTTGTGGCGGCTCACCGTCTCGTGCTGAGATAAAACGTGATGCAGGCATGCGCGTCGATACAGCGTGTCTGCATCTGTATCTCGGGCTGCCCACGCCGCGAGAATTGCTCCCGCAAACGTCGTTCTTTTGGCCGCATATCAGCCATCCACCAGGTCGCCCACAGAAATGGGCGCATACGACATTGTGAGAGGCAGACACGCCGATTTCAAGCTGATTCCAGCGCACCCGCAATTTCGTCCGCCGCTGTGGCGGCTTTGCGCCCGCCGCTCTCTCCACCGCCGGTCTGTCCGGCGGAATTGACGGTTTCGGCAGCCTGTGCATCCGCACGCCTCCGATACCAGAGCTATCCCGGTCACACCCGGGGATGAAACAGACTCGCCCGCGTCAGATTGCCGCAACATTTCTGACAAACCGTTAACGCCGGCCGAGTCGCGCCCGGCTTCAATTACGGCAGCCACTTGGGCACGGATCAAGCATAGACAAGCCGCGCAGCCGATTGTGCGAGATTCGTCACATGATCCGTCCCCGGGCAGAAGGTGATGAATTGCGCGTCACACCGCCCGCCAGGGCGGCATCTCAGCAACCATCAGGACCCGCCGGACTCTCCCTGCCCTGGCGGCAGCGCCGCCCGGATCACCCGCTCCTCCGTGCCTTCAGACGGCGCCGGAGGCGGCGTGCCGCCCAGCAGGCGGATCGTCCGGCGCATCTGGTCGTAATACCGGGTGCAGGCGTCGCACACTGCCAGATGCAGCCGCGCCGCCGCGCGTGTCCTGATGGACAGTGTCCCTTCCAGGTAGCCCGTGACCAGTTCGGCCATGTCGCGGCAGGTGGGTATGACGGCCTCGCACATGTTGCGTTAAGCTCCCGGTCAGACTCCTGACCGCGGCCGGCGTTACTTTATGATGCTCGCCGCGGCTGGAAAGGGCACCACCGCCGATGCGTGCGACGGAATTTGACGACCCGGCCTTTCTCGACCGCCTGCGCAAGGGCGATTCCGCCGCCTATCGCACCCTCATTCGCCGGTTCCACGGGTCGCTGACCAGCGTCGCCGCCTCCATCATCGGCAGCCGGGCGCAGGCCGAGGAAGTGGTGCAGGACGCGTGGCTGGCGGTGTTCTCCGGCATCGGGCGCTTTGAGGGACGCGCCAGCGTCGTCACCTGGCTGTTCAGCATCGTGCTCAACCGCGCCCGCACCCGGATCGGCCGGGAAGGCCGGCTGGTCGCGCTACCCTCCCTGATGGACGGCACGCCGCCCAACGAACGGGCGGTCCCGACCTCCGCCTTCCGCGCGGACGGCCACTGGATCGAACCGCCCCGTCTTTGGGACGAAATGAACCCCGAGCGCATCGTCGGCGGCCGCCAGCTCTGGCAGCACGTCCGCGACGCGGTGGAGCGCCTGCCCGCCGGACAACGCGCCGTGATCGTCCTGCGCGACATGGAGGGCAGAACTGCGGAAGAAGCATGCGCGCTGCTGGAGCTGACGCCGGAAAACCAGCGCGTGCTGCTGCACCGTGCGCGCAGCCGCATCCGGGAGATCGTCGACGGCCTGACCGGCCAGCCCGCCGCGCGCGTCGCGCCGCGCCGGCGGCAGGCGCCGGATGCGCCGGGGATCATCCCGTTCCGCGTGCCGGCCTGGCTGCGCGCATGGCCGGATCGGCTGCGCCTTGGGCGCTTCCTGCCGGCCGCGGACGGCGACATGCCTGCTCTTCCCCCGCGCCAGGCCATGATCGGTTCCGGTTGATCCCGTCATGCGCCAGCCTGCACGCGATTCAGCGCACGATCCACATCGCTGGCCGAATCACCCACGCCACCTGTGCGCCA
>DATNEJ010000085.1:0-17771 GCA_035606775.1 Acetobacteraceae bacterium | reverse complement strand
CGCGGCCGCGCGCCGGCGGCAGGCACCGGACGCGCCGGGGATCATTCCTTTCCGCGTGCCGGCCTGGCTGCGTGCCTGGCCGGATCGGCTGCGCCTTGCGCATTTCCTGCCGGCCGGGGGCGGCGACACGCCTGCTCTTCCGCCGGGCCGGGCCATGATCGGTTCCGGTTGATTCCGTCATGCGCCAGCCTGCACGCGATTCAGCGCACGATCCACATCGCTGGCCGAATCACCCACGCCACCTGTGCGCCATGCGCCGTCTCATCCCGACGGCCGCCCGAATCCTGATCGCCCTCGCCGTCGCGGGTGTCGTTGCACTGCCGACGACGCCATCAGCAATGGCTGCCACCCCCAGCTTCGACTGCGGCAAGGTCGGCGGGCAGATCGAAAAGCTGATCTGCCATGACGACACGCTGGCCGCCCTGGATCGCGAAACGGCGCGACTCTACCGGCTGGCGCGCGGCACTCCGGGCCTGACCGCCCGCCAAAGCAACGAATTGACCGCCACGCGGCGCGGCTGGATCAAGGGCCGCAACGTGTGCTGGAAGGCGGACGACCGCGAAACCTGCGTACGCGACCGCACCCTTGCCCGCGTCTATGAATTGCGACGGGATTATCCCGCCGCCCGCAGCCGGGACAGGGATGGCGTCAGCCTCGGACCATGGTCTTTCTCCTGCACGGGACTGGCTGAAACGCTGCGCGTCACCTTCGCCAACGTCGATCCGTCGCTCGCCTACCTGGCATGGGGCGACCACGTGCTGGTGATGACCCTCGGACTGTCCGGCTCCGGCGCGCGCTACGTCGCCTACACGCCCAACGGCGAGTCGGTATTCTGGAATAAAGGACGCAACGCCTCGTTCCGGATGCCGGACGGCAAGGAAACCGACTGCACCGAGGCGCCGGACCGCTGAGCCACGGTCGCCTTCTGTAATTGGACGGCCGCCGTCAAGCCTCTGCTTTCTTCTCTTCCGGATCGTGTCTCATGTTGCAACTTCCGCTTCCCGCAGCACGCGCCCGCTCGCCGCGACGCCGAGCAGCAGGAAGGCCACGATCAGGAATGCCGCCGAGAGGCCGGCCGCATGCCCCACAAACCCAATCGCCGGGGGGCCGACGAGGATACCGGCGTAGCCGAGAGTCGTGATCGCGGGAACGGCCACGTTCTCCGGCATGACGGTCTGGCGGCCGACGCTGGTGAAGAGGATAGGCACGACGTTCGAGCAGCCGACGCCAACCAGCGCATAGCCGAGCAGCGCGACTTGGCAGGAAAGACCCAGCACCGTGAGCGCAAAGCCCGCTGCGGCGCACAGGCTGCCGCAGATGATGACGTTGGTGCCGCCAAACCGCTGCACGATACGGTCGCCTAAGAACCGGCCAATCGTCATGGTCAAAGCGAATGCGGCGTAGCCCAGGCCGGCAGAGGACGCCTCCATGCCGCGAACCGAAGTCAGGAACACGGCACTCCAGTCGAGAACGGCGCCTTCCGTCATGAAGGCGATGAAGCAGAGGACGCCGATGAACAACACGATGCCGCGCGGAAAGGCGAACGACGGGCCCTCGCGCCTGCTGCCGTACGGGAGCAGATGGGGAGCGGCCATTGCCAGAGCGACGGCGATGCCGCCAATCACGACGAGCATCGCGGCGAGCGGTGAGGCCCCCGCGCGTAGAAGGGCAGCAACGCCGGCGGCGCCGGCGATGCCGCCGAGGCTGAAGAGGCCGTGGAACCCCGACATCATCGACCGCCCACTCGCCCGTTCGACGATGATCGCCTGGATGTTCATGGATACGTCGATCGCCCCGACGCCAGCACCGAAAACGAGCAGCACCACAATGAGCAGCGGCAAGTTGGAGACCCACGCCAACAGCGGCAGGGAAAGGCAAAGGAGCAGCGCCGACACGGTAATGACAAAACGGCATCCTATTCGTGCGGCGAGAGCGCCCGCGAATGGCATCGTCACAATCGAGCCAATGCCAAGGCACAGCAGAAGCAACCCAAGCGCGCCCTCGCCTACCCCGACGCGAGCCTTGGCGAACGGCACAAGGGGAGCCCAGGCCGCCATGCCGAAGCCGGCGATAAAGAACGCGATACGCGTGGAAAGCTGTTCACGGCGCGCCGGTCCGGAACTCGGGCGAGTGCTGACGGTTGCCATGTGGCTCCCATCGTGAGGTTGGGGCGTTTGGAAAGCCATAGACAATCGGTGCAACGCGATCTCGTAAATGACCTAATCCCCGCCACCGCGGAAGCTCAAGGCGAAGCCTTAGAGCCTGTTCGGTGCAGCTAGAAGCACCGAACAGGCTCTATGTCTTTGTTTGATCGCGTGATTCACGGCTCCGGCGATTCCGCCTGCGCCGATCACGCTCTAGGAAACTTGGGGGCAGGTTCATCCGCACCCCTGCCCCTCGGCGAGAGCGGGGCAGGCTCGGTCACGGGAGGGTCCGAGCGGTGCGTCAGCGCTTGCTTGGATGCCCTTGACCGAGACGGAGCGGAGCTCCCGGCATCAACCGCGCGGGAAGACAGGCACGCAGGTCGTGACGTTGGCCGGATCCTGCTTCTGTCCGGAGTCAGCCCGTGGACGGACTGCCCATGAATGGGGCACGAGGGACCCGGTCATCCAAGCTGACAGCACGTGGTATTCTGAACGATTTTTCACCCGGCCCACGCGGGCCCGTGGCGGATTTGACCGTTCCCGTCGTCCGGGCCGCAGTCGCGCGCCAAGCCGTCCATAACCCCGCGCTCGATCGGCCACGCTGCCTTCGCGGCGACTGCCGGACCTCCGAAATCGAATTCATCACCGGTGATCCAGATGCTATACATGATCACGGGAAGCTTGCGGGTCACGGCGACGGTGGCGCGAAGATGGATGTTCCCCGAAACGGCTGCCTGCGCGCCGGGACAGGCCGGGCCTGTCATGCCACCCGCTCCCCTTCTTTTGCCGCTTCCGATGGCGCGGCTCTTCGGGCAAGTTTCGCGTGTTGAAAGGGAGACTTTGAATGTTCGGAAGACGACAGGCGCTCGCACTATCCGGCGCCGCGATGGCTGTGCTGGCGGGACGTGCCTCGATGCCGGCGGACGCCGCCGACCTGCCGGGCGTAACCGCGACCGAGATCAAGATCGGCAACACCAACGCCTATAGCGGCCCTGCCTCCGCCTATGGCGTGATCGCCAAGCTCGAAGCCGCGTTCTTCAAGATGGTCAACGACCAGGGCGGCGTGGCCGGGCACAAGATCAACTTCATTTCCTACGATGACGGCTACAGCCCGCCCAAGACCGTCGAACAGGTCCGCCGTCTCATCGAACAGGACCAGGTCGCCTTTCTCTTCAACACGCTCGGCACGCCGACCAATACGGCGATCTGGCGCTATGTGAACATGAAGAAGGTGCCGCACCTGTTCCTGGCCACCGGCGCCGACAAATGGGGCGACTACAAGCACTATCCGTGGACGATGGGCTACCAGCCCAGCTACCGGACCGAGGCGCAGATCTACACGAAGCACATGCTGCAGCAGAAGCAGAACGCGAAGATCGGCGTGCTCTACCAGAACGACGATTTCGGCAAGGACTACCCGGCCGGCGTGAAGGACGTGCTGGGCGACAGCTACGGCAAGATGGTCACCGAATCCACCTACGAGATCACCGACGCGACCATCGACAGCCAGATCACCAGCCTGCAGGCCGCCAACGTGGACACCCTGCTGGTCGCGGCAACGCCGAAATTCGCCGCCCAGGCCATCCGCAAGGTGCATGACCTCAACTGGAAGCCGACCTTCTACCTGACCAATGTGTCGATCTCGGTCGGCGCGGTGATGAAGCCCGCCGGGATGGAGAACGGCATCGGCATCATCACCACCGGCTACTTGAAGGACCCGACCGACCCATCGTTCAAGGACGATCCGGGCATGAACGAGTGGCGTGCCTTCATGGCGAAATACATGCCGGGCGCGGACACCACCGACGCCGGCTACGTGTACGCCTACGGGGTGAGCAAGACGATGCTGCAGGTGCTGAAGCAGTGCAACGGAGACTTCTCCCGCGCGAGCGTCATGAAGCAGGCCGCCAACCTGCATGACCTGACGCTTCCGGTCCTGCTGCCGGGCATCAAGGTCAACACCAGCCCGACCAACTTCCACCCGATCCTCGGGATGCAGTTGCAGAAATGGGATGGCAAGACCTGGGTGCGGTTCGGCGACGTCATCGAGGGCGTCGCTTCCTGACCGCGTCGTAAGAGGCAGGCAACCCGGCCGGATCGCAACGGCGCTTCGACCCGGCTGGGACCTGTTCCAAAGCGTGATCGCCGGAGGCCGAAGGCCGGAGACGTGAATCACGCGACCCAACAAAAAGATAGAGCCTGTTCGGTGCTTCTAACAGCACCGAACAGGCTCTAATCTTGCGGGATGCACGTCTCCTTCTTCGTTCGGGCGCCATTCGGTGCCGGCTCCGGCAGCTATGCCTACGATCATGGATTGGTCGCCGGTCTGCGGGGCCTTGGCCACACCGTCGCAATCATCGAGGCCCATCCAGGCATTTCGCTTGCCGACCCGCCGGACGGTACGCCGCGGCTGATCGACGGGCCGGCACTGCCGACGCTGCTCGAACGCGACGACAAGGCGCTCGGCCAACCCCTGTTTGGGCTGATCCACCATTCGACCATGCCGGCGCCTGACGCCGACGAAGCCGCGCGCCACGCGCTGCGCGCCGCGGCCGAACGCCACTTCGGCCGGTTCGTGCGGCTTGTCGCCACAGGTGAGCCGACGGTGGAATGGCTGGTCAACGAGTGCCGCGTCAGCCGCGATCGCGTCGCGCTTGTCGTGCCCGGCACGGACGACGCGCCGCGCTGTCCCGGCTCCGACGGGTCGGGCTGCCATATCCTCTCGATCGGCGCGCTGGTTCCGCGCAAGGGCCACGACGTGCTGATGCGGGCACTGGTTCGGCTGTTCGACCTGGACTGGCACCTGACGATCGTCGGCAGCGCGGAGCGCGACCCGGTGCACGCACGCGCTCTCGCCGCCCTCGCGGACACGCTCGGGATCACCCATCGCGTGCGCTTCGCCGGCAGGGTGACGGACGCGGCGCTGGATGCGCTGTGGCAGGAATCCGATCTGTTCGCGCTCGCCACGCGGTTCGAAACCTACGGCATGCCGGTCGCCGCGGCGCTGAAGCGCGGCCTGCCCGTCGCCGTGACAGCCGGCGGCGCGGCCGGCGCGCTGGTGGCGCCCGAAGCCGGCGTCGTCTGTCCGCTGGACGATGAATCGCAGTTGTCGAAGGCGCTGCGCCGGTTGATCTTCGGCCGAACATTGCGCCGGGACATGGGTGAAGTCGCCTGGCAGATCGGCCAGACCTTGCCAACCTGGCGGATGCAGGCCGAATTGCTGGTGCGCGCGCTCGCCTGAAGGCGGCGGCGCCATCGGGAAAGGAAACGGACCATGCTGCTGGGCGCGATCGCCGATGATTTCACCGGGGCAACCGATCTCTGCTCGATGCTGGTGCGCGGCGGCATGCGCACCATCCAGCTCATCGGCGTGCCCGACCCCAAGGATCCGCTGCCGGATGCCGACGCCGTGGTGGTAGCGCTGAAGTCGCGCACCGCGCCGGTGCGGGACGCCGTGCAGCAGAGCCTTGCCGCGCTGGACTGGCTGCGCGCCGGCGGCACGCGGCAGTTCTTCTTCAAATACTGCTCGACCTTCGACAGCACGGACCAGGGCAATATCGGCCCGGTGGCGGATGCGCTGGTGGCGGCTTTGGGCTGCGGTTTCGCGCTGGCCTGTCCGGCGTTTCCGACCAATGCGCGCACCATCTACCAGGGCCACCTGTTCGTCGGCGGCGCGCTGCTGAACGAAAGCGGCATGGAGCATCACCCGCTGACGCCGATGACCGACGCGAACCTGGTGCGCGTGCTGTCCCGCCAGACCGACGGCGCGGTCGGCCTGGTGAACTTCGCCACGGTCGAGCAGGGCGCGCAGGCGATCCGCAAGGCGATGACGGCGCTGAAGGAGCAAGGGCGGCGCTACGCCATCGTGGACGCGGTCACCGACGCGCATCTGTTCGCGATTGGCGCAGCGGCGGAAAACCACGCGCTGATCACCGGCGGATCGGGCGTCGCCATCGGCCTGCCGGCGAATTTCCGCCGCGCCGGCCTGCTGAGCGAACATGGCGACCCGGCGGCGCTGCCGGATGCGCCGGGGTTTGCCGCGGTGCTCGCCGGTTCCTGCTCGCGCGCGACGCTTGCGCAGCTTGGCGTGGCACGCCAGCACGTGCCGGTGCTGGAACTCGATCCGCTGGCGACGCCGGACGCCGCCGCGATGAGCGGCGCGGCACTCGACTGGGCGCGCGGCAAGCTGTCCGGAAAGCCCGTTGTCATCGCTGCCTCCGCGCCGCCCGACCGCGTCGCCGCGGTGCAGGCGCGGTTCGGCAAGGATGCCGCCGGCATCTTGATCGAGGACACGATGGCGCGCATCGCCGAGGGCCTGGTGGCACAGGGCACGCGCCGCATGGTCGTGGCGGGCGGCGAGACCTCCGGCGCGGTGGTCGCCCGTCTTGGCGTGAAGCGCCTGCACATTGGCGCGGAGATCGATCCCGGCGTGCCCTGGACCTATGCGGAAGCCGCCGGCACGAACCTGCTGATGGCGCTGAAGTCCGGCAATTTCGGTGGGACCGATTTCTTCCTGAAGGCGTTCCAGCAACTGGAGGGCTGAACCATGCAAGAAGACGCACTGCGCGCGCTGCTGGTGGAGCTGGCGGGCAGCCTGTTCCAGCGCGGCTTCTCGGTGGGTAGTGCCGGCAATATCAGCGTGCGCCTGCCGGACGGCTATCTGATCACGCCGACCAATTCGTCGCTCGGGCGGCTCGATCCGTCTCGGCTGTCACGGCTGGATGGCGGCTTCGCGCATGTCGGCGGCGACAAGCCATCGAAGGAGGTGTTCATGCACCGCGCCTTCTACACGGCGCGGCCCGATGCCGGCGCGGTGGTGCACCTGCATTCCACGCAGGCAACCGCGGTGGCCTGCCTGCCCGACCTGGACCAGGCGAATCCGATCCCGCCGCTGACGCCCTACTTCGTCATGCGGGTCGGGCGGCGGATGCCGGTGGTGCATTATTTCCGGCCCGGCGATCCGGCGATGGAACCGGCAATCCACGCGGCCGCACAGGATGCGCGTGCGGTGCTGCTGGCCAATCACGGGCCGGTCGTGTCGGGCAAGACACTGACCGACGCGGTCTACGCGGCGGAGGAATTGGAGGAAGCCGCGAAGCTGTTCCTGCTGCTGCGCGGCCGCCCCGTGCGCCTGCTGTCGGCGCCTCAGGTGGACGATCTGCTGAATACGTTTGGTTAGGGCGCGATCGCTGGAGGCCAAAGGCCGGAAGCGTGAATCGCACCCTCGGCCGAAGACTCGCTGGCAGCGCCACGGCGAAACCACGGCGAAAGAAAAGGGCGCCCGAAGGCGCCCTTCCTGAAGTTGCTGTGGGACTCTCCAGACTACTGCTGGCTCTCGGTGCTCATGCCGTTTGACGGCTCAGGCGCTGCCATCGGGGCCGCAGCGGCCTTTCGCCGGCGCGGTGCAGAGGACTTGCGCGCCGCGGTCTTGCGGCCGTTCTTCGCAGCAGCCTTGCGGCCACCCTTCGCAGCCGACTTGCGCGCGCCGGCTTTCGCACCGGCCTTACGCGCCGGCGCCCGCTTCGCCGCGCTCTTGCGGCCAGCGGTCTTCCGTGCGGCTGTCTTGCGTGCGCCGCCCTTCTTCGCTGCCGACTTGCGCGCGCCGCCCTTCTTCGCCGCCGACTTGCGTGCCGGTGCCTTCTTCGCGGCGGTCTTGCGGCCCGTGGTCTTCCTTGCGGCAGACTTGCGTGCGCCCTTCGCCGCGGCCTTGCGGCCCGTCTTGGCGCCCGCCTTGCGTGAGGATGCCTTGCGTGCCGTCTTGCGACCGGCTGCCTTCATCGCCAGCGCCTGTGCGCGCGGCTTTTCGGCTGTCTTGTCTTCAGTGCTCACCAGTGAAACTCCTTGTTGTCAGGTTCGGGTTTGTCCCGCAGTCGAGCATGGCTGCCTGGGTGGACCGTACTCGTGGCCTGCTTCCGCACAGCGGGTGCGTCCACAGGCCGGCTTCTTCCGGGCGGCGATCGGGTCGGCTTGCGCCGAACCAGGCCGGTGCGGAGTCGCGACCGGGGCATGGTGACCGCCCGACGTCTCCGGCGCGGGTGTTGCCATGATCCCCCGCGCGCCAGTGCCGCACACGTCCAGCAATGTCCCCGCTGAAGGCCTGGGACACGCGACGAACAGGTTCGGCGCAACGTACTGCCTGCGCCGCCGTCTTCGCCGATGATGCGATCGAACGCACCGCTTGAGTCGCTGACCGACCTTGCTTCACCTGGACGAGGCTGCGGTCCATGGACCGTCCTTCCGTTGACGTGGGCGCAAACCGATGGCGCACACACTTCATGCGAATCGATTCGCGTACACAGATTCCGCTATTCCGCGTCTCGCACAGAGAAGTCAATAAAAAGCAACCGTTTCGGCACGAGTTTGATGAAAAAAGTTGGCGCGCGATGCGATTGAGCGACGGATGGCGGAATCAAAACCGCCGCGACAGCACTGCCGCGGCGGTTTCTGAGTCGTTCGGAACGCTGCTCAGCCGCGTTTGTCGATCGGCACGAAGGTCAGATTCTCCGGCCCGGTGTAGTTCGCCGTCGGCCGGATCAGCTTGTTGTCCACCCGCTGTTCCATCACGTGCGCCGCCCAGCCGGAGGTGCGCGCGATCACAAACAGCGGCGTAAACATCGCCGTCGGCACGCCAAGCATGTGGTAGCTGATGGCACTGAACCAATCGAGGTTGGCGAACATCCGCTTGGCGTCCCACATCGTCGCCTCGATCCGGTCGGCGATGTCGAACAGCTTCAAGGATCCGGCCTCCTGCGAAAGCCGGCGCGCGACTTCCTTGATCACCTTGTTCCGGGGATCGGCGATCGTATAGACCGCGTGGCCGAAACCGATGACCACCTCACGGTTCGCGACCCGCTTGCGGATATCCGCCTCCGCCTCGTCAGGGTCCGCGTAGCGGTTCTGGATCTCGAAGGACACCTCATTCGCCCCGCCATGCTTGGGGCCGCGAAGCGCGCCGATCCCGGCGGTGATGGCGGAATACATGTCCGCGCCGGTGCCCGCCACGACGCGGCAGGTGAAGGTCGAGGCGTTGAACTCATGCTCCGCATACAGGATCAGCGAGGTGTGCATCGCCCGCACGAACGCCACGGTCGGCGGCTTGCCGTGCAGCAGGTGCAGGAAATGGCCGCCGATGGAATCGTCGTCCGTCTCCACCTCGATCCGCTTGCCGTTATGGGCGAAGTGGAACCAGTAGATCAGCATCGAGCCGAGGCACGCCATCAGCCGATCGGCGATGTCGCGCGCGCCGGGCCGGTTCTGATCGTCCTTTTCCGGCAGCACGCAGCCCAGCGCGGAGACGCCGGTCCGCATCACGTCCATCGGATGCGCCGCCGCCGGCAACGCCTCCAGCGCCGCCTTCACCGCCGCGGGCAGGCCGCGATACGCGCGCAGTTTCAGTTTGTAACCGGCAAGCTCCGCCCGCGTCGGCAGGCTGCCGTGCACCAGCAGATAGGCGATCTCCTCGAACTCGCAGGTGTCGGCGACATCCAGGATATCGTAGCCGCGATAGTGCAGGTCGTTGCCGGAGCGGCCGACGGTACACAACGCCGTGTTGCCGGCGGTCACGCCGGACAGGCCGACGCCCTTCTTCGCGCGGTTGGGAAGCGCAGCGGTATCGCTCATGGTAACTCCTCCTCAGAAAATGCCAGGCTTGCCGACAGCAAGCGTGCCCGCGGGCAGCGCGACGTTCAGAAGATGCAGCTCTCCGGCCGGCAGGCGGTGCAGGTCCTGCACCGCCTCAAGGAAGCGGTTCGATTCGCGGGCGGAGATTAATCCGTCGGTCAGCGTCTGGAACTTGCGCACATAGTCGTCCCGCCCGAACGGCCTGGCGCCAAGCGGGTGAGCGTTCGCCACCGCCATCTCGTCCTCGATCTTCGAACCATCCTTCATGAAAATCTCCACCCTGCCGCCGAACGACAGCTCGTTCGGATCGGTGGCGCGGTAGCGGCGCGTCCACTCCGGATCCTCCCGCGTCTCGATCTTGTGCCACAGCCGCACCGTGTCGGCGCGCCCCGCCCGCCGCGGCGTGTAGCTGTCCACGTGGTGCCAGCGCCCGTCCTGCAGCGCGACGGCGAAGATGTACATGATCGAGTGGTCCAGCGTCTCCCGGCTCGCCTTCGGGTCCATCTTCTGCGGATCGTTGGCGCCGGTGCCGATCACGTAGTGCGTATGGTGGCTGGTGTGGATCACGATCTTCTCGATCTGCTCCAGGTCGGCGATCTGCTCCCGCATGCGGAAGGCGAGGTCGATCAGCGCCTGGGACTGGTACTCGGCGCTGTGCTCCTTCGTATAGCTGTCCATGATCGCCCGCTTGGGCTCCCCGGGCGCCGGCAGCGGCACCTGGTAGTGCGCGTCAGGCCCGTCCAGCATCCACGCGATCACGCTGTCCTCGCCTTCATAGATCGGGCTCGGCGCACCCTCCCCGCGCATCACGCGGTCCACCGCCTCCACCGCCAGCTTGCCGGAATGGGCCGGCGCGTACGCCTTCCAGGAGCTGATTTCCCCTTTGCGGGACTGCCGGGTCGTGAAGCTGACATGCACCGCCTGCTGCACCGCCTGGTAGATCGCCTCCTGTCGCAGGCCCAGCAATGTGCCGATACCGGCCGCCTGCGCGGGGCAGAGGTGTGCGATGTGGTCGATCTTGTGCGCGTGCAGGCAGATCGCGCGCACCAGGTTGATCTGGATCTCATACCCGGTAGCGATACCCCGGATCAGGTCGCGGCCTGACTTCTCCAAGGTCTGCGCGACAGCGAGCACCGGCGGAATGTTGTCGCCAGGATGCGAATAATCGGCGGCCAGGAAGGTGTCGTGCATGTCCAGCTCGCGCACCGCGGTGCCGTTCGCCCAGGCGGCCCATTCCGGTGTCACGCGCTTGGCCGGCGCCGCACCGAACACCGTCGCACCGCCTTTGCAGGGACGCGCCAGGGCCATGTCGCGCGCCGACGTCACCGGCCGGCGGTTGATCGCGGCAATGGCGACGGAGGCATTGTCGATGATCCGGTTGACGATCATCGCTGCCACATCCTTCTCGACCGCGACCCGGTCGGCGGCCACGCCCGCGATCTTCCACGCAAGCTGGTCCTCGCGTTTCAGCGCCTCCTTGGACGGATAAACCCTGACGTCGTGTGTGATCATGCCATGCCTCCGTTGAGCGCGGGACGGAAGGATTGGCCGGCGCCCCCGCGCGGTCTAGTGTCGGTTTCCAGTGAGAGGTGGTCCGTCACCTTTCACCGCGCTTTCCGATCGACGCGGTGAGTCGCGGCCGTTTCGCGACACACGCTTCGCCGGATCGGACACCGCCCCTGTCACGGGCCGTCGCGCTGCTTCGTAAGGTCGTGCAGCCGCAACGGCAAGCAGCCACGCCGTCAGTCGCGCACGAAGGATGCATATATATAGTGTCAGAGCCATTTGACCGGGTGATCCTCGGCACCATCGTCACCTCCGCCATGATCCTGCGCGACGGCTACGTGGCGCTGCGCGGCGAGAAGATCGCCGCCATCGGACAGGGCGCGCCGCCGCCCGCGGCGGAAACCATCGACCATGGCGAGAAGCTGATTCTTCCCGGCCTCGTCGATGGCCACATGCACACATCGTCCTCCACCGGCTGGCCGGGAATCGAAACCGCCAGCCGCTGCGCCGCGGCCGGCGGCGTCACCACGTGCTGCGACATGCCGTACGACGTGCCGAAGCCGGTGACCGACGCGGCGATCCTGCGGGACAAGATCGGCTGGGTAGAGCGCACCTCGCATGTGGACATGGCGCTCTACGGCACCATCACCAAGCATGACGGCGTCGGCGCCATCGCCGAACTGGCGGCCGGCGGCATCTCCGCCTTTAAGCTGTCCACCTACGAGTACGACGCCGTGCGCTTCCCGCGCATCGACCACCCGACGATGCTCGCCGCGTTCCGCGAAATCGCCAGAACCGGCCTGCCGGTCGCCATTCACAACGAAGACCAGGAACTGGTGGAGAAACTGACGGCGCAGGCGCGCGCGGCCGGACGCACCGATCCGATCATGCATTGCCGCACCCGCCCGCCGCTGGCCGAGTCCATGGCCGACCTGGAAATCTTCGAGATGGCACTGGAGACGGGCGCGCACGTGCACATCGCCCACTCCTCCATCGCGCGCGGCTTCGAACTGGCGGAAGCCTTCCGGGCGATGGGCGCGACGACCACGGGCGAAGCCTGCATCCAGTATCTGTGCATGACTGAGGACGACATCGTCCGCCTGCGCGGCTTCGGCAAATGCAATCCGCCCTTCCGCTCCGCCGCCGAGGTGGAGCGGATGTGGGAATGCCTGGTCGCCGACAAGGTCGCCTACGTGTCCACCGACCACGCCCCCTGGCCGATCGAGCGCAAGCAACCGGACGACATCTTCGCCTGCGGCGCCGGCCTGACCGGCCTGCAGAGCTACGCGCCGCTGATGTTCAGCCTGCTGGACGAACGCGGCCTGTCACCGACATTGATGGCGACCTACTGCGCGGAGCGGTCCGCGAAGCTGCACGGGCTGTGGCCGATGAAAGGCGCCATCCGGGTCGGCTCCGACGCCGACCTGTTGGTGCTGGAGCGCGGCGATTTCACCTTCGACCAGGCCAGCATCGTCGACCGGCCGGAGATGCGCTGGTCGCCCTATCACGGCCGGAAGATGCGCGCCCGCGTCGCCGCCACCTATTTGCGCGGACGCCTGATCTGGGACGGCGCGCAGGTGCTGGCGAAGCCCGGCGACGGGCACTTCGTGCCCCGCCATGCGGCGTGATCGCGGCCTGATGCCAAGCCGGCGGATCGTGATGCAGGAGACCGCGCGTGCCTGAACGCATGATCACCGTCGCCGCGGCCCAGCTCGGGCCGATCCAGAAAGCCGAACCGCGCAGCGTCGCGGTGGCGCGCATGATCCGGCTGATGGAGCGCGCGCACCAACGCGGCGTCGAACTGTTGGTGTTCCCCGAACTGGCGCTGACCACGTTCTTCCCCCGCCATTATCACAGCGACATCGTGGAGGCGGACCACTGGTTCGAAACCGCGATGCCGTCCAACGAGACCGCACCGCTGTTCGACGCCGCGCGCCGCTACGGCATCGGCTTTCACCTGGGCTACGCGGAACTGACGCGGGAGCCGGATGAGACCGGACAGGTGCGCACGCGGCACTTCAACACCGCGATCCTGGTCAATCCGGCGGGCGAGATCCTGCTGAAGTACCGCAAGGTGCATCTGCCGGGCCACGCGGAGTATGACCCGCGCCGCAGGACGCAGCATCTGGAGAAGCGGTATTTCGAGGTCGGCAACCTGGGCTTTCCCGCGGTACGCGCGCCGATGGGCCAGCTTCCCGGCCTCAACATGGGCATGATGATCTGCAACGACCGGCGCTGGCCCGAAGCCTGGCGCGTGCTTGGCCTGCAAAGCGTCGAACTGGTCATGCTCGGCTACAACACGCCGAGCACCAACCAGGAGGCCGGCGGATTCGAGGCGCACCATCTGCGGGTGTTCCACTCCCACCTGTCGATCCAGGCCGGTTGCTACCAGAACGCCTGTTTCGCCGTCGCGACGGCCAAGGCCGGCACCGAAGACGGCTGCGAACTGTTCGGCCACTCCATCATCGTCAACCCGCAAGGCGAGATAATCGCGATGGCGTCGAGCTGGGACGACGAGCTGATCACCGCCGACTGCAACCTCGACCTCTGCACGCTAGGCCGCACGACGATCTTCGCGTTCGAGAAGCACCGCCGCCCGGAGGCGTACGGCCGGATCACACAGCAGGTCGGCGCGGTCGATCCACCGGTGTGGAAGGCGGGCGCGTGATCGGTTCCACTTGAGGCGATCACGCTCTTGGCGCCGTCTCCGGCATCGCCAGCGCGAAGACGCCGACCGCGACAGCGGCGGCCGCACCGAGTGAAAGAAAGGCGGCGCTGTAGCCGGCATGGTCAACGATGATGCCGGCAACCAGCCCGCTGACCGACGCGCCGATGCCCTGCACCGTGGCGACGAGGCCCTGCGCCAGGTTGAAGTGCCCCGTGCCGCGCATCACGTCGGCGACGACCAGCGGTGCCAACGCCCCGAATATGCCGGCGCCCACGCCGTCCAGCAGTTGCACGCCGATCAGCCAGGCACTGTCGTTCGACAGGGTGTACAGCGCGGCACGCACCGGGAGGATGCCAAAGCCGATCAGGAACAGCGGCCTGCGTCCCCAGCTATCCGCCGTCCGTCCGACCAGGATTGCGATCGGCAGCATCACCATCTGTGCCGCGACGATGCAGGACGACATCACGGCGTCGGCCAGTTGCGGATGCACCAGTGCGAGCTTCTGGCCGACCAGCGGCAGCAGCGGCGCGTTGGCGAAGTGAAACAGCATGACGCAAAGGCAGAAGATCATCAGCGGCCGGCACCGCAACAGGACCCGGTATCCGGCTGGTCCGCCGGTATCTGTGTCGGTGCTGTGTGTCGGCGGCGCCGGCTGCCGATCCAGGCCCCTCGCCCGCCGGTGATCGATGGCAGCGCCGGGTATCGACAGGACAGCCATCGCCGCCAACACGGCAAACACCGGAACCAGCAGGAAGACCGCACGCTGGGAAAAGACGTATCCGACAGCACCCGCGGCAACCGCGATGCCGACATTGCCGGCATGATCGAACGCCGAATTGCGCCCCATCCGCCGAGCCAACAGGGCGCGCGTATACAGGCCGAGTGTCAGCGCCGCGACGGCTGGCCCGAACACGTCGCCCACGATGGCGATGAGGCCGTTCGCCACCGTGACCGGCCAGAATGACGGACGGGCGAAAATCACCAGCGAGCCAAGGCTCAGCACGACGAGCGCCAGCACGATGGCGCCACGCTTGGCGCGGGTTGCATCGATTGCTGCACCGATGGGTGTCTGAACGGCGAGACCGAGCAGGCCGCCGATCGTGGTCATCAGGCCGACATCTGTCTGGCTCCAGCGTTGGTCGGTCACCAGAAAGACGTTCAGATACGGCCCGAGAGCGCCGCGCACATCGGCAAGCAGGAAGTTCAGTGCGTCCAGCGACGCCGGCAGGAAGCGGGGACGGGCAGAAGGTTTGTTCAGCACCATCGCGGCCGCCGCCGGCCGGCGCATATCCGCGAGGCGGCCGCACCGTGCCCAGTCGAGGTCACTCGGCGGCCAGGGCCGGCCGATCCGCTTCAGAAATGAGGGTGCCGAGCGCAAGTATAGCGGCGGCCTGGCAGGGTTCTATGACCGGAAGGCCGGTCGCGTCGGCGATGGCGGCGCGATGGTGCGCCATGCCGGTGCAGCCCAGGATGATGACCTCGCCACCCGCCCTGGCGATCGCCTCGCCCGCCGCGATCAGGCGGGCGCGGGCCGCGTCGGGCCGCAGCAGCGTTTCCATGCTGACGTTCATCGCCACCTCGGCGGCCAGCCGGTCCTCAAGCCCCATGGCCCGCAGCGCGGCACGATGGCGCGCCTTCGAGGCGTCGACAATGGCGATCACCCCGAAGCGCTCCGCCCGCGCGACGGCCGTGGCGACGGCGGCGCGGAAGACGCCGAACACCGGGCGGGAGGTGACGGCGCGCACGGCTTCGATCCCCGGATCGGAGGCGCAGGCGATGACATAGGCGTCCGCCGGCTCGCGTTCGACGCGGCGGCAGAGCGGCTCCACGACGGCGTGCCAGTCCCGCCAGGAGTAGATGGCCGGGGGGCCTTCCGGAAGGGTCACAACGTCCAGCCGAGGGCCGCCGGCACCCGGTTGGAAGGGCGCCAGGGCGGCGGCGATGCCGGCGGTGCAGTCGTCGGACGAGTTCGGGTTGATCACCAGAATGCGTGCCATGCGGGCAGCTTCCATCCTCTGCCGGGCCGGGGCAAGGCGGGCCTGCATCGGCGGTGGAGGGGCTGTCGCGGATGTGCCGGTGCCTCGCGGTGCTCGCCGCGCTTGGCGCGGGAGAGCGGGCTGGGGTATGAGAACAAAATACGAACCAACAGGCGGACCCGCCCATGTGCAGCAGCAACGTGACTGAGGCTGAAACCGGGAGCACCGTTGCTTCCCCCGCCGGGTTCGGCGCGCGCCGCGCCAGGGTGGAGGCTGGAATTGGGAGCGGGATTGCCTTCGGTGCCACGACCCGCACCAGGACCGGGGCTGACGGCAGAACAGAGGCCGAAGCCGGGTCTGATCCCGTCGCGTCGCTGCCGATGCCGCCAGCTCTGCCCCGCCCGGTGCAAGACCTCGGGACCATGATCGGCCTCCCCCCGAGGGTCCCTTACGGCTGCCTCGGCTGGCACCTCGCCATCCAGCCGGGCCCTGCGCCTCTTGCCCCGGTTGACCGTTTGCCGCCGCTGCTCTGGTTCACCTCCGCCCTCTGCCCGGTGCTGATCCTGCCGGCCACCTCCGCCGAGGCGGTCGCACGCGGCGGCGCGGTCAGGCTGATGCCCGCCATCCGCATGCCCAGCCTGCCCGCCTGGGAGCAGGCGGTGGCCCTGATCGTGCGGCGCAACCAGCAGGCACGCCGGCACCTGAGAGACTATCCGCAGTCATTCAGCGCGCCGTCCCGCGCCGCCTCCCTGTCCGCAGCCCTCCGGCTGGCACAGACGCTCACGGATGCCGCGACGGCAGTGAGAGGGAAGGACCCGATGCGCCGTGAGAACCCGGGCACGATGCAGACCGAATCCGAGACCTCGCGGCCCGCCGCCCACGCGGCGGCGCGTTTCCAGGACTCAATGCGCCGCGAGAGCGCTGCCGGTGCGGCGCCTGATCCCAGGGCTTCGGCCCTGAGGGCCGCTTGGCGCACCGTGCCGGCATCCGCCGCAACGGCCATCCCCGCGGAGGCACAAGACCCAAAGCGCGGCGAGAGCGCGGCGCTGTCGTCTCTGCCTGTCACGCTTGCCGCCCCGTCCGGTGACAGAGCGCCCTCGATTCCGCCCGCGGCCACCACGATCGCGGCGCACGCAAAAGACCCGATGCACCGCGAGAAAGAGGCCTCGCTTTCACGCACGGGTCCGCTGCGCAACGGCAACCCGCGCGGCAATCCGAACCTCGCGCCCCGCTGCGGTGCGCGCACCCGGCAGGGCTGCCCGTGCAGGGGACCGGCCATGCGCAACGGGCGCTGCCGCATGCACGGGGGCAAAAGCACCGGGCCGCGCACAGCCGAGGGCCTCGCCCGGCTGCGCGCCGCTGCCCGTGCCCGCCATGGTGGCCAGGCCGGCGCCGAAGCCCGTGTCTTCGAGCGGTCCTGCCGCTCCCTGATCCGCGACACCAGGGCGTTGCTGGCCTTGGCCGAACGGTCGGATGAGAACCGTCCGGCGCTCGACCCGGAGGCGCTGTTCGATGCGCTGCTGGCCATGCCACGGGGGGTGCCGCTGTCCGGGCTGCCGCTGCCGTCAAGCAAGCAAACTGATGGCAAAAGCCCGTACGCCGTGAGGACCGCTCTGTCGGACCCGCCATGCGGTCCAAGCAACCAAGGAACGGCTGGCGTCGGGTTCCGAGCTTTCACCCTGCTCCGCCCGCCGCACCCGCTGCGGCAAGACCTGGTGCGCCGTGAGAGACAGCCGCTCCCGCACCCGCCGGCCGCGCGCGTCGCATTGTCCGCCTTTGCCCTGGCCGTCAGACCACCGGTCGGCACCACGGCAGCACGCGAACACAGTATCGCCCCTGATCCAATCCAAGAAGTCC
>DATNEJ010000350.1:0-2060 GCA_035606775.1 Acetobacteraceae bacterium | reverse complement strand
TGGCCGTGCCGCCCGGACGGGAGGCAGCCCTCTCTGCCGCCGCTGAAGCCTCCGGTATGGCTGTCACGCGGATCGGCGGCTTTCACGCGGGCGAGGCGCGGGTCATAGTGCGCGGCCCCGGCGGAAAACCCCTTGCTCTGAAGAAGGGGGGCTGGAGCCACTTCTGACCACGCAAGGGCCGTCCAAGAGATGAACCGGAATGTCTGGCTGCTGTTCACCTGTCAGGCGCTGATGAACGCCGTGATGTCGGGCCAGACCATCATGGCATCGCTGGTCGGCTACCGCCTGTCCGGCACCGCGCTCAATACCTTGCCGATCGCGATCCAGATGGTCGCGGTCATGAGTGCCTCCATCGTCGCCGGGTACGTCTTCGGCCGACTCGGCCGCCGCATCGGTTTCTGGATCGGCTGTGCCATCGCCTTGTGCGGCAGCCTGACCTTTGCGCTTGGTGTCTATAGCGGCAGCTTTTTCATCTACTGTCTTGGAGCGATCCCCGCTGGGATCGGCTTCGGCATCTCCCAGCATTTGCGCTTCGCGGCGGCCGAGGTCGCCGACACACAGGCGCGGGCGCGGGCGATTTCCCTGGTGCTGGCCGGCGGCGTGCTGGCGGCCATCGTCGGGCCGGAAATGGTCAAGCGCACGAACGACCTGATTCCCGATTATATTTTCCTGGCGACCTATCTCTATCTGCCGGTGCTGCCGATCATGGCCTCCGTGCTGCTGGCATTCACCGACCTGCCTCCCGCGCCACCGCGCAACAGCATGAAGATACCGTTCCGCGCGATCGTCGCGCGACCGAACTTTGTGGTGGCCGTGGTCAGCTCCCTTGCGGGGTACGGCTCCATGAATCTCGTCATGGCATCGACACCGTTGCAGATGCTGCTGTGCGGCTTCGGCGTGGCAGCGAGCGCGGACGTGATCCGCGCACACTCGGTATCGATGTATGCACCGGGCTTCGTCACCGGGCGGCTGATCCAGAAATTCGGCGTGCATCAGATCATCTGCGTGGGCGCAGTGCTGACCACCGGTTGTGTGATGGTGAATCTGTATTTCGCGCCGGCGATCCCCACGTTCATGGTGGCTCTGGCGCTGCTGGGCGTCGGCTGGAACTTCATGTTCGTCGGCGGCACGACAATCCTGACGACCGCGTATGCGCCCGAGGAGCGGGTGCGCGTGCAGGCAACGCACGATTTCATCCTGTTTGGCAGTGTCGCCGGGACAGCCTTTAGTTCGGGCGCGATTCAGGCGACCGCGGGATGGGGTGTGCTGAACCTGACGGTGCTGCCGCCGGTGGTGATCGCCTTGGTCGTGGTGTGCTGGCACTGGATGGCGCGCCCCAGGCTGGAACCGGCACAGGCGTAGCGAGCTATTTTGTCGGGACTGCGCTGCGATACAGCGGGTGCCGGCCTGCTGACGTAGGGCAGAGCAAGTATGACAATTGTCACTCTGCACTGGGGATATGCGAGGCATGGTCTGTGCGGGCGCGTGAAATTGACCGTCATGCCAAGTGCGGCCTAACCTTTTGAGAGAGGCAACCAAGGACGGCGGACGTGCTGACGGCGACACTTCGAGACGGCGCACGTCTCGCCTATGACGAGTACGACTTCACGGCACCTTGGGAGAGCACCGAACCGGTGATCCTGGTGCACGGTTTCAGCAAGAACCGCCGGTTCTGGTATGGCTGGATCCCGGAACTGGCGTCGCACTATCGGGTCATCCGGGTCGATCAGCGCGGCCATGGTGATTCGAGCCCTGTGCCACGTGACTTCCGGATGGCCTTGCGGCCGTTCTCTGAAGATATGGTCAAATTCCTTGATGCGCTGAGCATCGAGCGGGCGCATTTCGTCATGGCTGAATTCACCTCGGCCGTGGCGATCGACTTCGCGGCGACGTTTCCCGATCGCATCCGCAGCCTGACCTTGCCCGGCCTCGGCTATAATTTCCGCAACACCAGGGTAGACCGGGCCGAATGGGTGCGGCTGGCCGAGCAGGAGGGGGCAGCGGCGTGGGCGCGGGCGACCAATCGCTATCGGTTGCCGGCCGACGCCGATCCCGACATG
>DATNEJ010000325.1:0-3408 GCA_035606775.1 Acetobacteraceae bacterium | reverse complement strand
GTGGTGCACTGGTTCTGGAAGTCCGAAGACACGATGCAGCAGCCCGACCTGCAAGGGGTATTCAGTCCCGCCAGTTACAAGCAGGGATTTGTCGGACTGCTGGATGACTATCCTGGGATGACCTGCGGTGTCTGGCAGCATCGGCCGGAGAGCATCGGCTATGTCCGGGCACGCTCCACCGATCCGTTCACCGATCCGGTGATCCAGCCGAACTATCTGCGGGACCCGATGGACCGGCGTGTTCTGGTCCGCGGCATGCGGCTGGCGCGACGGCTGCTGCACACCCAGGCCCTGGCGCCTTATTTCGATCGGGACGAATTGCCGGCGGCGGGTGTGGAGACCGATGACGAATGGCTGGACTATGCGCGTCAGTACGGCTCAACGGCCTATCATCTGATCGGCACGGCGCGGATGGGGCCGGCGACCGACCCCAGTGCAGTCGTGGATGATCAGTTGCGCGTCCATGGCGTGCAGGGGCTGCGGGTCGTGGATGCGTCGGTCATGCCGAACATGCCCTCCGCGAACACCTACAGTTCGACAATGATGATCGCCGAAAAGGCGTCCGACATGATCCGCGGCCGGCCGCCCCTGGCCCCGGTGGAGGGGATCGCGGCGTAGCTTGGCTTCCACGGGGCGCCGAAGACGTCCGGCTTGCCCGGTGGCGGCGTTGCCCGGCACTATGGCGCGATCATGAGCGAGAGGATGCCCAGAGTGCCCGGGTTCAAGAGCACCAAACGTTACATCGCCACACGGGACCTGGAGGTCGCGGTCAACGCGGCGGTGACCTTGCAGCGGCCACTGCTGGTGAAAGGGGAGCCGGGCACCGGCAAGACGGTGCTGGCACATGAGGTCGCGGCGGTGCTGGACCGTCCATTGATCGAGTGGCACATCAAGTCCACCACCAAGGCCCAGCAGGGGCTGTACGAATACGACGCCGTCTCCCGCCTGCGCGACGGGCAGCTTGGCGATGAGCGCGTGCACGACATCGCCAACTACATCGTCCGCGGCAAGCTGTGGGAGGCGTTCGAGGCGGAAGAGCAGACGGTCGTGCTGATCGACGAGGTCGACAAGGCGGATATCGAGTTCCCGAACGACCTGCTGCTGGAACTCGATCGGATGCAGTTCTTCGTCTACGAGACCCGCAAGACGGTGGTGGCAAGGCATCGCCCGGTGGTGATCATCACCTCCAACAACGAAAAGGAGCTGCCGGACGCGTTCCTACGCCGCTGCTTCTTCCACTACATTCGCTTTCCGGACCGGGAGACAATGGAGCGCATCGTGCAGGCGCACTATCCCGATATCCGCAAAGATCTCGCGCGGGAAGCGCTGAACGTGTTCTTCCAGATCCGCGAGGTGCCCGGCTTGAAGAAAAAGCCGGCGACCTCTGAACTGCTGGACTGGCTGAAGCTGCTGATGGTGGAGGACATGCCGCCCGAGGCGTTGCGCACCAACGAAAAACATCTGGTCATTCCCCCCCTGCACGGTGCGCTCTTGAAGAACGAGCAGGACGTGCATCTGTTTGAGCGCCTGGCCTTCCTCGCGCGCCGGGGTGCCTGATGTTCGCGCATCTTGTCCTGGGTTTGCGTTCGGCCGGCCTGCCCGCCTCCATCACCGAGTACCTGACTCTGATGGCGGCGATGAAGCACGGCGTTGCCGAGTACAGCATCGAGGATTTCTACTACCTCGCGCGCGCGACCCTGGTGAAGGATGAGCGGCACCTGGACCGTTTCGACCGCGTGTTTGCTGCCTGCTTCAGGGGCCTGGAGCCGCCGGAGAGCGTGAAGGTCGAAGACCTGCCGGAAGAATGGCTGCGCAAGCTGGCGGAAAAGATGCTGACGCCCGAGGAGATGGCGAAGATCGAGGCTCTGGGCGGCTTCCAGGCCATCATGGACCGGCTGAAGGAGCTTCTGGCGGAACAGAAGGAGCGCCACCAGGGCGGATCGAAATGGATCGGCACCGCCGGCACCTCACCGTTCGGGGCCTATGGCTACAATCCGGAAGGCGTGCGGATCGGCCAGGACAAGTCACGTCATCGGCGCGCGGTGAAGGTGTGGGACCGTCGCGAATTCCGCGACCTGGATGATACGGTGGAACTTGGCACGCGCGGCATGAAGCTGGCGCTGCGCCGGTTGCGCCGGTTCGCGCGTCAGGGGGCCGCGACGGAGCTGGACCTGCCTGACACCATCCGCTCCACCGCCAACAATGCCGGCAGTCTGGATTTGAAGCTGGTGCCGGAACGGCACAATTCGGTGAAGGTGCTGCTGTTTCTCGATATCGGCGGCTCGATGGACGACTACATTCGGCTGACCGAGGAATTGTTCTCTGCCGCGCGCTCGGAATTCAAGCATCTGGAATACTACTACTTCCACAATTGCCCTTATGAGCGTGTGTGGAAGCACAACCGCCGCCGGCATGAGGAGGTGGTGCCGACCTGGCAGGTGCTGCGCACCTATGGTCCGGATTACCGGCTCGTCTTCGTGGGCGATGCGGCGATGAGCCCGTATGAGATCACCATGGCCGGCGGTTCGGTGGAGCACTGGAACGAAGAATCCGGCACTGTCTGGATGGAACGGCTGTCGGCGCAGTATCGCCGCTGCGCCTGGCTCAACCCAACGCCGAAGAACAGTTGGGGCCATGTGCGCTCGATCGCCATGATCAGCGACCTGATGGAAGGGCGGATGTTCCCGCTGACGGTGAACGGCATCGATGACATGACCCGGGAACTCAGCCGATAGTTTCTGGTGGTTTGCTGACGGGCGGCCCGGACGGCACGAAGGAAGCGGGAGAAGAACGATGGCACGTCTGGCGGGCAAGGTCGCGCTGATCACAGGGGCAGGCACCGGAATTGGCCGAGCCACGGCGCAATTGATGGCGGCCGAGGGTGCCAAGGTGGTGGTGGCGGAATTGAACGCCGCGGCGGGCGAACAGACGGCGCAGCTTATCGTGCAGGCGGGCGGCGATGCGATCGCGATCCCCACGGACGTGACGGAGCCTGACAGCGTCAAGAACGCGGTGGAAAAGGCGGTGCAGCACTATGGTGCGCTGCACGTGATGCACAACAATGCCGGCGGGTCCACGAGTGTCGATAACACCGTGGTCGAAGCGCCGATCGAGGAGTTCTGGCGGGCCATCAAGCTCGATCTGTTCGGCACGTTCCTGGGATGCCGGTTTGCCATCCCGGCGATCATTCGTTCCGGTGGTGGTGCGGTGATCAATATGACGTCCAATGTCGCGCTGATGGGCATTCCGGGGCGGGACTGCTACACAGCGGCGAAGGGCGGCATTGCGTCCATCACCCGCTCCATGGCCGTGGAATTTGCGCCGCAGAAGGTGCGGGTCAATGCCATCGCGCCATCGGCCACAATGACGGAGCGGGTGCGCAAGCTGGTTGCCGGCAACGCCGCGCTG
>DATNEJ010000322.1:0-5501 GCA_035606775.1 Acetobacteraceae bacterium | reverse complement strand
CTCCGCATAACGCCCCCACGCCACCACCGTGCGCAGCGTGTCCTCCGCATAATCCGGTGACATATGATCTTCCAACTCATCCCGGAACCGGACGGCCGAGGCACGATGGTTCCACCGCTCATCCAGCACCTGGCGGATCATGTTCACCAGCGGCACATGCGCGCGCAGCGCATCGGCGAAGATGCCCTTGCGCTCCTCTGTGTCCGCCTGCACGAACCGCCGGCCCGTCTCGGTCAAGGTGATGTCGCCTTCCTCCAGCACCGCGAAGCGCAGAAGCTGCAAGGTCTCGCCCAGCGGCAGCAGCTCATCCACCTCGTATTGCAGTGACGCCGCCAGCGCCGGCAGGTCCGCGCGCCCGCGATACGGTTCGGCCGCCAGCGTCTCCAACAAACCGGACATGATGTTGGTGCCCACCTTCGGCAGCGGCGTCGCCAGCGGGGAGACAGGGGCCGCGGTCGCCGCGCGCGGCCCCGGCACCGGGCGGCGGGTCATCACCGCGTAGATGTCGTCCACCATCTGCCGGAACGCCGGATCAAGCCGGTTGCGCGGATGCGGAAACGGCACCTTCAACTCGCTCGTCACCCGTCCGGGGCTCGAGGAGAACACCAGGATGCGGTCGCACATCAGCACCGCCTCCTCGATGTTATGCGTCACCATCAGCACGGACTTCACCGGCAGCCGACCATCGGACCACAGATCGATCAGGTCGGTGCGCAGCGTCTCCGCGGTCAGCACATCCAGCGCGCTGAACGGCTCATCCATCAGCAGCAGGTCGGGATGCACCACCAGCGCCCGCGCCAGCCCGACGCGCTGGCGCATGCCGCCCGACAGCTCCTTCGGATAGGCGTTCTCGAACCCGCCCAGCCCGATCAGGTCGATCGCCGCCTCCGCGCGCTTGTTCCGTTCGGCGCGCGGCACCCCGCGCGCTTCCAGGCCCAGCTCCACATTCTCCTTCACCGACAGCCAGGGAAACAGCGCGAAGCTCTGGAACACCATGGCCACGCCGTCGGCCGGCCCCTCCAGCTTCTTGCCGCGCCACTTCACCTCCCCTTCCGTCGGTTGCAGCAGGCCCGACACGATGCGCAGCAAGGTCGATTTGCCGGACCCCGAGCGGCCGAGCAGCGCGACGATCTCCCCTTCGCGGAGCGTCAGGTTGACGTCGTCCAGCACCACCAGATCGGCGTTGGCGTCCTTGTGGTACGCCTGCCGGCACGACTGCACCTGCACCAGGCACGGGCGCGGAGCGACGGCAGTGTCCATGGTTCGGCTCCTTGTTTGATCGCGTGATTCACGTCTCCGGCGATTCCGCCTGCGACGATCACGCTAGGTCTTTGTTTGGCCGCGTGATTCACGTCTCCGGCGGACCCGCCTTCGACGATCACGCTCTAAGACAGGGTCAGGCGGCGTTGGGCATAGGCATACAGCGGGCGCCACAGCAGGCGGTTGAACAGCACGACGAAGGCCGACATCACCACGACGCCCAGCACGACCCGGCCCATGTCGCCCTTGTCGGTGGCGTCGGCGATATAGGCGCCAAGCCCGTGCGCCTCCAGCCTGGTGTCACCCCAGGAAGCGACCTCGGCGACGATGGCGGCATTCCACGACCCGCCGGAGGCGGTGATCGCGCCGGTGACGTAATACGTGAAAATGCCCGGCAGAATGACCTTCCGCCACCACAGCAGGCCGCCGACGCGGAAATTGCTGGCGGCCTCCCGCAGATCGCCCGGAAACGCTGCCGCGCCAGCCACCACGTTGAACAGAATGTACCACTGCGTGCCCAGAACCATGAGCGGCGTGAGCCAGATATCCGGGCTCAGGTGAAAATGGACGATGAACAGGACGACGGGTGGGAACAGCAGGTTGGCGGGGAACGCCGCCAGGAACTGCGCCACCGGCTGTGCCCGCCGGGCCCAGACCGGGCGCAGGCCCAGCCAGACGCCGATGGGGACCCAGATCAGGCTCGCCAGCACCATCAGCACCACAACCCGTAGCAGGGTGATCAGGCCCAGCAGGATGGCATGCCCGAGGTCGGCCAGGGTCAGCTCGGCGCTGACGAAATGCACGATGCGCAACGTCGCCCAGGCGCACACCGCCAGCAGCACCGCCAGCAGCACGCCATCCAGCAGCCGCGAAGGCCTCGCGGCGACCGCCCGGGGACGGCCCCCCGCAGCCAGGCGCAGCCCGCCGATGGCGGTCGCCACATCACCGATCTTGTGCCCCGCGATATTGAGCAGCCGGGTGCGCCGCATCAGCCGCAGCATCCACGGATCGGACGCCGTCGCGCCGGCGGTGGTCTCGAACCGGAACTTGGCGGACCAGGCCACCAACGGGCGGAACAGAAGCTGGTCGTAGGCCAGGATGACCACCAGCATCGCCAGGATCGCGTAGACCACCGCGGTGATGTTCCGCTGCTCCAGCGCCACCGCGACGTAGGAGCCGATGCCCGGCAGCTTCCAGTTGTTGTCCCCGACCGATACGGCTTCCGATGCGACCACGAAGAACCAGCCGCCGGACATCGACATCATTGTGTTCCACACCAGGCCCGGCACCGCGAACGGCACTTCCAGCCGCCAGAATTTCTGCCACGGGGTCAGGTGGAAACTGACCGATGCCTCATTCAGGTCAGCCGGGACGGTCTTCAACGACTGGTAGAAGCTGAACGCCATGTTCCAGGCCTGGCTGGTGAAGATGGCGAAGATCGCCGCCAGCTCCAGACCCAGCACGTTGCCGGGGAACAGGTGCAGGAAGAAGACAACGGTAAACGTCAGGAAGCCGAGGATCGGCACCGATTGCAGCACGTCCAGGATCGGCACCAGCACCAGCCCCGCGCGCCGGCTCTTGGCGGCGGCGGTGCCATAGGTGAAGGTGAACAGCAGGGACGCGGCCAGCGCCGCGAACATGCGCATCGTGGTGCGCAGCGCGTATGCCGGCAGGTGCAGCGGATCGAGGCTGATCTCCACCGCGCCCGGCGCGCCGATCCGCATCCAGGTTCCCTGCGCGACATGCCCCACGGCGACCAGCGCGCCGAACACGCACAGGACGGCGATCGCGTCCCAGGCGTTGGGCAAGCGCCGGCCGGCGGCCATCGGTGCGTGGATCGTCGCTGACATGGTAGCGGGCAGTCTGGAAGGGGTTTCGGAGGCGGCCCCTGTTAGCCTGCCCTCACGCGCGCTGTCACGCGGGCCGCGCGTGTCGATTGCGTGACAATCGGTTCATTGATCGCGCCGTGTCTTTGTTTGACCGCGTGATTCACGCCTCCGGCGAGGCCGCCTCCGACGATCACGCGCCTTGTCTGACCGCGTGATTCACGTCTCCGGCGTGCCGCCTCCGGCGATCACGCGCCTTGTCCGGTCGCGTGACTCACGTCTCCGGCGTGCCGCGTCCGGCGACCACGCTCAGCCATCCGTCGCCATGTGCTTGAAACGGTCCGGCCGCAGCAGGGTGATGTAGCCGCGGTCCAGGTGCAGCAGCCCTTCGTCCCGCCACGCACCAAGCTGCTTGTTGACGCTCTCCCGGGAGGAGGCGATGCGAGTCCCCAGATCGCGCTGCGACAGCTTGAACTCGATACGGATGCCGGACCCGGTCCGGTTCCCGTGATCCTCCGCAAGCTTGACCAGGAGGCGGGCGAGCCGGCCCGGCAGCTCGAACATCACCAGATCGCCCAGGGTCTCGCTGGTTTCCCGCAGCCGCTTGCACAGCACCGACAGCAGCCGCAGGGTCAGGTCCTGGTTGGCGGACAGGAACGGCAGGAAATGCCGGCGCTCCACCACCAGAAGCGCCGTGTCCTCCATCGCGATCGCATCGGCGCTGCGCGGCTTGCCGTCGAGCAGGGCGATCTCCCCGAACACCTCGCCCGAGCGGATGGTGTTCAGCGTCACCTCCCGCCCTTCGGCGGATACCGCGCCGATGCGCACCGTCCCGGCGAGCACCGCCATCATGGAGGAGCCTTCGTCCCCCTGCTGGAAGATGGTCTGTCCACGCTTCCAGCGGCGTTCGGAGGCGAGATCGAGGATGGCATCCAGCTCCGCCGGCCGTACCGTTTCAAACAACGGGCAGGCGCGGAGCGCGGCGCGCCTCGCGTCGCGGTCGAGTTTCGGCACTGCCATTTTCCCCAACACCGTGCTTGCGGTTTGCGGCCAGTATGCCCGGATCGCGGCCCCAGCCATAGAGCCTCTCCAGTGCGGAAGAAAGCACCGGCCAGGCTCTCTGGGTTTGTTGGATCGCGTGATTCGCGCCTCCGGCCTGCGGCTTCCGGTGATCACGCTCCGGTCTTGCGCATTCGTCCGGCGGCGGTCAGCCTCAGGCGCAATTAAACCAGCCACCATCGCGAGGAAACCGCCGGATGCCGTTGAACGCCGTTACGCCGCCGCCCTTCGGCGCAGCCTGGCCGGAGGCGATGGCCGATGTCGCCGGCATGAACTGGATGTGGCTGGAGGAGGCCGCCCGGTTCGCCTTTGAGAATGAGACACCGTGGCCCCGCGACCTGCGTCTCCATTTGGCAAGCGGCTTCTTCGAACCGCCACCGTTCAATGAGGTGCTGGGGCCGATCCGCCCGCGCGGCGAGCCGAATGGACTGGTCCTGCGGAACGGCTACAAGGTGGTGAGTTGGGGCGAGACGGACCAGATCGATTTCACCTTTTCCGCCGCCAAGAGCTACCTAAGCCTGCTGGCCGGCATCGCCGTCACGGACGGCCTGATCGCCGACCTGGATGAGCCGGTCGGGCGCACCGTGCGGGACGGCGGCTTCGACAGCGCACAGAACCGCGCCGTCACGTGGCGGCATCTGTTGCAGAACACCTCCGAATGGGAAGGCGAGCTGTTCGGCAAGTCCGACATGATCGACCGGAACCGCAACCTTGCCGTGGAAGGCAGGGGCCGGAAGGGCGACCCGCGGCCGCTGCAAGCGCCGGGCACGTACTGGGAATACAACGATGTGCGCGTGAACCGGTTGAGCCTCGCGCTGCTGCGCCGCTTCCGCCGCCCCCTGCCGGCGGTGTTCGCCGAACGCATCATGCAGCCGATCGGCGCGTCGCCCGACTGGTCCTGGCACGGCTACCGGACCTCTACCGTGGACGTGGACGGCCGGATGATCGAAAGCGTGTCCGGCGGCACGCACTGGGGCGGCGGCATGTTGATCCACGCTGAGGACCAGGCGCGCATCGGCTTGCTGATGCTGCGCCGTGGCGAATGGAACGGGCGGCGCATTTTGCCCGAGCGCTGGATCGAGGAATCGCTGGTCCCGTGCGCGCAGAACCCGAGCTACGGCCTGCTGTGGTGGCTGAACACCGCGAGGCGCCGCTACGCCAGCGCGCCGGAGGATAGCTTCTTCGCCTCCGGCGCCGGCGGCAACGTCACCTGGATCTGCCCATCGCAAGACCTCGTCGCGGTGCTACGCTGGACGGACCCGGCAGCGATCGACACATTCATCCGACTCATCATGCAGGCAGTGGAATGAAGACGTACGAAACGCTGAAAGTCGAACAGCCGCAGGAACAGACGGT
>DATNEJ010000315.1:0-10469 GCA_035606775.1 Acetobacteraceae bacterium | reverse complement strand
ATGCCTGCCGGTTTTGTCCTGCCGACGCGTCTCGAAATGCTCGACCTGCTCGCCTTTTGCCAGCCCCGCAAGAATCCGCGGCATCTCATCGGCCAGATGTTCCGCCAACAGGATGGAAAGCGGCTTGCCGATCGCCTCCTTGGCGGTATGGCCAAAGATTTTCTCCGCGCCGTCGTTCCAACTCGTGATCGTGCCATCAAGCGAATGCCCGATGATCGCATCCTGTGATGCATCGACGATCGCGGCCAGATTGGCACGATCTTCTTCATGGTGCGCGCGCTCGCTGATATCGACGAAGGTAACCACGACGCCGTCGATCACATTATCGACCGTGCGGTAGGGCCGCAGCCGCATGAGGAAGATCTGTCCGTCCTCATCGACCCTGACCGTACGTTCAACGACGGCCAGGTCGCGCATCACGCGTGCGGCATCCTTGCGCAACCCATCATACGCGAACCGGCTGACGATCTCAGTGACCGGACGTCCGCGGTCGCCGTCCCGCAGATGAAACAGGTCCGTCATGGTCGGCGTGAAGTTCTTGATGCGCAGTTGCCGATCCAGGAACATAGTCGCGATCTGCGTGCTGTCCAGAAGGTTCTTCAGGTCGCTGTTGAGATGCACCAGCGTGTCGTTCTTGCTGTGCAGCTCAGCATTGACCGTCTGCAGCTCCTCATTGATCGACTGCATTTCCTCCTTGGATGTTTCGAGTTCCTCGTTGGTGGATTGCAGTTCCTCGTTGACCGATTGGTATTCTTCGTTAGCGGACTTCATCTCCTCATTCGAGGTTTCCAATTGATCGACCGTGGCCTCCAGCCGCTCGCGGGTGGTGCGCAGTTCCTTGTCCAGGGCTTCAACCGACTGGGATTGCGCAGCTTCCACCTGGCCGTCGCTATTGGGATCCGGTCTGCGATCGATGAACGCAACGACGCAAAGATCGGCGCTGCTATCGGGCAGTGGCTCAGCCACAAGGTCCACAAGCTGGCGGATGCCATTGACCTCGATCGTCAGGCCCTCATGCATCACCGGCTGCCGGGTCGCCATCGCCTTTGCCAATGCGGCGCGCGCCGCCGGACGCAATCCGCGGCGAATCAGGTTGAACACATTGAGGCTTGCCACCCCGGGTGTCGGCCCGAGATATTTATCAGTCTGGCCGGAGAACCGCAGCACATCCTGGTTGCCGTCAACCACGACATAGGCCGGGACATGCTTTTCCATAAGCCGGCGCGCGGATTTCTCGATGCCGTTCTCGGCACCGGCCGCTGCCCGGCCGGCCGCCTGTCCAGGCGCGTCAACCGGCGGGCCTGGCGGGTTGGTCGGCAGGGCAGATGTGACATCGCGCCGCTGGAAGATGCGGTGCTTCTGGTCCACAGGCGCGAACAGTTTGCTCTGCCGCGTGACGCTCTCGGATGTTCCCAGAAACAGATAGCCGGACGGCGCCAACGCGTAGTGGAAGGTGCGGATCAGCCGATCCTGCAAGGCCGCATCAAGGTAGATCATCAGATTGCGGCATGAAATCAGGTCAAGCCTCGAAAACGGCGGATCCTTGACGACGCTGTGCGTCGAGAAGATGCACATCTCCCGGATCTCCTTGACCGGGCAGAAATGCTCGCCGTCCGCGACAAACCACTGCTCGAGTCGCGCGGCCGGGATGTCGGAGATTTGCGATTTGCGATAGCGCGCCGCCCGCGCGACCGCGATGGCGTGCTCATCGATGTCGGTGGCGAAAATCTGGAACCTGGGTCCGGCATCCCGCTTGCTGACTGCCTCCTTGAGCAGGACGGCAATCGAATAGGCCTCTTCTCCCGTGGCGCAAGCCGGCACCCACACCCGCACGGTATCGTCGGCATCCTTGTTATGGACAAGGTGCGGGATGGCTTCGGTCTGCAATGCCTCGAAAGCCGGCGGGTCGCGGAAGAAATGCGTGACGCCGATCAGCAGTTCGTGGAAAAGCAGCTCACACTCACCCGGCTCCTTCCGCATACGCTCAATATAGTCCTGCATCGTGCCGATCTGCAGCACCTGCATCCGGCGCTGGATGCGGCGGACCAGCGTCTTTTCCTTGTATTGGCTGAAATCGTGGCCCAGCTTGTTGCGCAGCAGCGAGCATATCCTGGTCAGGTGCTCGACGGCATCCTGCCGCGTGCCGTCCGCCCCCTTATGCGGTTCGACCGCCAGCAGATGGCTGCTATAGGCCACGAGCTTCGCCGGCATGTCCTCGATCGCCAGGACATAATCCACCAGTCCGGTGGCAGCCGCGCTGTGCGGCATGCCGCTCATCGCGTGCTCGTCGAACGCGGCCTGGGCCATCGTCAGCCCGCCATGCTCCTTGATCGCGCGCAGGCCTTCTGTGCCATCACTGCCGCCGCCGGACAGAATGATGCAGATGGCGTTCTCTTCCTGGTCCTCCGCCAGCGACGAAAAGAACGTGTCGACCGGATGGCGGTACTCCCGTGCCGGTGCCGGCTTCGACACAAGCAACTTGCCGCCGGCAATGCGCAGGGTCGCGTTGGGCGGAATGACATAGACATGGTTGGCTTCCACAAGCATGTGGTCCGCGGCCTCCACGACCGGCATCGCGGTGGAGGAGGCCAGCAGTTCGACGAGCATGCTGCGGTGTTGCGGGTCGAGATGCTGGACCAGCACGAAAGCCATGCCGCTATCCGCTGGCATGCCGGCGAAGAACGCTCTGAAGGCCTGCAGGCCGCCGGCTGAGGCACCGATACCGACAATCAGAAGCCCCTTGGGTTTTCCGGAAGTTGGCTCATTCGCTGGTGCCGGCGGCCCCGCACGCTTCCTGCTGACCGGGCTCGATGGTCGTCGTGTCATGAGAGCCGCCGCCACCAGGCATGGTCGTCGCCGTGTCGTTGATCGTCGTGCCTACGCGGTGCCAATGCACTCATGAAAGGTTCATGCGTTCGTGGCGCTCCGCCACAGCGACGACCCAGCATGGACCAAACGGGATGAAAGCATCCCTGGTTCTTCCCGGGCCACGGATGAAACCGCGGCGACGCTGGGGCCTGTTCCGCATCAATTCCTTGTCCTGCTCGGCATCGAATGGCGGGAAGCCGCGCGCTGGACTGTCCGCAACCGAGACATGGTTGCTGCCTGGACGATATTCCTACGCTCAGTGAGCGGCTCAGCGCACGCTCCAGCTTAGAAAGGTTTTCGGTTGGTTGCGAGTCCCGCCCCCGATGGGCGGACCACTGGTCGCGGCACGCCGGGTGTCGCATCGCCGAACAGCATCACGGTCCGGTATCCTGAGACAGCCCGCCTACACGCTCAGGGAACTGGCTGCCTCCGGCTACTACGGCAGCCGCGTGGACTGCCAGGTCACCATGCGCCACTGGCCTCCCTGGTTGGCATAGACATCGGTGAAGCGCACCCGGAACGCGTTCGGCGTCCCGTTGGACACCACACTGATTGCGCAGACACCAGTCAGCACCACCGCCGTCCCAAGGTCCTGCGCCTTCACGTCGGACGGCTCGACAGCGGTATAGACCGTCGATCCGGACTCCATGTTGCCGATCAGGCTCTGCTTGGTGTCGAGGCGCGCAGACGAATGCGTGTAAACCAGATCGTCGGACAACACCGCCTTCAGGGTCGCCGCATCCTTCTGGGCCATCGCCGTCATGCGCTTCTTGTCAAGCGCGATGATCGTCTCCACGTTGCCTGCCATCTCCTCGCCTCCCCTCGGTTGGGACAACAGCCTACCCGGAGGGGACAGCCATGTCGAACCAGGGCAACCTCCCCGACGACGACTGATCCGGGTTTTGTCCCGGTGATGAGTGCTCGCGCTTTCGATAAAGGACCCGGCGACAGGAGCATCCGGTCTCCGGAAAGCGGCGACTGGACGGCGGCGGCGGCCGTGAGACGTTAATGTCCGATCAAGAACGGAGGTGTATGTCCCGCCCTTTCTATCGGACACATCCGACCGGTCGCCCACCATTGATATCCCTCTCGAAGACCCACGCGACAAGCCGCCATTCGGGCTGGGCACCAGCGTGACGATGGCGTGCTTGCCGGCGCCGGGACGCACCGCGCGATGACCGCAGCCCTGAACAAGAAGGTGCTGTGCTTTGTCGACGAGTACGGCACCGCTGGCATCGGCGATCTGCATCTCGGCGTGGTGCTGGTGCTCGCCCGCGACGCAGGGCGCGTAGATCGATGCTTCACCGGCCTGCTTGAGGCGAACGCCAATGAAATCCATGCGGCCGATATGGATGACTTTTATCTTCAAGGCCTGCTTCACCGCTTCTGGGAGAGCGCGCCAACGGAGCGGATCGTGCTGATCAACCAGAAAATTGCCGCGCGCGCGGAACCGGGGCCGATACTCTATGCCAAGGCGATCGTGGAGGCGGTGAAGGTCGGCCTGAAGCGGTTCCAAAAGGACGTGCTCCGCCGCGAGACGATCGGCAATGTCGAGGTGATCACCGACCGAAACCATCAGAACGACCATCCAGCATTCCGGGCCGAAATCGAACGAGCCCGGGTCCAAGACGGACGCTTCCGGGGTGTCGACCGTGTCGTGGCGATTGACTCGGCAGCCTCCCGGCTGCTGCAACTGGCCGACGTGGTCGGCTATTCCCGCAAATGGGTGAACGGAGGTCTGATCAAGGCAAGGACACTCCGAAACCTGTATGGCATCCAGATGCCCTGAGACAAGAAGAGCCGCCCGAAGGCGGCTCTTGGAAAAAGGGCGGAAATCTGTGGCCGGCAACCGAGGATTTTGGCCTGGGGTAGCCACGGCGCTTGCCAAACACGCGGCCGGGCAAGTCGCCTGCAAAAGTTCCGCAACCCCCATGTATCGGGACGCCGCCAGGATTTCAAGGGCAATCTGGGCACCCGCAGGGCTATCGCGTTTGAAATTTTCTGGTCGAGTTTGCGGCAGGCTGGGCTGCTCCGGACAGCCCAAATTCGACCTCAGGCGCCAGAACCGGAGCCGTTTGACCACTTCGGGCAGGTGGGAAATCCAAATGCGATCCCCCTGGGGGACCCGCGTCCAGTGGGTCGGAATGGAGCCAATCCCGCGTGACTGGTGACTACGCCATCCGGGCGATCAGATACCCTCCATCGCGCACAAAACCGCGCCGCGGGCCTGTGGCCCGGTCAGGCTGCTTTCGCCTGACGGGCGATCTCATCCAGCGCGCCCAGCGTGTCACGTGCGAAGCGCAGCCGCGTCGCCACATCCATGTCGCGCGAGATCGCCAGTTTGTGGTCCGGACGCAGCCGGACCAGCCCGCCTTTGCTGGACAGCCAGCGCACCAGCCCGGCCGGGTTGGGGAATGCATTGCCGCGAAACGTCAGGACCATGCCCTTCGGGCCGGCCTCCAGTTTCTCCACGCCTGCCTCCCGGCAACTGCGCTTCAGCGCCACCACACCCAGCAGGTTGTCCACCTCCTCCGGCAGCTTGCCGAAGCGATCGACCAGTTCCGCCGCCATCGCCTCGGTTTCCGCGTCGGAGGCCAGGGCGCCGATGCGCCGGTACAGCCCCAGCCGCACCGGCAGGTCGCGTACATATGTCTCCGGGATCAGCACTGGCAGCCCGAGCGAGATGTTCGGCGTCCAGTCGCGTTCCTGCCCGCCGCGCTTGCCTTCGCCGACGCGGATATCGGCGACCGCGTCTTCCAGCATCTGCTGATACAACTCGATCCCGACTTCGCGGATATGTCCGGATTGCTCATCGCCCAGCAGGTTGCCGGCGCCGCGAATGTCCAGATCGTGGGACGCGAGAGTGAACCCGGCGCCCAACGCGTCCAGGGTCTGCATCACCGTCAGCCGCTTCTCGGCTGCGATGGACAGGCGATGGTTGGGCGGCCAGGTCAGATAGGCATAGCCGCGCTGCTTGCCGCGCCCTACCCGTCCCCGCAACTGGTACAACTGGCCCAGCCCGAACATGTCGGCACGATGAATGACCAATGTATTGACGGCGGGCATATCCAGACCGCTTTCGACGATGTTGGTCGAAATCAGGATGTCATACTTGCCGTCGCCGAACTCGGTCATGACGCGTTCGAGCTCGGTCGGCGCCAATCTCCCATGCGCCTGGATGGTTCGCGCCTCCGGCACGACCTCCGCCAGCCGCTCGGCCATGCGCGGCAGGTCCTCGATCCGCGGCACGACGCAGAACACCTGCCCACCGCGGAAACGCTCGCGCTGCAGGGCCTCGCGGATCACCACGGAATCGAACGGCATGATGAATGTGCGCACTGCCAGGCGATCCACCGGCGGGGTGGAGATGATGCTCATTTCCCGCACGCCGGTCAGCGCCAGTTGCAAGGTGCGCGGGATCGGCGTCGCGGTCAGCGTCAGGACATGCACATCGGCCTTGAGCTGCTTCAGCCGTTCCTTGTGAGCGACCCCGAAATGCTGCTCCTCATCGACGACGAGCAATCCGAGGTCGGAGAACGCGATCGATTTCGCCAGCAGCGCATGCGTGCCGACGACGATGTTGATATCGCCGCTGGCAATGCCGCGCCTGACCTCGGCGGCTTCCTTGGCGGCAACCATGCGGGAGAGTTGCGCCACCTTGACCGGCAATCCGGCGAAGCGGTCGGTGAAGGTCCGGTAGTGCTGGCGGGCCAGCAACGTCGTGGGCACCACCACGGCCACCTGAGCACCGGCCATCGCGGTGACAAAGGCCGCGCGCAGCGCCACCTCGGTCTTGCCGAAGCCGACATCGCCGCAGATCAGCCGATCCATCGGCTTGCCCGCTGCCAGATCCTCCAGCACGTCGGAAATGGCCCGCGCCTGATCTTCGGTTTCCGCGAACGGAAAGCGGGCACAGAACTCGTCCCATGAGCCTTCCGGCGGCGCCATCACCTCGGCATCGCGCAGCTTGCGCGTGGCGGCCAGGCGAATGAGCTCGCTGGCCATGTCGCGGATGCGTTGCTTCATCCGCGCCTTGCGCGTCTGCCAACCGGTGCCGCCGAGCTTATCGAGGGCGACGCCCTGCTGTTCGCTCCCGAAGCGGGAGAGAACCTCGATATTCTCCACCGGCAGGAACAGCTTTTCGTCGCCGTCGTAGATCAGCCGCAGGCAGTCGTGCGGCGCGCCGGTCACGGTCAGCGTGGCCAGACCATCGTAGCGGCCGATGCCGTATTCCTGGTGTACGACCAGATCGCCCTCGGCGATTTCAGTCGCCTCCGCGATGAACTGATCGGCCCGCTTGCGCCGGCGGGGTGGGCGCGAGATGCGTTCCCCCAGCAGATCCTGTTCGGCGACCACGGCGAGCCGATCGGCGACGAAACCGCGTTCGACCCCCAGCACGACCAGGGAGACCGAGCCTGCCGGCTTGCGGCGAACGGCTGCCCAGTCTTCCTCGGCCGCGGCTTCCTTGAAGCCGTGCTCGCGCAACAGGTTGGTCAGGCGCTCCCGCGAGCCGCGGGTCCAGGCGGCGATGACGATGCGCCGTCCCTCGGAATCCCAGCGCATGGCCTGGCCGCGCAACTGGTCGAAGACATTGGTGCCCGGCCCGCCCGCTGTGGACGCGCCCATCTGCGTCACGCCCTGGGCAAAGATTGGTCCCGGACGGCCGCCGCCATCGACCCCGCCCGCCCCGTCAGGCCTGGCGAATGGGGTGAAGGCCAGGAGGGGGCCGAAGGACAGCATCTCGTCCCAGCTGTCCCGGTCCAGGTACAGCCGATCCGGCGGCAGCGGGCGATAAGGTACTTCGCCATCGCGCGGCACCGCCTTTCGGGCCTGCGCGTGGTCGGCGATCATCTCGAGCCGCGCCTCAAGCACGTCGTTGGCCTGATGGTCCAGGCTGACCGAGGCGTCAGGCAGATAGTCCAGCAGGTTCTCCATCGTGGGATGGAACAGCGGGACCCAGTGCTCCATCCCGGGATGCCGGCGCCCTTCGGAGATCGACAGATAGATCGGATCGCTCGCCGCTTCCTGGCCAAACAATTCCCGCCAGCCCGAGCGGAAACGGGCGGTGGAGTCGGGACTGAGAGGGACCTCGGACACCGGACGCAGGGAGAGCCGCTGGCGGCGGGCCGCGCTGCGCTGGGTGGTCGGGTCGAAGCTGCGAATGGATTCGATGGTGTCGCCGAACAGGTCCAGGCGCACCGGGTCGGACTCCCCGGCCGGAAAAATGTCGATGATGCCGCCGCGGATCGCGTATTCACCGGGCTCCATCACGGTGCCGGCGCGGCCGTAGCCGCTGGCTTCCAGGAAGGCGGCCAGTTTCTCCGGCTGTACCGTGCCGTTGACCTTGATCTCCATGCTGGCGCCGGAAAACGCCGAGCGCGGCGGCACCCGTTGCACCAGGGCATTGACGGTCGTCAGGACGATGCGCGGGCCGGTCGGCTTTTCCAGCAGGCGCGCCAGGGTGGCGATCCGTTCCGACACCAGCGCGGGATTGGGCGACACGCGGTCGTAGGGAAGACAGTCCCAGGCGGGAAACCGCAGGATTTCCGCTTCCGGCATGACGAAGGCCAGGGCCTCGGCGAGGCGTGCCATGCGCGCATCGTCTCGGGTGACATGCAGGACAGGGCCGTCATACTCCCGCCGGCGCTGTGCCAACAGAAAGGCGTCCCACCCCTCGGGCGCACCCCACACCCTGATCGGATCGCTCATTGGCGAAGCGACTCCTTGATTCGGCGCAGCATTGGCGTCTCGGCACATATGGGGATCGGCCGCCGGCCAGTCAGCCAGTCGGCCAGATCGACATCGGGGATTTCCAGCAGGCGCTCCAGCGCCTCGATGTCGGTATCGGTCAGGGTGGCCAGATTCGTACGGACGTAGCCACCGATCATCAGGTCGTTCTCAAACGTCCCACGATGAGTCGCGCGAAACAGCAGGCGTCTGCGCCTTGCGTTCGGCGCGTCGTATTCTGGTTCTGGCATTGACGTGCTGTCATATACAAGCGCCCTCCGGACCTGTCAGCCCGTGGAAACCGATACGCTAGCCTCTCTTTTTGCGCCCCTGACCAGTCTCCGGGGCATAGGACCGGCGGTCGCGGCGCTGATGGCTCGTGCCGTGGGCGGAGAGCGGGTGATCGACCTGCTGTTCCACATGCCGGAATCCTACCTGGACCGCCGGTCGCACCCGACCATTCGGGCCGCACAGCCCGGGACGGTCGCAACCCTGGCGGTGGAGGTGGTGCGGCACGAACGTCCGGCCAATTCCCGTCAGCCGTGGCGTGTGGTTGTGAAGGACGAGACGGGCACCGCGGAACTGGTGTTCTTTCGGTTCACGCGCGAAAGCCAGATGCCGCCGGGCGCGAAGCTGCTGGTCTCCGGCAAGGTGGAGTTGTTCAACGGGCGCATCACCCTGGCGCATCCGGAACATGTGGTGCCGGCGAACCAGCCGGAGCGGATCCCGGCGATCGAGCCGGTATGGCCGCTGACCGCCGGCCTGTGGCCGCGGCAGATCGCCTCCGGCCTGGCGCAGGCGCTGGCGCACCTCCCGGCCCTGCCGGAGTGGCACGACCAGGCGCTGCTGCGGCGGGAGAAATGGCCGTCATTCGCGGACGCCGTGCATGCGGTGCAGACACCCACCTCGGTGCCGGAACCGCAGGCGCGTACTCGCCTGGCCTACGACGAGTTCCTTGCCGGACAGGTGGCCCTGGCCCTGGTGCGCGGCCGCCTCCGGGCGAGACCGGGACGGCCATTGATGGGCGACTCCCGTCTGCGGGACAAGGCGCTCGTCAGGTTCGGGCTTGCCCCGACCGCGTCGCAGCTCACGGCGCTGGCCGAGATCGACGCCGACTTGGCAGCGCCGCACCGCATGCTGCGGCTGCTGCAAGGCGATGTCGGCTCCGGCAAGACGCTGGTGGCGATCCTCGCCATGCTGCGTGCGGTGGAGGCGGGTACCCAGGCGGCACTGATGGTGCCGACGGAAGTGCTGGCCCGCCAGCATCACCGGACCCTGTCGCGGCTCTGCCCGATCCCTGTCGCCCTGCTGACGGGGTCGGTGAAGGGGCGTGAGCGGACCAGGTTGCTGCGCGGCCTGAAGGACGGCTCGATCCCGATCGTGGTCGGCACTCACGCTTTGTTCCAGGAAGCGGTCGAATACCGCGATCTCGCCCTGGCGGTGATCGATGAGCAGCACCGGTTCGGCGTCACCCAGCGCCTGTTGATGGGCGGCAAGGGCCAGCAGACGGACGTGCTGGTGATGACCGCGACGCCGATTCCCCGCAGCCTGCTGCTGACCCAGTGGGGCGAGATGGAAATCAGCCGTCTGACCGGTAGGCCCGCGGGACGGCAGCCGATCCGCACAACCCTGCACTCGCTGGCGACCATGGCCGACGTGCTCGACGCGATCGCCCTCAAGCTGGACGAAGGCGCGCGCGTGTTCTGGGTTTGCCCGCTGGTGGCCGAGAGCGAGGCGCTCGACCTCGCCGCCGCGGAGGAGCGCTTCCTTGCCTTGCAGCAGCGGTTCGGTGCGCAGGTCGGCCTGGCGCACGGCCAGCAGGCGGCCGACGTGCGCGATGCGGCGCTTGCCGGTTTCGTCGCCGGCTCGCTGCG
>DATNEJ010000308.1:0-2313 GCA_035606775.1 Acetobacteraceae bacterium | reverse complement strand
TATGTCTGCCCGATCCCGGCGGACATCGATCCGCCGATCAAGATGTCGGCCTGACGGCGCCGGCTGCATGGACACGCCGCTCTGTCGCCTGCTCGGGGTCGGTTTCCCGCTGGTGGCGTTCAGCCACTGCCGCGACGTTGTCGCTTCTGTCTGCCATGCCGGCGGCTTCGGTGTTTTCGGCGCCGCCAGCTACACGCCGGAGGAGCTGGAGACCGAACTGTGCTGGATCGATGCCCATACCGACGGGCGTCCCTACGGTGTCGATCTGCTGATCCCGGAAAACCTGGCCGTCCGCACCGGAACCGGCGCCAACAGCGGCGACCTGGCAGCGCAGATACCCGAAGCGCACCGCGCTTTCGCGCATGACCTCCTGCGCCGGTACGGTGTCGATCCGACGCGACCGCTTAGGAACTATCGGCGGGAGGATCCGGATCGGCCACCACCCTATCAGATCGACACCGGTGAGCGGCTGATGGATGTCGCATTCCGCCACCCGATCCGGCTGATCGCCAATGCACTGGGCGTGCCGCCACGCTCCATGCTGGAGCGCGCGCGCCAATACGGCATTCCCTGTGCAGCCCTTGTTGGCGCGAGAGAACACGCGGTCCGGCAAGTGGAAGCCGGGGTGGACATCATCGTGGCGCAAGGGACCGAGGCCGGCGGCCATTGCGGCGAGGTCTCGACCATGGTGCTGATCCCCGAAGTGCTGCGCGCAATCCGCGGCATCGGGGATGTGCCGGTGCTGGCGGCGGGCGGCATTATGACAGGCCGGCAGATGGCGGCCTGTATGGCGATGGGTGCCGCCGGCGCCTGGACCGGCTCGGTCTGGCTGGCGACGGTCGAGGCTGAAACCTCCCCGGTTTTTCGGGAGAGGATGGTGGCCGCGCGGTCACGCGACACCACGCGCTCCCGCGGGCGCACCGGCAAGCCGGCCCGCCAGTTGCGCTCCGCCTGGACGGATGGATGGGATGGGCCGGACAGTCCGGGCGCGCTGCCCATGCCGCTGCAAGGCCTCCTGTCCGAGCCGGCCATGGCGAGGGTCAATCGTTCGGCCGAGGCCGGAAACGACCAGGCGCGGGAGTTGGTCAGCTACTTCGTCGGACAGGGTGTCGGCCTGGTGGAAAGCGTGACCTCCTGCCGGACGGTCGTCGAGATGTTCATGACGGAGTTCGCGGAAGCGCTTGAGGACATGCAGCGTTTCGCGGCAGGGTGAAACACGGGTTGGCAGGTGGCCGGCGGCCAGGTTCATCGTGCACGGCACTCGTCCCACGCCCCAAGGGACAGTATGGCTGGCGCCGCCGCCAGCTTGAGCAGCGCATCGCGCGGTCTGATCGAAGCTTCTCCGCCGGGCAGGTCGCCTTACGCTGTGCGACCCCCAATCGGACAGGCCGTCACGCGGGTCCGCGCACGCACGCAGGCTCGTGCGCATCATGCGACGCAACGTGAATGTCCGTTGCGATTGGATCCCTGTCGAATCTAGAGCCTGTTCGGTGCAGATAGACGCACCGAACAGGCTCTATTTCTTTGTTTGATCGCGTGATTCACGTCTCCGGCGGTTCCGCCTGCGACAATCACGCTCTAGCCCAGATGTTCGCGGAACCAGTCGGCCTCGGCGTTGGCCGCGCGATCAAACTCCGCCTCGTATGCGTCGAAATGTCCTCCGCGCAACGTCACCAGCCGCTTCGGCATCAATGCCCGCTCGTAGGCCTCCAGAGCATGATCGGCGACCGCCAGGTGATCGCCGAGTGCCACGACGAGCAATAGCGGTGTCGGACTGATGTGGCGGATGTAGGCGCCCGGTTCGTATTCGCTGAACATCTCGATCGACCGCAGTGTTACCTCATTCTTCCAGGCGGGTGCGCGCTTGCGGGCCGTCTCGGTGAAGAACATCCATGAATCGGACGTCGGCAAGGCTGCGGGTCCTGCCGGGTTCTCCGAGACAACGGGTATCATGGCAGGCGGCTTGCCGGCGTAGCGGGCGCGGCGGTCATCTTCGAACATGCGTGTCAGGCCGGCGATCAGATCGGACCGCACCAGCCGCCGCGTCAGTGCATGTCCGCTGATCAGCGGCACCTGTGACACGACGCACTTCACGCGCCGATCAATCGCGCCGACCACCAGCACATGGCCGCCGCTATAGCTCGAGCCCCAGATACCGATACGATCGGGGTTCGTCTGGCTCAGCGTCTCCGCGAATGTGATGGCGTCGCGGTAATCGCGGACCTGTTGCCAGGGATCGATCTCCTGTCGCGGTTCGCCGTCGCTCGCACCGAAATTCCGGTTGTCATAGGCGAGGCATGCGAATCCCGCTGC
>DATNEJ010000285.1:0-3156 GCA_035606775.1 Acetobacteraceae bacterium | reverse complement strand
CTCGTTCCGGCCGAGCGCACGCGCCTTTGCGGGATCGGTTTCCAGTGTGACCTTCTGCTCGATCGCCACCCACTTGCCGAGGCCAAGGATCTTCGCTGCCTCGGCGGTGTGCCTTGGATTGGTGTTATACGGCACCGCACCGCGCGTCATGTCGCGCGAGAGCTTCAGCATCAGCGGGCCGAGCGCGGCAACACAGATCGGCCAAGTCTCGGCATCTTTCTCCTTGCCATGGATGCCGTTCAAGTAGGACCGCATCGCCGGCACCGGCTTTTCATAGGTATGCCCGCGAAGCCCCTCCACCATTGGCGGATGGCTGACTCCCAATCCCAGGATGAAGCGCTGTCCGTACAGATCATTCAGCGTCAGCATGCCGCGGCGGGAGGTAAACGCATCGCGCGCGTAGATGCTGGCGATCGAGCTGCCGATCTTCAGCTTCGTCGTCTGCGAGAGCATGAATCCGGCAACCGAGAACGATTCATAGCCACGCGATTCCGGGTACCACAGCACATCGTAACCCAGGCGTTCGACCGTCCTGGCAAAATCGGCGATCGGTTTCGCACCGCCCAGCTTGTCGGTTGAATACCAGACTCCGAGGCGTCCCAGTTCCATGGTGCCACTCCTGTCAAATCAGGCCGCGGAGACGATCACGGCGGCCCGGGCAAGCTCCTCGACTTCATCCGGTGAAAACCCCGCTTCGGTCAGAACCTCCGCGTTGTGTTCGCCCATGCGCGGCGGCTGGCGCGTCAGACCCGGACGCGCATGGTCCGAGCCGAAATCGATCGGCAGAGCGGGAAGGCCGGCCAACTTGCCGTCCAATCCGCCCAGGCGCGATATGGCGACATCCACCAGTCCACCGGTCGCGAGCAGATGCGCATCGCTGAACAGATCGGCTGGCTTGCCGACAGGTGCAAAGGAGACATTCGCTTTCTCGCAGCCCGCCGCGACCTCTTCCTGCGACAGACGGAGGAGCGCGTCCTGGATGGCAGGAATGAGCCAGGCGCGCTCGGCGGCGCGCATGGCGTTGGTGGCAAGACGCGGGTCGGCCGCGAGCTCGCTCAACCCGAACACCTCGGCAAAGCGGACCCATTGCTGGTCGCTGGTCACGCCGATGAACAACTGGCCTTCGCCCGCCGTCTTGAACACCTCGTAGATCGCCCAGGCGCCGCGCCGCATCGGCATCGGCCGGTTCGGTTCCCCGGTCACGATTGTTCCGGCCATGTGAGTCGTCATCAGGAACGCCGCGCTTTCGAACAGCGCGCTGGTCACGCGCTGGCCTTTGCCGGTAAATTCCCGTTCCCGCAGAGCAGCCTGCGCGGCAACTACGCCGAACACAGCCCCAAGAATATCGATGATGGAAGCACCAGCCCGCAGCGGCTGGCCGAGCGGGCCGGTCATCCATGCAAGCCCCACCTGGAACTGCACCACTTCATCCAGCGCCGGCCGGTGCTCGTAAGGGCCGGCGAGATAGCCCTTCAACGCCAGATAGATCAGCCGGGGATTGAGCGCGGCAAAAGTCTCATAGCCGCAGCCCAGGCGATCCATCGTGCCGGGACCGAAATTCTCGATGACCACGTCGGCCGTGCGTACCAGGCGGTGCATCGCTGCCTGGCCCTGAGGTGACTTCAGGTCAATCGCGAGGCTGCGCTTGTTGCGGTTGAACGCGGAGAAGAACCCCGCCGCGAAGCCGGGCAGCCCCCGCGTATGATCACCCTTCGGTGCCGGCTCGATCTTCACGACATCGGCGCCCAGTTCCGCGAACACCAGCCCCGCGGTCGGCCCCATCACGGTATGGCTGAACTCAAGAACCTTCAGCCCGGCAAGCGGCGTCACCGGCATCAGGCTGCCTTGCGCCGGAACGCATCCAGACTCCCCGCATGAATCAATTCGCTGGGCAGTTGATGCCCGACGATCTCTTCCGCCATGCGGCCAACCTCGATCAGCGCGTCAAGGTCCACGCCCGTGCCGATGCCCATTTCCTCGCACAGCAGCACCAGTTCCTCGGTGCATATGTTGCCAGCAGCACCCTTCTGACCGGCAAACGGGCAGCCGCCCAGGCCGCCAACGGTCGAATCAAAGCGGGTCACGCCCATCTTCAGACCGGCATGCGCGTTGGCGACGGCAAGGCCGCGCGTGTCATGCAGGTGCAGCGACAGGATCTTCTCCGGCCAGCGGGACCGCACTTCACCCAGCACGCGCTCGATCCGCATCGGCGTCGCCCAGCCCATCGTGTCGGCCAGGGAGAAATGCGTGATCTCGGCCCCGGTATCCGCGGCGATCGCCAGCCCGTCCTCCAGCGTGCTGATGACCTGCGCCGGGCTGATATCGCCCTGGTAGTTGCAGCCGAACGCCGCCATGACGCCAACGCGCGGCACTTTGACGCCTTTGGACAGGTGCAGCGCCGTCTGCTTGCGCATCGCCGCCACGTTCTCCGCGTGACTGCGATGCAGGTTCTTCTGCGTGAACGCTTCGGATGCAGTCAGCGCGATCGATCCGGTGATGGTCAGCTTGTCGGAAAAGGCCAGTGCGCGGTCCAGCCCGTTCGCGTTGAACCAAAGGCCGGTGTAGTGCACGCCCGGCTTCGCGCGGAAGCCGGCAACAACGGCTTCCGCGTCGGCCCAGCCCGGTACGATGCGCGGATTGACGAAGGAGCAAGCCTGGATGTGATGCAGGCCGGTTTCCGCCAGCGCCTCGATCAGGCGAATCTTGTCCTGCGTACTGATCGGGCCCGGTTCAATCTGGAACCCTTCACGCGGCCCTTCCTCGTGGATTTCAACGTGCTTCGGCAGGTCTGTCATGGTGTGTGCTCCTGGTCGGACCCCGGCGGATCAGATCACTTTCGCGGCGCGGAAACCGGCTATGTCGGCGGCACTGTAGCCCAACTCCCGCAATATCTCATCGTTATGCTGCCCGAACATCGGCGGTGGACGATCCACCCGCGGACCGTCATGGGCGAATTTGAATGCCGTGACCGGCACGGTGAACGATCCATCGATCCCCGGCGCGGACTCATGCCGGTGCAGCACACCGCGGGAGGCAATCTGCGGGTCGGCCAGTGCCTCCCCCATGGTGCGCACGCGGCTGGCCGGTACGTGCCGGGCCTGCAGCCACTCCTCCCACTCCGCTGCCGAACGGGTCAGCATAATTTCCGCCAGAACC
>DATNEJ010000281.1:0-4314 GCA_035606775.1 Acetobacteraceae bacterium | reverse complement strand
ATCTGCGCCTGGTGGTTGATCATCTCGTCCAGCAAGGCGGCGCCATGATGGGTGGCGGGATCGAGGATGCGCGACGCGGCGTCGCCGGCCTGCAGGATCCGGTCGAACGGGGTGATGCTGGACGCGATGTCGGCGTGATTGGTCTGGATGTTGCGTGTCAGCGTGAACGACGTGACGGAGATACCAATGGCCGATCCGATGTTGCGGGCGAGCGACTGCACAGCGGTCCCTTCCCCGCGAAGCTGCGTCGACAGGGTCGTGTAGGCCATCACCGTCATCGGGTTGAACACGAGGCCGATGGAGAACCCCTGCACCACCAGGGTGAGCATCATCTCGGCTTCGGTTATGTCCGGGGTCCAGGTGCTCATGATGTAAAGCGCCCAGGCGAGCACAACCAGCCCGACCGCCATGATCTTACGCTGGTCGACCTTCATTCCCAGGCGGCTGGCCAGCCACATCGATGCGATGGTGCCAAGCCCGCGCGGCGCCATCGCCCATCCGGCGGTATAGACGGGATATCCCGCCAGGTTCTGCAGATAGGGTGCAAGCAGGGCGGAGGTCGACAGCATCACGGAGGAAATGCAGAACACCATCAGGATGCCGGCGGCGAAATTGCGGTCTGTGAACAGTCCCCGCGCCAGGAACGGCCGCTCCGCAACCAGCATATGGACGATGAACAGGTAGAAGCCCAGGCCGGCGATGACCGCCTCGACCATGATCTCCCGTGACGAGAACCAATCGAGCTCTTGCCCGCGGTCCAGTAGCATCTGCAGCGCGCCGGCGCCGATCGCCAGCATGGCAAACCCGTACCAACTGAATCTCAAGTTCGGCTGCGCCGGTGTCCGCGGCATGAACAGCATGAGGCCGGTGACGGAGAGGACGCCGAACGGCAGGTTCACGTAGAACACCCAGCGCCAACTGTACGCGTCCGTCAGGTAGCCTCCGAGGGTCGGCCCCATGATCGGCCCCATCGTGACGCCCATCGAGAAGATCGCCATGGCCTGCGCGCGGCGGGAGAACGGATAGATGTCCAGCATCGTCGCCTGCGACAACGGCGCGATCGCCGCCCCGCACATGCCTTGCAGCAGGCGAAACGCCACGAGTTGCTGCAACGACTGCGCGGCGCCGCACAGCATGGAACTGACGGTGAAACCGATCAGGCAGCCGATGAAAAGCTCCTTGCGGCCGAACCGGCGCGCCATCCAGCCGACCGGTGCCGTCATGATCGCCGCGGCAATGACATAGGATGTCAGCACCCAGGTGATCTCGTCGTAGCTGGCGGACATGCTGCCCTGCATGTACGGCAGGGCCACGTTGGCGATCGTCGAATCCAGTGTCTGCATCAGCATCGCCAGCATCGCCGAAGCGGTGATCAGCCCGCGATGCGGGAAATGGTCGGCATCCGCCATCGCGTCAGCCGCCGGTCGGACAGTGGTAGGGAATCGTAATAATCATCCTGGACACATTGATTTTGTGTGACGATCCTGCCGCCGTTCCGCTCCGGCCTCAAGTGAACCGCCCAGGGGATCGTCCAGGGGATCGCCAAGGGACGGCCCGCCCGGGCGGAAACGCTTCCGGCGAGGTCCGGCGCTTGAGACCGGCGCGCGAAGCCGGTAAGAGATTCGCACAATCAAGTCCGGCCCCCTCTGGGCAGGCTCATGGGAGGCAGCGGGCAGGCAGTGAACCTCGAAGCCCTGATCGAGAATGTGCTGAACGCGCTCGCGGCGGGCGTGATGATCGGCTGCATCTATGGCCTGATGTGCATCGGTCTCGGCTTGATCTTCGGCATAATGAAGGTTGTCAATTTTGCCCAGGGCGAATTGCTGATGCTGGGCATGTTCGCCAGCTTTTATCTGGTGACCGGCGGCGGGGTGCTGGCCTTCCTCGGCCCTTATATCGGCCCCTTTGTCGGAGCACTGCTCGCCGGACCGATCGTCTTTGTGGGCGGGGCTTTGATGCACCGGTTTCTGATCGCGCGCGTCTCCGGCCTTGCGACCAGCGAATCGCAGGATGATACCCATTTCGGCCAGCTTATCATCACCCTCGGCATCTCGCTGATCTTACAGAACGGCGGGCTGATCGTGTTCGGCTCCACGCCGCTGACGGTGCGCACGCCGCTGGCCTCGCGCGCGGTTGAGATCGGCCCGATCTACGGAGACGCCACCATCTTCCTGAACAAGGCGCGGCTGATCGCCTGCGCGGTCGCCATTATCGCCGCGGTCTCGCTGTATCTACTGCTGGAATACACCAGGCTGGGCAAGGCGCTGCGGGCCGCGGCCGACAATCCGACGGCTGCAACCTATATGGGCATCGACGTAAACCGGGCCTACCGGATCGCGTTCGGGCTGGGCAGCGGCATTACCGCCATCGCCGGCGGGCTGATGGCCACCTACCTGTCGTTTGGCCCGTTCATCGGGCTCGACTACGTCATCATCATGTATTCCGGCGTCGTGCTGGGCGGCATGGGCAGCATCCTGGGCGCTTTCTGGGGCGGCCTGACGGTGGGATTCGTACAGCAATGCTCGTCCCTGATCCTGCCGCCACAATTGCAGAACGCCGCGATCTTCGTGGTCTTCCTGATGATTGTCCTGTTGCGCCCGCAGGGTCTTTTCGGCCGCTCGGCGGAGCGGGCATGACCGGGTACACCGACCTCTCATGAGACAGGGCGCAAAACCTCGTCTGCGGCGGGACCTGATCGCGCTGGGCGTGGTGGGCGCGGCCTATTTGATCGCGTCCGCCTTCGTGACCAACAGCTACTATCAGTTGATCATGACCCTGGTGCCGATCTGGGCGGCGTTCGGCGTGTCGTGGAATATCCTCTCCGGCTACGGTGGCCAGCTTTCATTCGGGCACGCATCGTTCTTCGGTATCGGCGCCTATGTCGTGACCCTGCTGATGATCTACTGGAACATCACGCCCTGGATCGGCATCCCCATCGCCATGGTGGTCGGCGCCATCGCCGCAGTGATCATCGGTATTCCGACCTTCCGGCTGCGCGGCCACTATTTCGCACTGTCGATGCTGGCCTACCCATTGGCCATCCTCTACTTCATGCAGTACCTGGGGTACCAGGAAGTCACGCTGCCCATGCACCGGGACCACCCGGCCGTTTACCTGGAATTCCTCGATCCGCGGTTCTACACGCTGGTCTCCGTCGGATTGCTGGCGGCGAGCCTGATCGTCTGCATGCTGGTGGAGAATACCCGCTTCGGCCTTGCGCTGCTGGCGATCCGCCAGAATGAGCTGGCGGCGGAAGCCGCGGGTATCAATTCGCTCCTCTGGAAGATGCGCGCCCTAGTTGTGTCGGGCATGATCGCGGCGGCCTCGGGCGGACTTTACGCGTGTGTGCTGCTGGTGGTCACGCCTGATTCCGTGTTCGGTCTGCTGGTCTCCGCCCAGTGCGTCGTTGTGACGCTGTTCGGCGGCTTGGCGTCGATCTGGGGGCCGGTGATCGGCGCCGCGATCCTGGTGCCGCTGGGCGAACTGCTGAATGCGAAACTGGGCAACGTGCTTCCCGGCATCCAGGGTGTCGTCTACGGCCTGGCGATCATCGGCATCACCATCGCCGCACCCGACGGGCTGTTCTGGACCATCCGCGACCGCTGGTTCCGCAAGGTGGAGGAACCGACGATCCCGCCGCTGCATGAAGCGCCGGCGCACTCCGCGCCGGAAAGCCCCGCCGGCGCCACGCTGCTGGACGTGAAGGGATTGTCGCGCTCCTTTGGCGGCCTGCGCGCGGTCGGCGAGGTCACTTTCTCGATCGCCGGCGGCGAAATCCTCGGCATCATCGGACCGAACGGCGCCGGCAAGACCACGCTGTTCAACCTGCTGAACGGCGTGCTGAGCGCCGACGAAGGCAGCGCCACCCTCGCCGGCAAGACCATGCTCGGCCGCAAGGTGCACCAGGTCTGCCGCATGGGCGTCGGACGCACCTTCCAGGTGGTGCGCAGCTTCCCCCGCCTGCCCTTGTTGGACAACGTTGTCGTCGGGGCCTACGGCGCCGGCCTGCCGGATCACGAGGCGGTCGACGCCGCGGTACGCGCGCTGCACCGCGTTGGTATGCAGCAACATTCGCATGTGCCCGCCGGCCAGCTTACCAACAAGCAGCTTCGGTTGATGGAACTGGCGCGCGCACTCGCCGGCGGGCCGCAGCTCCTGCTGCTGGATGAAACTCTGGCCGGGCTTGGCCGCGACGAGTGTGACGAGGTGCTGGATGTGCTGGCACGGCTGCGCGAGGAAGGCATGACCATCGCCATCATCGAGCACACCATGCACGCGATGATGCGGATCGCCGATCGGTTCGTCGTGCTGGAC
>DATNEJ010000267.1:0-6209 GCA_035606775.1 Acetobacteraceae bacterium | reverse complement strand
TCGTGGGACATGCAGGGCGCTTTGTGCGGATGGTGGGCTGGGTTCGGTGCAGTCTGGCACGGCGAAGGGTCCTGGGCTACCGCATGGCCGGGTGGATTGCGGAACTGTGCCCCGGCGTATATATAGTGAAAGTCACTAATTGGCTTGGCCCGATGGATCACTCGATTTCCGCGGCAGATGCAAACCGGAACTTCTCCCGACTTTTGCGGGAAGTTCGTGACGGTAGATCGTACGTTGTCACCGCACACGGTCGGCCGGTCGCACGTATCGTACCGTGCCAGCCGGCCGACCTCTCTCGGGAAGCCGCCCGATCGGCCTTGCTCCGGCGCCTGACCAGACAAACGGCCGTCGATATAGGGTCATGGACGCGCGAGTCCCTGTATGAGCGTTGAGCGATGCGGGTCGCTCTCGACACGAACATCCTTGCCTATGCCGAAGGGCTGAACGGGGCAGAGCGTCAGCGTGCCGCTACAGATATTTTGCGCGAACTGGCAGTTGAAGAAGTCGTGATCCCGGCGCAGGCACTTGCCGAGCTTTTCACGTTGCTGGTCCGCAAAGCGCAGCGGCCCGTGCGCGAAGTCCGGACGGCGGTTACCTTGTGGCACGATGCAAGCCTGGTCGCTGAGACTTCCTCCGGCGTGCTCATGGACGCTATGGAGTTGTCAGTCAGACATAAATTTGCGCTTTGGGATGGAATCATGCTTGCGGCCGCCGCATCTTCCGGATGCCGTTGGCTGCTGTCCGAGGACATGCAGAGCGGCTTCACTTGGCGCGGTGTCACGATTCGAAATCCATTCGCTAGCCCGCCCCGCGGCACGGCTTGACGGAATACGAGGCGGAAGGGATCACAACCGCCACTGCAACGATGGGCAGTCAGGAGTTGGGCGTCAGCCCTACGGAGTTCGCGCGTCAGATCGCTTCGCCATGGTGGCGCCGTAGGATTATCTTGCAGTAGAATAGCTACCGATTTTGTGAATGATCGACAATCTTCGTCTGTCCTGTCTTTCATTCCCGTAACTGACTGAACACAAAGGAATTGGCAAGCGGCCCAGTGTTTTGACCTTTCGCTAGCCGGATAAGTTGACAGTATCCCTGACGGTCATTTCCGTAGCGCGGGGCGTTGTCAAAAACGCGTTGCGACTCAATCTCTCGACAACTCCATCGACAAGCGATTGCCACCCGGATCTCGCATCTCCGACGTCCGCGCCACTGAGACAGAATTGGTCCAATTGAAAGCGGAGGCTTTCTGGTTCATCGGAGCCCCCACAAAGGAACGACGATGAGACAGAAAATAGAAGCCGCGAAGCCATCGGCGAACATGGTTGTCAGGGACATCCGTTGGGTGACTCGCAAGCAGGTCACCACCACCTGCCGCCGCGATCCCGGCGCAGACAATGCTTGGCACGCGGTTTCGGGTCACCCCGCATCACCCCTGCCACACCAGTGGCTGCGGCGATCTTTGCAGCGCGTCGCGAGGTGACATCGAATGCCCCTTGATGAGCGCACACGCGCTTCGGTCACACGCGAAGGCGTTCTGGCATCGCTGCGTCTCCTGATGCTCGCGTTCCTTCCGATCGCGGCCGTCCTGCTGTATTTCGTGCACAGTGATCCAGTCTGGATCTTCGTCACCGGCGCGATCGCGGTCGCAGCCCTGGCGGACTGGGTTCGCCGGGCGACGGAGCAGGTCGCAGCCTATGCCGGGCCGGCCATCGGCGGGTTGGTGACAGTCAGCTTTGGCAGTATCGCCGAACTTCTGCTGGCGTTTTTCGTGCTGATCTCGAGCGACGCCGCAGTTGTCAGGGCTCAGATCGTCGGCTCCATCATCGGCACCAGTTTGCTCGGGCTGGGTCTGGCGATGCTCGCCGGCGGCATAAAATTCGAGCGCCAGAAATTCGATCGCGCAGGGGCCGGGCGGCGGTCCAGCATGTTGGTTCTGATCATGGTCGCCCTGCTGCTGCCCGCGATTTTCGATCTGGCCGCAGCGGAACCTGGTCGGCATCACGCCTCGCCGATCGGCAATGAGGGGCTGAGTCTAGGCATTTCGGCAGTCCTGCTGCTGCTCTATGCCGGCGGCCTGATCTATACGCTCGTCACGCGCCGGGATGTCTTCTCGTCGGAGAAAGAGGGGGCTGCCGGCGGGACGAACTGGAGCCTTACCCAGGCGCTCGTCGTGCTGGTTGGGGCGACGGCCGCCATCGCGTTCGGCGCGGAGATGGTCGCGGGCGCTCTACAGGCAACCGCGCAAAGTCTCGGGCTGCCACTTCTCTTCCTGGGTGTCGTTCCGCTGGCGCTGATCGGCACATCCTCCGACCTGCTGGCCGCGGTGACCTTCGGACGGCAGGACCGGATGAGCCTGGTCATGAGCATCTGCGTCGGCTCCGCGATTCAGGTTGCCTTGGTGATCGCGCCGCTGCTGGTGCTGGCGTCCTGGGCTATCGGTCGCCCGATGACACTTGTATTTTCCAACCCCCTGGATTTGTTTGCAGTCGCCGGTACCGTTTTCATTGTGAATGCGATTGCAAGTGATGGGGAAACGACCTGGTTCGAAGGTCTGCTGCTGATTGGGGTCTATGTTCTGCTCGCACTGGCGTTTTTCTTTATGGGATCGACTTGAACACGTCCGACGACGGTCCTTGGTGGGACCGCGCGGCGAAAGCGGTGCGTCACGCGCTCGGCGAATTCTTGCTCGTGCCGATCGCCGTTGTGGCTGTCTTTCTGCTGCTGGCCGCGGGCGTATATTTCATTGACGCGGCGTTCTGGTCATCAAACCGGAAGCCACCGAGCGAGCTGCGCTGGCTGAGCGATGTGTTCGGCGATAGTGCTGCGCTCAGCAGCCTGTTAGGTACCATCGCCACCAGCCTTGTCACCATGACGTCCATTACCTTCTCGCTCCTTTTGGTGGCTGTGCAGCAAGCGGCGTCGTCCCTCACCAACCAAGTGTTCGACCAGTTTTTGCGCCGGCGTGGCAATCAAATCTACTTCGGTTTCTTCGTTGGGCTGTGCGTATTCGCCTTGATCAACCTGATCGTCGCCAGCCAGTCCCACCGGCCCATATTCGGCGCGCTCATTGCGGTGGTGCTGACGGGCGTCGCTCTGTGCCTGATCGTCGTACTTATTTATACAACGATCGAACAGATGCGGCCGGATACGATCATCGAGGCGATTCGCGTTCACGTTCTCATTGCACGGGAGAACCAACGCTTTCTGCTGCAGGCGACGCGGCGGCGAATCGCTTCGCAGGCGCCGCACGTTGCCGGGCAGGTGGTTTCGGAGCGCCAAGGATATGTGACCGCGGTCGGTGTGGAGCAGATCGCCCGCGCGATCGCGGACATCGAGAGGAGCCGGAAGAGCGCCGGCGGGTCCGGGGCAGGCATTGAGGTCGAGCTATGCGTCGGGGTCGGAAGTCACGTGGCGTTCCGCGACCCATTGGCCGATCTGAGATGCGCCGGCTATCTGACCGACGCCGGCGCCCTTTCGAAAGCAGTTGTCGCAGCGATCAGGTTGGAGAACGTCCGCGACTTCGAACGTGATCCCGCCTTTGGAATCGCGCAACTCGGAATTATCGGCTGGACATCTGTTTCCACAGCGCGGTCCAATCCCAATCCGGGTATTCTGGTCTGCCACGCGCTGCGCGACATCCTCGCCCGATGGCTGGAACAGGGTGAAGCTCCCGAAGACCGCTCCTCCCGGATCGTCTATACGGATCGCGTCGCCGATACCGCGATCTCCACCTTCGAATCGTTGGCTGTGGTTGCGTCCGAGTCGATGCAACACCAGACGCTTGCCGAGATCATGCGTACCCTTGCGATGCTGCTCCCGAAGCTGCCACCAGAGGGCGTGGACCAGGTTGTCGGCGTCATCCTGCGTTCGCTGTCGGCGCTTGGCGAACACGTTTTGACCCGAGAACTGGAGCGCTCGCTCGAGATCGCTTCGCAAGCCATGGCCGCAGCCGGCCGTGATGCGGCAGCCGAGGCAGTGACGCGCGCTACCGACGCCCTTCGCGGGAGCATCGGCGTCCTGAACGCGCGTTCGACGCGCGTGTCGGCCGTCGTTCGAAGTCGGTGACAAGTGTCAGTGGCACAGAAAATAGTCAGCGTGTCTGGTCTGTCGCCGGTCGGCAATCAGGAATCCCTTGTCAGTTCGAGATAGCCAAGCCCATTGACCATCGCATTCCAACCAAAGCTGACCAGGGTCGAGGTTTCGTCTTCGGCCACGATCGCGGGGCCGGCGATGCGCGCGCCGGGCGCCAAAGCGGTGCGGTTGTACACGAACCAGGAGTCGACCTGTCCGGTCGTGGTGTCGCGGACGGACTGGGTATGCGCCGGAGTTGGCGCGGCGCGCTCTGCCGGCGCCTGACCCACAGGCGCAACATCTTCGGTCACCGTCGTCACGACCACCGCATAGCCCATGATCTCTACATCCGATCCGGGAACCGGACGATCGTAAAACCTGGCGTACTCCCGATCGTAAGCCTCGAGGATCAGCGGCGCGTCATCGGTCGTCAGTACGCGGACCGGCAGCGGCACCGGAATCTCGTGCCCCTGTCCGACATAACGCATATACGCGGTCCGGGTCTCCGTCAGCTCAGTGCCGAAACTGCCCTGCCGCACCGCGGCCTCGGCTTCCTCGCGCATGGACGACAACAGGCCGTTCACCGCCGCCACATCCAGGCTCGACAGGCGTTGATACAGGCTGCGCACCACCTCGTAACCGACCGGTGCGCGCAGGAAGCCGATCGCACTGCCGACACCGGCGCCGGACGGGACCAGCACCCGGTTGATGCCGATCTTCTCCGCCACCCGGCAGGCATGCACCGGCCCGCCGCCGCCGAAGGCGATCAGCGCACGCCCCTCATAGGTCTTGCCCGACTCGATCGCGTGCACCCGCGCCGCGTTGGCCATGTTCTCGTCAACCATTTCGACGACGCCCAGCGCCGCCATTTCCGGCGCCAGCCCCAGCGGCGCCGCGACGCGAACAACCAGCGCCCGGTGCGCCGCCTCCGCATCCAGGGCCATCGAACCGCCGGCAAACCGCGCGGGGTCGTAGCGGCCAAGCGCCAGATTGGCATCGGTCACCGCCGGCTGCTCACCGCCCCGGCCGTAACACGCCGGCCCCGGATCGGCACCCGCGCTCTCCGGTCCCACCGCAATGCGGCCCATCGCATCGACATGGGCGATGGACCCGCCGCCGGCGCCGATCTCCACCATCTCGATGACCGGGATGCGCAGCGGCAGCCCCGAGCCTTTGCGGAACCGCCCGACCCGCGCCACCTCGAAGCTGCGCGCCGTCTGCGGGCGGAAATCGTCGATCAGGCAGATCTTGGCGGTGGTGCCGCCCATGTCGAAGGACAGCACATTGTCCAGCCCGCATTGCCGCGCGATGAAGGCGGAGAAGATCGCACCGCCAGCCGGACCACTCTCCACCAGGCGGATCGGAAAGCGGCAGGCCGTCTCGATGGTCGTCAGGCCGCCGCCCGACATCATCAGGAACAGCGGCGCCGCGATGCCGACCCCTCGCATGTCGGCTTCCAGCCGGCGCAGATAGCGCGCCATCATCGGCTGGACATACGCATTGGCGACGGTGGTGGAGAAGCGTTCCCACTCCCGCATTTCCGGCGACACCTCGGACGACAGCGACACCGGGACGCCCGGCAGTTCATCGGCCAGGATCGCCTGGACGCGCTGCTCGTGCGCCGGATTGACGAAGGCGTGCAGCAGCCCGACGGCAATGCTTTGCACCTCCTCGCGCCGCAACAGTGGCACCAGCGCACGCACCGCTGCCTCATCCAGCGGACGCAGGGTCTTGCCGGTGTTGTCCAGCCGTTCCGGCACCGGCAGGCGCAGATGGCGCGGCACCAGCGGTTCCGGGAGCACGATGTTCAGGTCGTACTGGTCATAGCGGCTCTCGTTGCCCATCGCGATGACGTCGCGAAACCCTTCGGTAGTCAGCAACGCTGTCCGCGCGCCCTTGCGCTCGATGATCGCATTGGTCGCGAGCGTCGTGCCATGGATGATGATGGCGATGGCGGAGGCAGCGACACCGGCGGTGGAAAGGACCGTGCGCACCCCGTCCATCACCCCGCGTTCGGGTTCGGCCGGCGTGGTCAGGACCTTGACGGTGGTGCGCTTGCCGTCGTGCTCCAGCGCGAGATCGGTGAACGTACCGCCGATATCGACGGCAAGGCGGGCAGGCGGCATTCAATTCCCCAG
>DATNEJ010000244.1:0-13681 GCA_035606775.1 Acetobacteraceae bacterium | reverse complement strand
AAGCGCCGCATCAATCCGACAAGCTGCAACGTGGACCTGTCCTGCCTGAAGGGCTTCTGCCCCAGCTTCGTCACTCTGGCCGGTCCGCCGGCCGCACCGGATGCCGATACGCATTGGCAGGCGCAGGAGGCTGCGCTCGCGGCTTCGCTGCCCCAACCGGTGCTGCCGGCGTTGGGCGTGTGGCGCGGCCTGTTCGCCGGTATCGGCGGCGGCGGCATCGTGACGTCGGGCGCGGTCCTGGCAATGGCGGCGCATCTCGAAGGACGCGCGGTCAAGACGCTCGATTTCACTGGGCTGGCACAGAAGAACGGCGCCGTGGTGGCGCACGTACAGATCGCCGCGGACGAAGCCGCACTCGACGTTGTGCGCATCCCGATCGGCGCGGCGGACGTGATGCTCGCCGCCGACCTTTCCGTTGCCTGCCAGCCGGGCGTGCTGGAACGCAACGCTTCCGGTGCCGTCGTGATCGGCAACCTCGATCTGGCGGCGACCGCCGACTTCAAGCGCGATGCATTGCTGTCGATTGACGCCGCTTTGCACCGGCGGACGATCGAGAAGGTCACCGACGCCCGAAACTCTCTCTGGCTGCATGGTGTGCGGCTCGCCGAACGCCTGTTCGGCAATGCCCAGGCGATGAACACGCTGCTGCTTGGGATGGCCTGGCAGAGCGGCCTGATCCCGGTGGGCGACGCTGCGATCGCGCGGGCAATCGAACTGAACGGGGCGGCGGTGGCGCTGAACCGGCGCGCGTTCCTGTGGGGCCGCATCATCGCGCACCAGCCGGAACTGATCACGCAGATCCTGGAGGGTGTGATCAAGGCGCCGCCTGCCTCGCTGGACGCACTGATCGCCGCGCGCACCGAGGCGCTGACCGCCTATCAGTCCGCCGCTTATGCGGACCGCTATCGCGCCGTCCTGGCGGATGTCGCCGCGCGCGAAGCGGCGGTGTTCGGCAAGCCAGGCCGGCTTGCCCGTGCGGCGGCCGAGGGCCTGTTCAAGGTGATGGCCTACAAGGACGAGTATGAGGTCGCGCGCTTGCATGCCGCTGCGTCGTACGGACCGAAGCCGGTCTTCCACATGGCGCCACCGCTGATTACCCGGACCGATCCGGCGACAGGGCGGCGTCGCAAGGTGGCGATTCCCGGCTGGCTTGGATTGCCGCTGTTCCGGGTGCTGCGGCACGGCAAGGCCCTGCGCGGCTCGGTCCTTGATCCGTTCGGCTATCAGGCCGAGCGGCGCGCCGAACGGACGCTGGTGGAGCAGTATATCGGCGATCTGCGCGCGGTGATGGCGGGGCTTCGGCCCGACAACCTGGAGGTTGCGGTGAAGCTGGCCGAACTGCCCGACACGATCCGCGGCTTCGGGCCGGTGAAGGACGCAAACCGTACAAAGGCGGAGGCTGCGCGGACGGCGCTGCTGACGCGGTTGGCCGACCCTGTGCCGGTGGCTGTCGCGGCGGAGTAGCGCAACGGCGTTCGCTGCGGAATTTCATCGTTGGCAAGTCCGACGGGGTTCCACGCGGACAGATACCAACGGGCAGAGGCGATGACTGCTCCAGCGTTGCTGCCTGTTGTTACCGCCCCGGCTGGGCGGGCGGCGCGCCAAGACGCAGGCCCCTGCCAGGGATCATTCTTCGTAACCGTCTGCGCGGCTTTGCTTCAAACGGCAGGCTGACGACCGATCGCTGTACGCCGCAAACCCGGCGCTGCGGCAGGGCGTTGCTATCCGCCATGCATCATCCCACCGGCTTGCGATGGCCTCGCTGACACTTGCCCGAACCGGTCGATCAATGCGGGCATGCTGTGCGGCGCTGACTGCACACAGCGGTTCCCTGTTGGCGTGTCTGCCGCAGGCAGATCACGCGTCGGGTTTATTGACGCGAATATTCCGCACGGCGCGACAGAACATGCGCCGTCGCCCCGGTTTGTTCCTTTTCGTAATCATTGGTCGCTTCGCAGGATTGCGTCCTCCTGACCGGCAGATGCTTGTCCGGTCCGAGTTTAATTGCTATTGTTGGCAGAATAACTCTTTCGTGAAGTGGAGTGCCGTATCGACCGAAGATAAGAAACCTGGGAGGAATACCGATGGCGATCGCCGCTCAAAGTGCTGCTGCACTCGGGATACCTGACGCTGAACATCGGGCGCAATTGCGCCGGGCAGTCATCGCCAGCACCGTCGGAACCACGATCGAATGGTATGACTTCCTGCTCTACGGCACGGTCACCGGCCTCGTCTTCGGCAAGCTGTTCTTCCCGAGATCCGAACCCATCGTCGGCGTCCTGGAGGCGTTCGGCGTTTTCTTCATCGGCTTTGTCGGTCGCCCGATCGGCGCGGCGATCTTCGGCCACTTTGGCGACCGGATCGGCCGCAAGGCGACGCTGATCGTCACCCTTCTGGTAACCGGGCTGGCAACCACTGCCGTCGGCCTTGTTCCGGGCTATGACAGAATTGGCCTTTGGGGCGCCGTGATCCTCACGGTCATCCGGCTGATCCAGGGGATCGGCGTCGGCGGCGAATGGGGCGGCTCCGTGCTGCTGGCAATGGAATGGGCACGCACCGACAAGAACCGCGGCTTCCTGTCGGCCTGGCCGCAATTCGGCGCCCCCGCCGGGCTGTTCCTCGCCAACGGCGCGGTGCTGCTGTTCAGTTGGCTGTCCGGCGATCAGTTCCTGGTCTGGGGCTGGCGCATTCCGTTCCTGATCAGCATCGTCATGGTCGGCATCGGGCTGTGGATCCGGCTTGGCATCCTTGAAACGCCGGTCTTCCAGAAGGTGTTGGACGAAGAGCGTGTGGAACGCGTCCCGGTGTGGCAGGTGCTGAAGCGCCAGCCGAAACAGGTTCTCCTGACGGCACTGTTACGCATGCCGGAGCAGGCACCTGGCTACATCGTCGGTGCCTTCATCTTCACCTACGCCACATCCGTACTCGGCTTTTCGCGTGACTTTGTGCTGATCGCCGTCATCGTCCAGACGATCCTCGCATTCCTGTGGGTCGTCGTCGCCGGGCACCTGTCGGACCGTGTCGGGCGCAAGCGGATGTACATCATTGGCGCCATTTTCATGGGCGTCTACGGCTTCATCTATTTCGCCTTGCTCGACACCGCCAATCCGGTGCTGGTGTTCATCGCCATCGCGCTGTCATTGCTGCCGGTGATGACGCAATACGGGCCCGAGGCCGCCCTGATCGCGGAAAGCTTCACGCCGCGCCTGCGCTATAGCGGCGCTTCGCTCGGCTACCAGCTTGCCTCAATCATCGCCGGCGGACCTTCGCCGTTCATCGCGACCTGGCTGTTCGCCAGGTATCACTCGACCCTGCCGATCGCGATCTACATCCTGATCTGCGCCATCATCGGCATCCTCGCGACGGCGGCGCTGACCGATTACACAAACAAGAACATTTCGGAGGAATACGCCGGGGTTTAGAGCGTGATCGTCGCAGGCGAAATCGCTGAAGACGTGAATCACGCGATCAAACCTATCGCGTGATCGTCGCAGGCGAAATCGCAGGAGACGTGAATCACGCGATCAAATCCAGCCCGCGCTGACCTCAGCGGAGTAAACGGGCGTCGGACCAATGTCTGTCCGGCGCCCGTAGCTTTTTTGGGCAACCGCGACCGATAGACCACGCCTGATCCCAGGCTTATACCAACGCGCGCGATGCCAACCGGAACAAAGGAACCCAGCGAACGGCCTCATCGCCCCGATCGGCCTTCCCGCACTCTCAAGGCAGCCAGCCATGCCAGACAGCATCTCCCCCAACGGCGACTCCCTGATCATCGACATGGTCCGCAAATTCTCCCAGGACCGTCTTGCCCCCCTTGCGGCTGAGCGGGAGAGCAAGGCCCGCATCGAGCCGGAGATCGTCGCGGAACTGGGCGAATTGGGCATCTTCGGCGCCACGACGCCTGCCGAATGGGATGGCAGCGAAATCGATCCGGTCACCTACGCGCTGGCGCTGGAGGAAATCGCCGCCGGGGATGGGTCCGTCTCGACAATGGTGTCGGTGCACAACTCCCCCACCTGCATCGTCGTCAACAATTTCGGCACCGGCGCGCAGAAGGATCGCTGGCTGCGCAAGCTCGCCACAGGCCAGCATGTCGGCTCCTTCGGCCTGACCGAGCCGCAGGCCGGCTCCGATGCCTCCAATCTGCGCACACGGGCGGTGAAGAAGGGTGACCGCTACATCGTCAATGGCGCCAAGCAGTTCATCAGCAATGCGGCCCATCCGGGCAGCCTCGTGTTCTTCGCTGTCACCGATCCCGGTGCCGGCAAGAAGGGCCTGTCCTGCTTCATCATCGACAAGTCGCATCCGGGATTTTCGGTCGCCGGGATCGAACGGAAGCTGGGCCAGAAAGCCTCCGACACCTGCGCGCTGACATTCCAGGACGTGGAGATTCCGGAAGATCAGCGGATCGGCGCGGAGGGCGAGGGGTACAAGATCGCCCTCTCCACCCTGGAGAGCGGACGGATCGGCATCGCCGCGCAGAGCGTGGGCATGGCCCGCGCCGCCCTGGAGTACGCCATCGGCTATGCGCGCGAACGCAAGGCGTTCGGCGGCGCCATCATCGATTTCCAGGCGGTCGGCTTTCGTCTGGCCGATGCCAAGACCCGGCTGGAAGCTGCGCGTCAGCTCACTCTGTTCGCGGCACGCCTGAAAGCCGAGGGTCGGCCGGCGCTCGAAGCGGCCTGCATGGCCAAGCTGTTCGCCTCCGAGGCAGCGGAGGCCATCTGCACTGTCGCGATCCAGACCCTGGGCGGGTACGGCTTCCTGGCCGACTATCCGGTGGAGCGAATCTACCGCGACGTTCGCGTGTGCCAGATCTACGAAGGCACGTCGGACGTGCAGAAGATGATCCTTCAGCGGATGTTGTAGCGCCTGATCGAGGAAGCGGCTCCCAGGGCACCGCGAGCGCAAATCCTGCTCCGCGCCGTGACGGGACCGGTCCGACCCAGCCTGGGCGCAGCCCCGACACGCGGCGTTGTGGCGTTCCAGCGGGCGAGGGACCGACCGCCGGGTCTTTGCCAATCAACCCATTGCGTAACGTCAAACGGCGGCTGCGTCGGAAGGGTCACCGCTTCCGCCCCGTCGGCATCAACCTCCGGTTAACCCGGATAGCACAAGGATTGTCGATCAGCAGAAGGCGCGCCTCCGTTGAGGAAGCTGTCCCGGCGGTCCGATGCGCTCATCGCCACCGTCGTTGTCGCTGCCACGATGCCCGCCCGCGCGGACGCCTGGCGGGACCATCGTCAAGGGGATCCTGAAAGGCACCATGGGCATGGACGCGGCGGACCAGGGTGGGGCGATCCGCCGCCGATCTTCTTTTTCGGCCTTGCCCCGCCAGGGCAATCGGTCTGGCAGCCATACTATCTGCCTGGCACCGCGACGGGCCGGGTTGTTGTGATCCAGCCGCCCGCAGGCACAGATTTCGAACCGCCGGGCGTATTATTTTGGTATTTTTGCCCGAATCCGCGCGGCTATTATCCTTATGTCGCAGCTTGCGCCGGCCCCTGGCGGGAAGTACCCGCGATGCCGCCAAAATAGGGGATAGATCGCCCATGTTTTCTTTGAAAACGCCAGCCACTCTGCTGGCGTCGCTCACGCTTGTGACTGCCTGCACGTCGCAGCCGATGGGTCCGACGGTCGGCGTCATGCCGGCGCCCGGCAAACCTTTCGAGGTCTTTCAAACCGATCAGGCGGTATGCAAGCAATTCGCGGACGGCCAGGTCGCCGGCGGCGCACAGCACGCGAATAACATGCAGGTCGGCACCGCCGTCGTCGGCACTTTGTTGGGTGCGGGCCTTGGCGCCGCGATCGGCGGGGGACAGGGCGCAGCGATCGGCGCAGGCGCAGGCGCGCTGGGCGGTACAGCGGTGGGCGCCGGTCCGGCGGCGCAGGCGCAGTACAGCCTGCAGCAGCGCTACGACCTTGCGTATTCGCAATGCATGTACTCACGTGGCAACCAGGTGCCGGGCTATGTCCCGGCGGCGCCGAACTACGCACCAGGCTACGCACCCGCGTATCCGCCGCCTCCGCCGCCTGGCTATCCCTATCACTGAAGCGCGACCGTCGCAGGCGGAGTCCCCGGCAACGTGGATCACGCGGTCAAATAAGGACACAGAGCTGTTCGGCGCTTCTATCTGCATCGAACAGCCTCCAGCCTGACCGTTGCGGGCGGGATCGCCAAACCGGCGAAGTGTGCTGCCCCTTCTTCAGCTTTCACCGGTTCGAGCCCGTTCGGCGCAAATAGAATCACCGACCAGCTCTAACTCTTTGTTTGATCGCGTGATTCACGTCTCCGGCGATGCCGCCTGCGACGATCACGCTCTAGGCGAACAAAGGGGTTATCGGCACACTGCGCGGATGCAACCCGATTTCAGCCTCTCCGGCCGCCTCGCCCTGGTGACCGGCAGTTCCCGCGGTATCGGCTGGGCCATCGCGCAAGGGCTGGCAGGCGCCGGGGCGCGGGTGATCCTGCACGGACGGGATCAGAATCGGTTGGCCGCGCGGGCGGCGGAACTGCCGGCCGCCGCCGGCGCGCTGGCGTTCGACGTCGGCGACACCGCGGCAATGCGGGCCGCATTCGAACGGCTCAAGGCGGAGCATGGCCGGCTCGATATCCTGGTGAACAATGCCGGCGTCATCCCGCGCAAGCCGGTGCTGGAAACCTCGGATGAGGATTGGCACGCCGTCATCGATTCGAATTTGTCGGCGTATTTCCGTCTTTCGCGCGAAGCCGCGCGGCTGATGGTGCCGGCCGGCCGCGGGCGCATCATCATGGTGTCCTCGATCATGGGGATCGTCGCGCGGCCGACGATCCCGGGTTACATCACCGCCAAAGCGGGTCTGCACGGCATGGTGCGCGCGCTCGCCGTCGAGCTGGCGCAGTACCGCATTACGGTGAACGCGATCGCTCCGGGCTTTGTGCCGACAGATGCTACCGACGTGCTGCACAAGGATCCCAAATTCAACGAGTGGATCAGCGGGCGCGCGCCGCTCGGCCGATGGGGCGAGCCGACGGAAATAGCCGGACCAGCGGTGTTCCTGGCATCCGATGCGGCGTCCTATGTCACGGGCCATGTCCTGGTGGTGGACGGCGGACTGACCGCGGCGCTGTAGGCGCCAATCGTTCCGGTCAAAGAAATTTTCCCCCGCCTTTCGTTTCGCCACCGGCCTGATTTCCTGCAGCCGGTATTGGCCGGATGGAGCGCCATCGCGTTAGACTTCCGAGCAAGGCGGTCCTTCCTTCACGTACCGCCGACGAACGCAATTGGGGGAAATCTCATGTCCTCGACGACATCGATGTCGTCCCGTCGGGTGGTCCACGCGCTGATCGCATCGGCCGTCGGCTCCGCCCTGGAGTGGTATGACTTCTTCATCTACGGCACCGCATCCGCGCTGGTGTTCGGTGAGCTGTTCTTTCCGAAATATGACACCACCGTCGGCACACTCGCGGCCTACGCGACCTTCGGTGTCGGGTTTATCGCGCGCCCCTTCGGCGGCCTGTTCTTCGGTCATTTCGGCGACCGGCTCGGGCGCAAACCGATTCTGGTGATCACGCTTCTGCTCGTCGGCGGCGGCACTTTTCTCATCGGCCTGCTTCCGACCTACGACCAGATCGGCGTCTGGGCACCGATCCTGCTTCTTCTGATGCGCCTGCTCCAGGGCTTCGGTGCCGGTGCCGAATACGGCGGCGCGGTGATCTTCGCGGTGGAATACGCTCCGCCTGGCAGACGTGGCCTGTTCGGCAGTTTCGCACCGATGGGCGTGACGATCGGCAATCTGATCGCCGCCGGCGTGTTCTATCTGGTCACCTTGTTGTCCAAAGATCAGCTTCTGGCCTGGGGATGGCGCATCCCGTTCCTGATCTCGGTGCTGCTGCTGGGCGTCGGCCTCTACATCCGCGCCAAGGTCCAGGAGACACCGGTCTTCGCGGCGGTGGGTGACAAGCGGCCGCCCCTGAAGGCGCCGGCGATCGAGGCGCTGCGGCGCCATCCGCGCAACTTCCTTGTCGTGATCGGCGCCCGTCTTGCCGAGAATGGTCTTGGCTACCTCTTCCCCGTATTCGGCCTGTCCTATGTGATCAACACACTGCACGTGCCACGCGGGACGGCGATCGGCGCCGTGATGCTGGGCAACGCGGCAGAAGTCTTCACGGTCGTGTTCTTCGCCTGGCTTTCCGACAAGATCGGCCGTCGCCCGGTCTATATGGGAGGCGCGCTGTTCAGCGCGGCCTTTGCTTTCCCGTTCTTCCTGATGGTCGGCACCAGGGATCCGGTGATGATTGCCCTCGCCTTCATGCTGGTGATGGGGATCGGCAGCGGCGCGATGTTCGGTCCGCAGGCAGCGTATTTCGCCGAGATGTTCGGTCCGCGGCTGCGCTATTCCGGCTTTGCCTTTGCGCGCGAACTCGGCTCAATCCTTGCCGGCGGCCCATCGCCCTTCATCGCGGCCCTGCTTGTCGGCATCATGGCCGGGGCGCCCTGGGGCGTGGCCTGCTACGTGATCCTGTTGTCACTGATCACGGCGCTGGCGATCTGGTGGGGGCCGGAAACCAACAGGAGCGATATTGAAGCCGAAGCGGGGTAGCGGCTGAGTGCAGGGCGGCGCGCATCGGCAGTTCACGCCTGTCGCCGCGCCGCCCGGCTGCGCCGGCCCGAGCGCGTCATCCCCGCGGCTGGCGTCGCCCACTCGACCGATCCGGATGCCATCCGCACACATTTCCGCATCACGGAGGGAAGTGCCAATCCGCCCAGCGCATCGGCCGGATGCGCCGTGCCCTCAGCGTTGATCCGCGCGACCTGGGCGGCCAGGAGATCGATGACCAGTTCGAAATGGGTAAAGCCGTGGCGCACCTGCCCGGCCGGCCGCCATTCCGCGCAGGCAGGGGCGTGCGTCAGCGCCTCGGCCAATGGCCAGGGTTCGGTGCGCCAGGGCGTACCCGGCAGCGCCGTCATGCCGCCCAGCAGGCCGTTCTCCGGGAACCGGCGCAGCAGCACATTGCCCGCCTCATCGGTCAGCCAGAAATGCACGCCCCGCCGGACCGGCCGGACCTTGCGCGGCGCTCGCCGCGGCAGTTCGGCAGCGATGCCCTGTGCCCGGGCGGCGCAGCAAGCCATCCAGGGACAGAGCGCGCAGGCAGGGTCACCCGGCGTGCAGAGCGTCGCCCCGAGGTCGAACAGGGCCTGGGCAAAATCCGCTGGCCGCGCCGCGGCGCCCGGATCGGCACCCAGGCGGGAAGCGGCGGCACGAAGTGCGGGACGGGCAGCCGGGACGGGTGTCTCGACGGCGAACAGGCGCGCCACCACCCGCTCCACATTGCCATCGACCGGAACCGCCGGGCGGTTGAAGGCAATCGCGGTCATCGCGTCGGCCGTATAGGTCCCGATCCCCGGCAGCGCGCGCAAAGCCGCCGGATCGGACGGAAAACCACCCGCAGCCGCGACCGCTTGGGCGCAGGCGTGCAGATTGCGGGCACGGGCATAGTAGCCAAGCCCGGCCCAGGCCGAGAGCACGGCATCCAGCGGGGCACCGGCCAGGTCCTGAATTGTCGGGAACCGGCTTACGAAGCGTTCATAGTAGGGTATGACCGCGGCGACCGTCGTCTGCTGTAGCATGATTTCGCTGAGCCAGACGCGGTAGTGGTCGGCTGCCTCGCCCGGTTCGGCGCGCCAGGGCAGCCGCCGCCGGTGGCGGTCGTACCAGGACAGCAGCAAGCGGGCCGGAGCGATGGCGGAAGAGGACACAGCGACCCCTATGGCGAAGCCGCAACGGCACGTCTATGGGCCGCGCCCGGTTGGGGCGCTGGTGCCGGTCGTGACGCGCGTGAGCTTTCGGGAACGGGCACCGGCAACGGCGCAGGTGATGATGGACTGGCAGGCCATTGTCGGTCCGGCGCTCGCCGCCGTGACGACGCCGCGGCGCCTCTCGGCCGGCACGCTGACGATCGCCTGCACCGGGCCGATCGCGATGGAGCTTCGCTACATGGGCGTCGAACTGATCAACCGGATCAACGGCCACCTTGGCCGGACTGCTGTCCACTCCCTCCGCTTCACCCAGGCAACCGCCGACGCCCGTCTGCCTGTCCCTCCTGCCCCACCCCCCAGAGCAGTCGCCGCAGCGGAGGCCGCGGTCGCCGACCTGCCCGCCGGAGAATTGCGCGCCGCCTTGGTTGCGCTGGGGAGCTTAGTGCTGGCATCCCGCAAGCCCTCGACACGTCGCACCACCCGACAGTAGACTAGATGTAGAGGTCAAGATGCTCCTGAACCGCCGTTCCCTACTATCTGTTGTTGGTGCCGCAGCCGCCGCCGTCACGATACGGCCGGATCAGGCTCGGGCAGAGGACCTGACGCGGGCCGAACGCGCCATCGGCAAGCCCGACGCCAAGGTGAAGGTGGAGGAGTATTTCTCCCTGACCTGCACCCATTGCGCCGCCTTTGCCCGGGAAACGATGCCCGAGGTGAAGCAGAAGCTGATCGACACCGGCAAGGTGCGCTGGATATTCCACGACTACCCCCTGGACCAGGTGGCCCTGGCCGCAGCGATGGTGGCCCGCTACCTGCCTGTGGACCGATACGAGCCGTTCATCAACGCGCTGTTGGCCAGCCAGGACCGCTGGGCGTTCAGCCGGAGCAACAACCCGACCGATGAGCTTTGGAAGATGGCCGCCCTGGCCGGCATGGGCCGCTCCACCTTCGACAAGGCGATCGCCGATCAGGGGCTGCGCACGTGGATTCTTGAACAGCAGCAGGATGATGAGACGCGGTTGAAGATCGACTCGACTCCGAGCTTCATGATCAACGGTCAGAAGTATTCTGGGGAAATGGGTTACGATGCGTTCGCCAAGCTGATCCCCGGATAAGCAGGATAGGAGTCCGACTTGCCTGTCAGCTTCCGCCGCCTGCGCATTGCCGGGTTCAAGAGCTTCGCCGAACCGACCAGCGTAGAGATCCTGCCGGGACTGACCGGGATCGTCGGCCCGAACGGCTGCGGCAAATCCAATGTGGTCGAGGCGCTGCGCTGGGCGATGGGCGAAAGCAGCGCCCGCAGCCTGCGCGGCGGGGAGATGGACGACGTCATCTTCGCCGGCACCGCCGGCCGGTCTCCCCGCTCCATCGCCGAGGTGACGCTCTTCCTGGACGAAACCGAAGGCAATGCGCCACCACCGTTCCACGAGCAGACCGAGTTGCAGATCTGCCGCCGGATCGAGCGCGGATCGGGTTCCGCCTATCGGGTGAACGGCAAGGAAGTCCGTGCTCGCGACGTGCAGACCCTGTTCGCCGACCTGGCCTCCGGCGCGCGTGCTTCCGCCATGGTCAGCCAGGGCCGGGTCGGCGCCCTGGTGGGTGCCCGCCCGGAGGAGCGGCGGTCGGTCCTGGAGGAAGCAGCCGGCATCACGGGCCTGCATGCGCGGCGGCATGAGGCCGAACTCAAGCTGCGGGCGGCGGAAGCGAACCTCGCCCGTGCCGAGGACCTGCGGGTTCAGCTCGAATCGCAGTTGGGCTCCCTGAAACGCCAGGCCAGGCAGGCCAGCCGCTATCGCAATATCTCTGGCGCGATCCGTTCGGCCGAGGCTGAGCTGCTGGCGATCCAGCGTGCCCGCGTGGAACGGGCACGGACGCAAGCCGAGGCCGCCCTGCACGAAGCGGGCCTCGCGGTAGCGGCGGCCACGGAAGCCGCCACGGGGGCCGGTGCGCGGGCAACGGAGGCCGCGGCTGAATTGCCCCTGTTGCGCGAAGCCGAAGCGACCGCGCGCACCGCCCTGGAACGCCACCGTGTCGCGCAGGAACAGATCGCGGGCGAGGAGCAGCGCGCCAGGGCAGCCGTAGCAGAGAGCGAGCGCCGCCTGGCGCAGCTCCGCCAGGACCTGACGCACGCCGAACAATTGCAGCGCGACGCGGCAGTGGCCGAGGAGAGGCTGGCAGCCGAGGATGCGGCGCTGATTGAGGCGGAAGCCGGCTATCCGGAACGGGCGGCGGCGGCCGATGCGGCTGCGCTGGCCGCCGCGGATGCGGTGCGCGACGCCGAAACCGCGGCGAACCGGGCGACCGAGGCTGCGGCAGAAGCCAGTGCACGCGCCCAGGCAGCGGCTCAGCTTCTGGCGCAGGCCGAACAGCGCCACCGCCGGCTGAACGAGCAGCTTGCCCAACTGACGGAGGAACAGGCTCGGATCGCGGCGCAGCAGGTCGATCCCGGCCGGCTGGCGGCCGCCTCGACCGAGGTCGCCGCCCTGGAGGCCGCATCCGCCGCGGCGCGCACCGCGCTGGAAGCCGCCGAACAGGCGCGCGCCGCGGCGGCGAGCCAACTGGCTGCGGCAAGGGACGCGCAGGCCGCCGCGGATTCGGCGCGCGCCGGTATCGCGGCCGAGGCGCGCGCACTGGCTGAGGTGCTGGCGGTCCGGGATGGCGAGCGCTGGCAGCCCATGGTCGATGCGCTCACCGTCCCCTCCGGCCTGGAGACCGCGCTCGGCGCCGTTCTGGGCGAGGAACTGACCTCGGCGCTTAACCCCGAGGCCGCGCGCCACTGGCGGGAACTGCCGGCCTTCGATCCGCCGCCGCCTCTCCCTGGCGGTGTGGCCAGCCTGGCAGCGTCGGTGCAAGGTCCACCCGCGCTGGCCCGTGCGCTCTCGCAGATCGGGCTGGTGGAGCACGATGCCGCGGGCGAGGCTGGCCAGCCTGCGCTTGCGCCCGGTCAGACCCTGGTCTCGCGCGCCGGAGCGGTGTGGCGGTGGGACGGCTACACGATCCGGGCGGGGACGCCGACCCAGGCGGCCGTCCGCCTGCAACAGCGTAACCGCCTGACGGGCCTGCGCTTGCGGCTGGCGTCGGCGGAACAGGAAGCGGACGCAGCGCGCGCCCGGAGGAACGAGGCGGAACAGGCCGTTCAGGCAGGCGGCGCGACGGAGCAGCAGGCGCGCGCCGCCCGCCGCGATGCGGAGCAGAGCCTGGAGCGCGCGCGCGGCATGCTCGTCGGCCTGCGCAATCAGGCTGCAACCGCGACCGCCCGCCTGGCTGCGGCAGACGAGCAGCTCGCCCGCATCACCGCTGACCGCGAGGAGGCGGATGGTTTCCTCGTTCATGCACGGGAGACGCATGCGGCGCTGCCCGACATCGGCGCATTGCGGCAGGCAATGGAGCAGGCACGCCAAGCCTTGTCCGCCGAGCGGACCCGCGACACCGCCGCGCGGGCGGAGCGCGATTCGCTGGCGCGCGATCATCTGACGCGCACCAGCCGGCGCGGCGTCATCGCCGCCGAACGCAGCGGATGGCAGGAACGGGCACGGGACGCCGCGGACCGGATGACCGACATGACGGCGCGGCGCGCGCAGGCGGAAGCCGACCACGCTGAGCTGGTGGCCGCGCCGGCCCGCATCGCGGCGCGGCGCGCGGAGGCACTGGATGCGCTGGAAGCAACCGAGGCCACGCACCGCCGCGCCGCCGACACGCTGACCGCGGCGGTGACGCGCTCGACCGAGGCGGATCGGGCGGCACGTTCGGCGGAATCCGGTTTGTCCGCGCGCCGCGAGGACCTGGTGCGTGCCGAAGCCGCGGCGCAGCAGGCCGACCACGCCTGGGGCGCGATGGCCGAGCGCATCCTGGAACGGCTTGGCGCGTCCCCTGCCCTGCCCGACCCGCCGGCCGAGGTGACGCCGGAGACCGAGGACAAGGCCCAGCGGCGGCTGGAA
>DATNEJ010000240.1:0-9296 GCA_035606775.1 Acetobacteraceae bacterium | reverse complement strand
GACGCCAAGGGCATTGCGCACATCCTGCACCACCTTGTCAGCCGACCGTTTGCGCCAGCGAACCCTCTGGCCGATCGGCGTGTTCTCGACTTCCGGCCACACTTTCAGGGCGACAAAGACCGGCCCGGGGGTCCGCAGGATCGCAGGCAGATTCCGGCTGAAATCGTCGAGTTCGGTGAAGGCCATTGCCGCGGAATAGCCGCAGGACCGGGCAATGCCTGCATAGTCCATTCGCTTCGCGTTCGGCACGGGCTGACCGCCGGTGGTGGCGTACACCTCGTTGTCCAGCACGAAATGGTAGAAATTCGCCGGCGCCTGTTCGGCAATCGTCGCGAGCTGTCCCATGCTCATGAGGATGTCGCCTTCGGAGTCGAACAGCACGACGCGCTTTTCGGGCTGAGCCAGTGCCAGCCCAAGGCCGAACCCCGCATGGCCGCCCATGGCCGGGTCGCCCAAGGGCAGATCCAGCGCGGTGTCGCTGATGCCGATCCAGTGACGGCCGCCCCGACCGGAGATCACGATCGCATCGCCGCGGTGTTCCGCGAAGACTTTCAGCAGGTCGCTCGTGTGCATCATGGCGTCGTGTTCCTACAGCGTGATCGTCGGAGGCGGGATCGCCGGAGACGTGAATCACGCGATCAGACAAAGAACTAGAGCCTGGCCGTTGCTTCGATCTGCACCGGACAGACTCTAACGGTTGAAGCCGTGGTATTCGTCACCCACCAGCACGACCACCGGGTTCCGGGTCCGCTCCGCCTCCTGAAAGGCGATGGAGATGCGGTCCGCGTCGCCGTCGTTCTCGACCAGATAGAAGCTGATGTTGAACGCCATCAGGAACCGTTCCGTGTAGGTCGCGGCCGTGTCGCTGTTGACGCCGTGCCGCGTGTAGCCGCGGTAGCCGACCATCAGGACGACCGGAACGTTCAGGCCCATCAGCCAGCCGCGGATCGAATCGCCGGATTCCATCAGGCCGGTGTTCTGGATCAGCATCATCGGCTTGCGGCCGCCGGCGAAAAGTCCGGCAGTGATCGAGCAGGCATGGCCTTCCCGCGTCACGCCGACCAGCCGCAACCCCGGATCCGCCTTCATCAGCAGGTAAAGCCAGTTCGTCTCGCTGTCAGGCAGCCAGACGATATCGGTGACGCCGTTGCGCTTCATCTGCTGCATCACCGTTTCCGGGCTCAGCGCCACCGTAGATGCATCTGCCATGCACGCCCCCCAAAGGCCCGCCAATTTGTTCGCCCATCCCGCCAAGGCTAACATCCGCTCGGCACGGAACGCCACCCCGAGGGGCTGGAAGGGAGAAAACGCATGAGCATGATGTTCAAGGCCGGCGATATGACGATCCATCGTATCGTCGAAATGGAGTGCGGCTTCACACCCGCTCTCGAATTCCTGCCGAACCTGACCGCCGAACGGCTGGCGGAGAACCGGTCCTGGCTGGCACCGTCGGCACTGGATGCCGATGACAACCTGGTGCTGTGCTTCCAGTCCTACGTGGTGAAGACCGGCCGGCACAATATTCTGGTCGATAGCTGTGTCGGCAATGACAAAGACCGGACCGCCCGTCCGCTCTGGCACCAGAAGAAGGACGATATCTTCATGAAGGGTCTGGCGGCGGCCAATCTGACAGTAAACGACATCGACTTCGTCATGTGTACCCATCTGCACGTCGATCATGTCGGCTGGAACACGCGACTGGAGAACGGGCGCTGGGTGCCGACCTTCCCAAAGGCGCGTTACCTCTTCTCCAAGAAGGAACTCGACTACTGGCTGGCGGAGAACGACAAGACGGCCCTGCCGCCGATCGTCGACAGTGTCATTCCGATCGTTGAGGCGAAGCGATGTGACCTGATCACCAGCGACCATGCGCTCGATGACGTGGTGTCGCTCATTCCAACCCCAGGGCACACGATCGACCACTATGCCGTGCAACTTGGTCGGGGCGGCAAGGACGCGGTCATCACGGGCGATCTGATCCACTCGCCGCTGCAGGCGCGCTACCCCGAGCTGACGATGAGGGTGGACTACGATCCCGCGCAAGGCGCGGCAACCCGGCGGAAATTCCTGGAGTCCTACTGCGACACCAACACGCTGTGCTGCTTCGCGCACTTCCCGTCGCCCTCGCGCGGTTATGTCAAACGCTGGGGAGAGGGGTTTCGTTGCGACTATGTGACGGCGTAGGCGCTCCAACGCTTTTCGCGGCCATGATCACGCCCACCGGGCGTGGTCATGGGGCAGCCGGGGACGGCCGACTTCGAATTCTATCCCGCCGTCATGCGTATGTTGCCGAACGGATCGAGACCGGCGGTCCACCCATGCGGCACAAGGCATGTCGCGTCATATTCCTGCACGATCAGCGGGCCGCTACGGGTCTGGCCAGCCAGGCTGGCACGATCGACGACCGGCGTATCAATCCAGCCGTGGCCAGAAAACCATGCCGACCGGTGCTTGGGCACTGCCGCTGTCAGCGGCTCGATCCGCTCCGGCAGACGGGGACGTTCTGCCGTCCCGCGCGCGATGACCGTCAGCCCCACCAGTTCGACAGGCTCCGTCTCCGGCGCCCGAAACCCGTATGTCTTCTGATGCTCGATGCCGAACAGCGCCTCGATCCGCGCGTCGTGGATGCCGCCTTCCGGCAGCGGGACTTCGATCTCGCTCGATTGCCCGACATAGCGCGCCAGTGCCAGGCGCCTGAGGCTTTGCCGTTCCGGCGGGAACCCATCCTGACGCAGGCGATCGGCGCCGGCGGCCTGAAGCGAGTCCAGAACGGCGGCGACCTGCGCTGTGTAGGGCGCATCAAGACGGATACGCAGGCTCCGGCTGGCATGATGTTCGGTATCCGCCATCAGCAGGCCGAACGCGCTGAAAACGCCGGGCAGAGGCGGAACGATGACCTGGGCGATGCCAAGTTCCGCTGCAATGCCGGCGGCGAACAGGGGACCGTTGCCGCCGAACGCCAACAGCGTGAACTGGCGCGGGTCGCGGCCACGCTCCACCGACACCGCGCGGATCGCACGCATCATGGTCGCCGATGCCAGTTGCAACATGCCGTTCGCCGCCTGCTCGGCCGAACAGCCCAGAGGTTCGGCCAAGGTACGCGTGATCGCCGCGCGCGCCGCGCCGGCGTCCAGCCGCAGCGCACCGCCTACCAAGCCACCGGGATCGAGGTAGCCCAGCACGAGATTGCAGTCCGTGATGGTTGGCGCCTCACCGCCACGTCCGTAACAGACGGGACCCGGATCCGCGCCGGCACTTTCCGGCCCCACCTTCGGCGCCCCACCAGCGTCCAACCGGCAGATGGACCCGCCGCCCGCCCCGACCTCGGCCAGGTCAATGGCGGGAAGCTTGAGCATATAGCCGGCTCCGACCAGCAGGCGCGATCCGGCCATGACGCCGCCGCCGACTTCGAGTGCCTCCGAACGCAGCACCTCACCGCCTTCCACCAGTCCGGCCTTGGCGGTGGTGCCGCCCATATCGAAGGTGATGACTCTCGGCTCACTCAGCCGGCGCGCCAGCACGGCGGCACCGACCACGCCGGCGGCAGGCCCGCTTTCGATGATATGTGCGGGTGCCGCGGCAGCGAACGCGACCGACGCCAGGCCGCCATTCGATTGCATCAATTGCAGCGGTGCCGTGATGCCAAGCGCACGCAGGCGGGCATCCAAGGAGGTGATATAGGCCCGCACCACCGGCTGAACGTACGCGTTGATCACAGTCGTGCTGGTGCGCGGGTATTCCTTGATCTCCGGCAGGATCTCGCTGCTGACGGAGATGGCGATATCGGGCATCGCTGCCCGCACGGCATCCGCGACCTCGCGCTCATGATCGGGGTTGGCGTAGCTGTGCAGCAGGCAGATCGCGACGCTGGCCGCCCGTTCGGCGCGCAGCATGGCGATGACCGCCTGCACACTGTCGGGATCAAGCGGTACGGACACCGAACCGTCCGGTCGCATCTTCTCGATGACTTCCAGGCGCAGGCGGCGCTCCACCAAAGCGCGCGGCTTGGTCCAGCGAAGATCGTACAGCACCGGCATCCGCAGGTCGCGAATTTCCAGAATGTCGCGGAAGCCCTTCGTGGTGATCAGGGCTGTGCGGGCACCTGTCGCTTCAAGGATCGCGTTCGAACCCACCGTGGTGGCGTGCAGCACGTCGCCGACCGCCTCGTACTGCCCCGCCAGCAGAGTCTCCAGACCCTGGACGATGCCGTCACCGTAATCGCGCGGGGTGGATGCAATCTTGTGGGTCGCAACCCGGCCATCCCGGTCGATGGCAACCAGGTCGGTGAAGGTGCCGCCGATATCGACGCCGATGCGCAGCGTCATGCCGCCGGCTCCCACGCGACATTCGGCAGCCTCTTTCGCGTCGCACGCAGCCGGGCGCGTAAGGCCTCCGTCGCTGCCTCATCGATGAGCGGCGGGTCTCCCGAGGAGACGACGCCATAATCCCGAGCGGCACCCTCGATCGTCACCAGGCCATCCCGCAGGTCTCGCGCGGCCAGCGTCAGGTCGCGGTCGAGAGCATCGCCCCAGCCGCCGGCGCCCGGCAGATCATGACGGAACACCTCGCCCCGCCGCAGGGTCATGGTCAGCTTCGCGTGCAGCGCCTGCTCGGTCGGCGTGCCGGGATCCAGCACGTTCCTGCCCGGCATACCGGGTCCGCCGCCCTGCAGACCGTAGGGCCGATGCGTCTGGCGATCCGCGCGCACCTGCAGGATCCCTTCGTCCGCCAGCATGCGCCACGTCTTGCGCTGCGACATGCCGCCGCGAAACCGGCCCGCGCCGCCGGTATCCGGCACAAATTCGTAGTCGAGCACTTCCAGGGGATTTTCGGCTTCAATCACCTCGACGGAAAAGCTCGCCATATTGGCAAACATCGTCGTGTTTCCGTCCAACCCGTCTGCCCAGGGCCGGCCACCCCAGGCGCCGGAAATGAAATCGACGTAGATGAACGGGTTGAGGTCCTTATCGTAGCCGCCGATGGTCAACCCTGTGTTGCCCCCGTCCGACGCGGCGAAGACGCGGTCCGGATAGAGTTGCGCGAGTGCGCCGAAACAGCAATCGACACCGCGAAACCCGGTCAGGCCGCGTGCCGCACAGGCCGCGGGCAGCTTCCCGTTGGTGATGGTACCCGGTGGAGCAATCACCTTGATCGGCCGGAACACGCCGTCATTGTTCGGCATGTTGATCGACAGCACCGATTTCACGGCCGTGAAACTCATGGCCGCCGTGTAGCTCCAGGTATTGTTGATCGCACCTTTCACCTGCGGCGCGCTGCCGGTCCAATCCACCTCCATGCTGTCGCCGCGCTTGCGGATGGTGCAGACCAGGGGGATCGGTTTGCCCGCGTCGATCTGGTCGTCATCGATCCAGTCGGTGAACGTTGCCTCGCCGTCCGGCAGTTCCGCGAGACAATGCCGGGTCAGGCGCTCGGAATAGTCCATCATCGCGACCATCATCGTGCGCACGCCATCCGGCGTGTAGCGCCTGGCCAGATCGGCCATGCCGCGCGCGGCGATTTCGCAGGCAGCGAGCTGGGATCGCAAATCCCCGAAGACCCGGTTCGGCAGGCGTACGTTGCGCTCGATCATGCGATGCAGCGTCGCGTTGGGCTTGCCGCGTTCGTACAGCTTGAGTGGCGGGATGCGCAGGCCCTCGGCATAGATCTCCGTGCTGTCGGATGCATTGGATCCCGGCACGCGACCGCCCATATCGGTATGGTGGCAGATCGTTGCGGCATAGGCGATAGGCCTGCCCGGCGCGCTGCCATTGGTTGCGGGCGCGAAAAGCGGGCGGAACACGAAAATATCCGGCAGGTGCATGCCGCCGTCATAGGGGTCATTGTTGATGAAGATATCGCCCTCGGCGACATCGTCGCCGTATTCCCGCAGGACGGCCTGCAATGCGACCGGGATCGAGCAGAGATGACCGGGCAGCGAGAGGCCTTGCGCCGCAAGCCGGCCGTCGGCGTCACAGATGGCCGCGCTGTAGTCCATGATGTTCTTCAGAACCCCGGAATAGGCCGTGCGATAGATCGTCAGCACCATCTCATCGCCGAGAGCGGAGATGGCGTTGCGGAACAGTTCCTCGGTGATGGGGTCGGGCATGGTGGCATCTTGGCAGTGGTGCACCATCCGACCATCGAAGCGGGGCGGTTGACAATCCGGCGTATGGCGGGAACTTGGCAATGTGCTCAGGCTCGATGCGCCCGGCAGGACTCGAACCTGCAACCGAGCGGTTATGAGCCGCCAGCTCTAACCAATTGAGCTACAGGCGCGTGCGGCCGGACAATGCTGAAACGGTCATGCCACGTCAACGCCGGACGGATGGCGCACCGGCCCGTCCCGGCCTATATCGGCGCGCATGCGCGTGTCCTTCGTGAAGATGCATGGCTGCGGCAACGACTTCGTCATACTCGACGAACGCGCCAGCCCGCTCGGCCTGACGCCTGCCCGCGCCGCGGCGGTCGCGAACCGGCGGACCGGCATCGGCTGCGACCAGCTTATTACGCTGGAACCGCCGCCGCCGGGGGCCGATGTCTTCATGCGCATCCGCAATCCGGACGGGTCCGAAGCCGGCGCCTGTGGCAACGCCACGCGCTGCGTGACCGACCTGCTGGCGAGAGAGACAGGCCGAACCAGCCAGGCCATCCGGACAGTGTCGGGCGACTTGCCCTCCGTGATGCTGCCGGATGGCCGGGTCCAGGTCGATATGGGGCCGGTCAGGCTCGACTGGCGCGACATCCCTCTCGCCCGGCCTGCCGACACGCTGCACCTCGGTTTGTCCTGCGGCGCAGTTTCGGACCCGGCCGCGGCCAGCATGGGCAACCCGCACGCCACTTTCTTCGTCCGGGACGTGGCAGCCGTGCCGGTCAGTGAGGTTGGTCCGGTCCTGGAGCACGATCCGCTGTTCCCTGAGCGCGCCAATATCGGCTTTGCCCAGATCATGGCCGAGGACCGCATCCGCCTCAGGGTATGGGAACGGGGGGCCGGCTTGACGCTCGCCTGCGGGTCCGGAGCCTGTGCCGCTCTCGTCAATGCCCATCGCCGTGGTCTGACCGGGCGGCGCGCGGTTGTGCAGGTCGATGGCGGGGCGTTGGAGATCGCGTGGCGGGAAGACGGGCACGTGCTGATGACCGGCCCGGTCGCCACCAGCTTCACGGGCACGATCGAGTTATCGGCGTTCCCGGCATGAGCATCGATGTGCTGACATTCGGATGCCGCCTGAATGCCTATGAGAGCGAGGTCATGCGCGGCCATGGCGCGGACCTGATGAATACCGTGGTCATCAACACCTGTGCGGTCACCGCGGAAGCCGAACGGCAGGCGCGGCAGGCAATCCGCCGGGTGGCGCGGGAACGGCCGGAGGCGCGGATCGTGGTCACCGGCTGCGCGGTGCAGATCGACCCGGAAGCATGGGCCAACCTGCCCGGCGTGCACCGGGTTCTGGGCAATGAAGACAAGCTGAAGCCGTCGAGTTGGGCACCCGGCGCAGGCAGCGCCGTGTCTGACATCATGGCGGCGCGGGAGACCGTCGCGCATCTGGTGACAGAGTTCGCCGGCCGTGCGCGGGCCTTCGTCCAGGTGCAGCAGGGCTGCGATCATCGCTGCACGTTCTGCGTCATCCCGTTCGGCCGCGGACACAACCGCTCGGTGCCGGTCGGCGCCGTCGTGTCGCAGGTTCGCGCATTGGTCGATGCGGGGTACCGGGAGGTCGTGCTGACCGGGGTCGATATCGCCTCCTACGGCGCCGACCTGCCTGGGACGCCCAGGCTGGGCCAGATGATTCGCCGGCTGCTGGCACTGGTTCCGGACTTGCCGCGGCTGCGGCTGTCCTCGATCGATCCTGCGGCGATCGACGATGATCTGTGGCGGCTGCTGGCCGAGGAACCACGGCTTATGCCGCACCTGCATCTGTCGTTGCAGGCCGGCAGCGACCTGATTTTGAAGCGCATGAAGCGACGGCATCTGCGCGCGGATGCATTGGCCCTGATCCGCCGAGCGCGGACTCTGCGGCCCGGCATTGCCATCGGCGCCGACCTGATCGCCGGCTTTCCGACGGAGACTGATGCATTGTTCGAGGAGACGCTGGCGTTCGTGAACGAGGCCGAACTGCCTTACCTGCATGTTTTTCCTTACAGCGAGCGGCAGGGGACGCCAGCCGCCCGCATGCCTTCGGTGCCCAGGCCACTGCGGCGGGAACGCGCGGCGCGCCTGCGTGAGGCCGGGTCCCATGCATTGGGACGCTTCCTCCAGGCACAGATCGGCATGACCGTCGCGCTGCTGACAGAAAGCGACGCCACCGGCCATTCCGAGCATTTCGCACCCGTGCGCCTTGCAGCGCCCGCGCAGACCGGGACGCTGATGGCAGCGCGAGTTACCGGCGCGAGCAGCGATGCGCTTCTGGCGGAGGCTGCCTGATGGCCCTGGGCGGTTTCTTTTCACGGCTGAAGGATGGCCTGTCCCGCAGCACGCAGAAGATCACCGAAGGGATCACGGCGGTCTTCAAGAAGCGCCGGCTCGATGACGAGGCGCTGGAGGAACTCGAGGACCTGCTGATCGGCGCGGACCTCGGCACGGCGGCAGCTTCGCGCGTCATCGCCGAGTTTCGCCGCACCCGGTTCGGCAAGGAAGTGACCGAGGACGAGATCAAGCACGCACTTGCCGAAGAGGTCCAGGCGATCCTGGAGCCGGTGGCGAAGCCGCTCACCCTTGATCCGGCCAGAAAGCCGCACGTGATTCTCGTCGTCGGGGTCAACGGCACCGGCAAGACCACCACGATCGGCAAGATGGCACAGCAATACCGCGAGCAGGGCATACGCACCGTGATCGCGGCGGGGGATACGTTCCGCGCCGCGGCCGTCGAGCAGTTGCAGATCTGGGGGGAACGCACCGGCACGCCGGTGGTCGCCGGCGAGCCGAACACCGATTCCGCCGGGCTGGCTTTCGATGCCCTGACCCGAGCGAAGAAAGACGGCGCGGATGCGCTGCTCATCGACACCGCGGGGCGCCTGCACAACAAGGCCGCTTTGATGGATGAACTGCGCAAGATGATCCGTGTGCTGCGCAAGCAGGATGAGACAGCGCCGCACTCGGTGCTTCTGGTGCTGGACGCAACCACCGGACAGAACGCGGTGCAGCAGGTGAAGGTCTTCAAGGAGATGGTGGAGGTCACGGGTCTCGTGGTGACCAAGTTGGATGGCAGCGCCCGCGGCGGCATCGTGGTCGCCCTGGCCGAGACCTTCGGCCTTCCCGTGCATGCGGTCGGGGTCGGGGAGAAGGCAAGTGACCTGCGACC
>DATNEJ010000236.1:0-17377 GCA_035606775.1 Acetobacteraceae bacterium | reverse complement strand
TGTGATTGGCCTGATCTGAAACGATCGCACGCCGGCGCCCGCGCCGTTGCGCCGTATCCCGGCGGTTGATGCAACCACGGTGCGGAACGCTGCGTTCCCCGCGCATGGCAAATCTCAAATCCCTGCTCAACGGCTTCGACGCCGCCACCACGCCTATCACCCCCGCGATGCTCGGCACGCCCGTGCCGCACATGGAATTCATGGCGCCCGGCGCCACCGGTGTGCCGCCAAACGCGGTTTCAGCCGTCTATGCCTTCGGCGACAGCCTGTCGGACGCCGGCAACGCTTCGCTTGGCACGGCCGGTCTCGTTCCGGTCTCGCCACCCTATTCCAGCGGGCACTTCACCAACGGCAATGTCTGGGTGCAGGACCTGTCCCAGAACCTCGGTTTACCGCCGGTGAAAGCCAGCCTGGCTGGCGGCACCGACTATGCCTATGGCGGTGCGGAGACAGGAGGAACGCCGCTCCATACCGCAAACCCGACCGACCTGCCGTCACAGCTTGGCCAGTTCGTCGCGGCGCAACCCCACCCGAGCCCGAACGCGCTGTACACCGTATGGGCTGGGTCGAATGATGTGCTTGGTATCGCCAACGACACGACCCTGACGCCCGCGCAACAGGATGCCGATATACAGGCGGCCGTTAGCAATGAGACGAGCTTCGTTGCCGGGCTTGCTGCTCACGGGGCCAAGGAAGTCGTGGTGATGAATGTGCCCGATCTGGGCAAGACACCGTATGAAATGGCGCGTCCCGCGAGTGACGCCGCGTCTTCCGTGCTGGCTGCGCGCTACAACAATGAGCTGGCATCGGCGATGCAGACGCTGGCGGCAAGCGGCGCACTGAAAGTGGACCTGGTTGATACCTACGCGCTGCTTGACCAGGTGGTCGCCAATCCTTCCGCCCACGGTTTCAACAACGTCACCCAGCCGCTTTGGACCGGGAACCTGACGGACCCGACGAGCGGCACCCTGCAGGCGACCGGCGCGGCGCAGAACGGCTACCTCTTCTTCGATCAACTGCACCCGACGGCACAGGCGCACGCGTTGCTGGCCTCCGGTGTTATGCAAACCCTGACGCCGACCGCTTGATGCGGTTTCCGGCACCGTCAGGGTGGGCGCCTCCGCCAATGGAGGAAAGGGCGTAACCGGGTAGAGCGCTGCCGCATTTCCGGCTTGGCGCCGAACTTGCGGAGGGGTTGCCCAGCCCAACCCCGCCGCCTATAGCGGCCGATCCCGAGGAGGTGTCATGGCCGCCATTGCCGAACTCGTCGCTGACAACCCAGCATTGGCCCACCAGGCGGAGATACTCGCCCGCCCCGTGACGCCAGCCCGCCGCATGGCGGACGCCATCCGCGCGCTCGCCATCGATGCAACCGAACAGGCGAAGTCGGGGCATCCCGGCCTGCCGATGGGCATGGCCGACGTCGCGACTGCCCTATGGAGCCGGTATCACAAATTCGATGCCGCGGACCCGCACTGGCCGGATCGCGACCGGTTCGTCCTGTCGGCCGGCCACGGCTCGTTGTTGCTGTATGGCCTGATCTACCTGACAGGCCATGCCGGCCTGACGATCGACGACATCCGTAATTTCCGTCAGCTTCACTCGCCGGCCGCGGGGCACCCTGAACACGGTGAACACCCCGCCATCGAGACCACCACCGGCCCGCTCGGCCAGGGCATCGCCACCGCGGTCGGCATGGCGATCGCCGAACGCAACATGGCGGCACGCTTCGGCAAATCCCTGGTGGATCACCGCACCTGGGTCATTGCCTCGGACGGCGACATGATGGAGGGCATCAGCCACGAATGTTCGGCCCTCGCCGGGCACCTCTGCCTGTCCAAGCTGACCGTCCTTTATGACGACAACCACGTGTCGATCGACGGCGACACGGCGCTGTCCTACTCGGATGACGTGCTCAGGCGGTTTGCGGCGTATGGCTGGGCGACGAAGCGCATCGACGGTCACGATCCCGTGCAGATCAATGCCGCCCTGTCCTTCGCGGTGCGGTCGAAAAAGCCGACCCTGATTGCCTGCCGGACCATTATCGGCCTTGGCGCCCCCACCAAGGCCGGCACCAACGCGGTCCACGGCTCCCCACTCGGTCCCAAGGAAGCCGCCGGCGCGAAAGCCGACCTGGGCTGGGACGAGCCCCCATTCACCATCCCCGACGACCTGCTGGAGAGATGGCACGCTGTCGGGGCACGCGGCGCGCCGGCCCGTCGCTCCTGGCTCAAGCGCCTGGCGCGGCACGGCCAGCGGGCGGAGTTCGAACGGGTCATCGCCGGCAGGCTGCCCGATAACTGGCACGATGCCGTCGCTGCCCTGAAGCAGGAAATCGCCGAAACGAAGCCGAAGCTCGCCACGCGGCAGTCAAGCCAGAAATGTCTGGAGGCGCTGATCCCCGCGACCCCGGAGCTGATCGGCGGTTCGGCTGACCTCACCGGTTCGAACCTGACGCTGGTGAAGGGGATGGCTTCGATCGCGGCCGGCAACTATGGCGGGCGCTACATCCATTACGGCATACGGGAACATGGCATGACCGCCGCTGCCAACGGCATGGCGCTGCACGGCGGGATCATCCCCTATACCGGCACATTCTTCGTGTTCACCGACTACATGCGCCCGGCCATCCGCCTTGGCGCAATCATGCAGCAGCGGGTGATCCACGTCCTGACGCATGACAGCATCGGCCTGGGCGAAGACGGCCCTACCCATCAGCCGGTGGAGCACTTGGCAAGCCTGCGCGCCATGCCGGGCCTGCATGTCTATCGCCCGGCCGACACGATGGAGACGGCGGAATGCTGGGAACTCGCGATGCGGCGCGGGGAGGGCCCAAGCCTGCTGGTGCTCACCCGGCAGGCGCTGCCCGCCTTCCGCACCGATGCGGCCGAAAACCGCTGCGCCCGTGGCGGCTATGTCGCGGCCGAGGCAGAGGGGCCTCGGCAGGCGACCGTGATCGGCACCGGGTCCGAAGTGAGCATCGCCATGGCCGCACGCGAGATGCTGGCGGCTGAGGGTATCGCGATCGCCGTGGTTTCCCTGCCCTGCTGGGAACTGTTCAGCCAGCAGGAAGACGCCTATCGCGCGGAGGTCCTGGGTGGTGCGCCGCGGATCGGCATCGAGGCAGGCTGCGATTTCGGCTGGGAGCGCTGGCTCGGCCCCGACGGGATGTTCATCGGCATGCACGGGTTCGGCGCGTCGGGCAAATTCGAGGACCTCTATAAGCACTTCGGCATCACGCCGGAGGCAGTGGTCGCCGCCGTGAAGAAGCACCTGGGCTGAGTCACACCACCAGGCACCGGGCCGTGATCCATGGCTTTGGCGGAAGGGCCGCCCGTTGATTGATGTGGGTGGCCGCGCAAAACTCCGTGGCCAGAACGTGATCGTCGCGGGCGGGACCGCCCGAGACGTGACTCACGGTCCTGAACAATGGCTTGCTGGAGCGTGATCGTCGGAGGCGCCATCGCCGAAGACGTGAATCCACGCGATCAAACAACGAGTTAGAGCCTTTTCGATGCTTCTATCCGCACCGAAAAGGCTCTAAAACGCCGGAAGGCTGAGGAAAGGACATCGACCATGGCCGTCAAGGTCGCGATCAACGGGTTCGGGCGAATCGGACGACTGGTGCTGCGCGCCATTATCGAAAGCGGGCGGGACGACGTTGTGCCCGTTGCGATCAACGATCTCGGCAGCGTGGAGGCCAATGCGCACCTCTTTGCCTATGACAGCGTGCATGGCCGCTTCCCGGGTCAGATCGAGGTGTCCGGCGATACCATCACCGTCCGCCATAACGGCAAGGTCTACGGCCCGCTGAAGGTCTCCGCAGAGCGCGACCCGACCAAGGTGCCGTATGCCGGTGTCGATGTGGCGCTGGAATGCACAGGCATTTTCGCCAGCAAGGCCAAGGCGTCTGCACTGCTGGCCGCGGGCGCACGCAAGGTGCTGATCTCCGCCCCGGCGGATGAGGTGGACGCGACAATCGTCTACGGCGTCAATCACAAGACCCTGACGCGGGAGATGACGGTCGTCTCCAATGCGTCCTGCACCACCAACTGCCTCGCGCCGATGGCCAAGGTGCTGCATGAGCGCTTCGGTATCTTGCGGGGCTACATGGTCACCATTCATGCCTATACCGGTGACCAGAACACCGTAGATACGTTGCACAAGGACCTGCACCGCGCCCGTGCGGCGGCCGTGTCGGCGATCCCAACCTCGACGGGTGCCGCCCGCGCCGTGGGCCTCGTGCTGCCGGAGCTCAAGGGCAAGCTGGACGGCACCGCCATCCGCATCCCGACGCCGAACGTCTCTTTGGTGTCGCTGGATGTGAACCTGTCGAAGCAGGCCACCAAGGATGAGATCAACGCCGCGATGCAGGACGCGTCGAAGGGCGCGCTCGCGGGCATTCTCGACTACAACAAGGCGCCGCTCGTCAGCATCGACTTCAATCACAATCCGGCATCCTGCACGTTCGATTCGACCCAGACGACGGTCGTGGACGGCGCGCTGGCCCGCGTGATGGGCTGGTACGACAACGAGTGGGGTTTCTCCAACCGGATGTCGGATACGGCGGCGTTCTTCGGCAGCCTCTGACGCCGTTTAACGCACCTTACAAGTCGCAGCGTGCGGACAATGGCCGGGCTTGTCCCGGCCATTGATGTGGAGTCCGAAGCATGACTTTCCGAACCCTGGACGGATTGGACGTAGCCGGTAAGTGCGTGCTGGTGCGCGCCGATCTCAACGTGCCGGTGCGCGATGGAAAGATCACTGACCTGACGCGGATCGAGCGACTGACTCCTACCATCCGCGAGCTGGCCGACAAGGGTGCCAAGGTCATCGTCTGCAGCCATTTCGACCGGCCGAAGGGAAAGCGGGTGCCGGACATGTCGCTTGCGCCGGTGGCAGCCGCCCTGGGGCAGGTGCTGGGCAGGCCGGTCCGCTTCGCCGAGGACTGCGTTGGCGTCGTCGCCGAACAGGCGGTGGAGCGCCTGTCGCTGGGTGAGGTGCTGGTTCTGGAAAATACCCGCTTCCACGCGGAAGAGGAAAAGAACGATCCGGCCTTTGCCGCGCAACTCGCGAAGCTCGCGGATATCTTCGTGAACGACGCCTTCTCGGCCGCGCATCGTGCCCATGCGAGCACCGAAGGTGTCGCACATGTTCTGCCCGCCTACGCCGGGCGGCTGATGCAGGCCGAACTGGAGGCGCTCGATACCGCGCTCGGCAAGCCGGTTCGTCCGGTGGCGGCGATTGTCGGCGGCGCCAAGGTTTCCACCAAGCTTGAATTGCTGGGCAACCTTATCGGCAAGGTCGATCTGCTGGTGATCGGCGGCGCGATGGCGAACACGTTCCTGGCGGCGCAGGGCCTGGCGGTCGGCAAATCGTTGCAGGAAGCCGACATGCACGACACCGCACGGGAAATCCTGGCGCGTGCAAAGACCGAGAAATGCGAAATCATGCTGCCGCATGACGTGGTAATTGCCGAGGAGTTCAAGCCGAACCCGCCGATCAAGACGGTGCTGGTCGACGCGGTGCCGGCGAATGCGATGATCCTGGATGTCGGCCCCGCTTCGGTCGCGGCGCTGATCCACCGTCTGGCGGCGATCCGCACGCTCGTCTGGAACGGTCCGCTGGGGGCGTTCGAAACGCCACCCTTCGACGCGGCAACCGTGGCCCTGGCGCACGCGGTCGCGCAGGCAACAAGCGAACGGGGCTTGCGCAGTGTCGCCGGCGGGGGTGACACGGTCTCCGCCCTGCGGCAGGCGGGTGTCCTGGATAAGCTCAGCTACGTCTCGAGCGCCGGCGGGGCCTTCCTGGAATGGCTGGAAGGGAAGACGCTGCCGGGTGTTGCCGCGCTGGGTTGATGCTTGGTGCGTGGCGGCCGGGTGGCTCAGCCCGGTGCAATATGAAGGCCCCGTTGTCGGGAGGCGGTTGATGTCCCCAAAGATCGGCTATCTCCTGCCCACGCGTGAGCGCATCATGGAAGGCAGTCCAGACACCGATGCGCTGCTGTCGCTTGCGGCGGAGGCTGAGGCGCTTGGTTACGACTCGCTATGGGTCGGCGACTCGCTGCTGGCCCGCCCGCGTCATGAGCCGCTGACCTTGCTTGCCGGTGTTGCCGGGCGCCTGCCTCGGATGACTCTCGGAACTGCCGTGCTTTTGCCAGCGCTGCGCAATCCGGTGCTGCTGGCGCATCAGGTAGCGACGCTCGATCAGATTTGCAATGGGCGCCTGATTCTGGGCGTCGGCATCGCGGCGGATGTGTCGAACATTCGGGCGGAGTTCGCCGCGGCAGGCGTGCCATTCGAAAAGCGCGTCGGACGGATGATGGAGGGCCTGCGGCTGTGCCGCGCGCTGTGGACCGGCCAGCCGGTCCAGTGGGATGGGCGCTGGCAGGTCCGGGACGGGGTGCTGGCTCCTACGCCAAGCCGGCCGGGCGGTCCACCGATCTGGATCGGCGGAAACCTGCCGGCGAGCCTTCAGCGTGCCGGCCAGTGGTTCGACGGCTGGTTCCCGATCTCGCCGAGCGCAACCACCTTCGCCGCGCAATGGGCCGAAGTGCAGACGATCGCCCGCAACGCCGGCCGCGATCCGGCCGGCCTGGCCGGAGCCATGTATCTGACCCTATCGCTCGATGACGACGCGGCACGTGCGAATGCACGCCTCGACTCATTTCTGGAGCGCTACTACGGCCAGCCCGCCTCTGTCATGCGCGCCAGACAGGCGGTTTATGCCGGGCCGCCGGGTCGCTTGGGCGAATGGCTTGCCGGTTACGCTGCTGCCGGCGCAAGGCATTTGGTGTTGCGGTTTGCCGGTGACCACGCAAAGCACCTGCGGGCCCTTCCGCCGGTTCGCGCCGCACTCGGCTGGTGAGATCCGGCCCACGCGTTCCGTCTGGTCTCGTCACGGTCAGAGCGCGGCCGTCGCGGGCGGAAGCGCCGGAGACGTAAACCGCGCGATCCAACTTGAGCGTGATCATCGCAGGCGGAATCGTCGGAGATGTGAATCACGCGATCCGATAAAGATATGGGACCTGCTCGGTGCTTCCCTCAGCACCGAGCAGGCTCGTCGTCAGCCGCTGTCGCCCTGGTCCTGTCCGAGCGGGCCGAGCGCGGCGGCGATGCCGAAGGGTCCGGGGAGTGCGCCTTTGGGGAACAGCCGGGTGACATGACCCATCTTGCGGCCTGGACGTGCTTCCGCCTTGCCGTAGAGGTGCGGGATCAGGCCCGGGGTCGCCACGGCGGCGGGCCACAGCGCTGCGCCTTCCGGGCCGACAAGGTTTTTCATCACGGCATCCGAATGCCGGACAGCGGGCGGCAGCGGCAGTCCTGCGATCGCCCTGATATGCAACTCGAACTGGCTGGCCGGGCAGGCGTCAATCGTCCAGTGGCCTGAATTGTGCGGCCGGGGCGCAACCTCGTTGACCAGGACACGGCCGGTTTCATCGACAAACATCTCGATCGCCAGCAAGCCGACGACGTTGAGCGCCTGCGTGATTGTTCGCGCGATTGATTGCGCGGCCTCGCTGACGGCTTCGCGCACAGGCGCGGGCGCCAGCGTCACGTCCAGGATGTGGTCGCGATGACGATTGGCCACGGTGTCGAATGCCGACATGCCCCCATCCGCACCACGCGCGACAACGACGCTGATCTCCTGGGAAAAGTTCACGAACCCTTCAAGGATCAGTGGTTTCGGCTGAAGCCGATCGAAGGCAGACGGCAGATCGTCCATGGTGCGCAACATCGCCTGGCCTTTGCCGTCATAGCCGAGGCGTGTCGTTTTCAGCACCGCGGGCAGGCCGAGGCGGCGAACCGCGTCGTGCAGGTCCGCCAGGGATCCCACCGGCGCCCAGGGCGCAGTCGCGGCGCCGGCACCGTTCAGGAAGCTCTTTTCCAGCACTCGATCCTGACTCACGCGCAGAACGTCCGGCGCAGGGCGCACCGGCTTCAGCGAGGCCAGGAGCTCAAGGCCCTCCGCGCTGATATTCTCGAACTCAAAGCTGATGACATCCACGGCGGCGGCGAATGCCCGCAATGAGGCCGGATCGCTGTAATCGCTGATGGTGACGCAATGCGACACCTGTGCGGCGGGGCTGTCCACTTCCCGCGTCAGGATGTGGCAGCGGTAGCCCAGGCGCGCGGCGGCGAGGGCGGACATGCGGCCAAGCTGGCCGCCGCCGACCAGCCCGATGGTGGCATTGGGCGGCAGCGGAAAGTTCATGCCTCGTCCGAGGGAGCCGCTGCGACCATCCTTGTCTGTTCGGCCCGCAAGGCATCCAGGCGCAGTGCCAGTTCGGGGTCCGTCAGCGCCAGAACGGAGGCGGCAAGCAGGGCCGCATTGACCGCGCCGGAACGGCCAATCGCCAAGGTGCCGACCGGTATGCCGGCCGGCATCTGTGCGATCGACAGAAGGCTGTCCATGCCCTTGAGCGCGTGGCTTTCCACCGGAACGCCGAACACGGGCAGGGGAGTCCAGGCCGCGCACATGCCGGGCAGGTGGGCTGCCCCACCGGCCCCGGCAATGATGACCCGCAGTCCTCGGTCCCGTGCCGAGATCGCGTACTCCCGAAGCCGGTCCGGTGTGCGATGAGCCGACACGATCCGGGTCTCATGCGCGATCTGGAGGGTGGCCAGAGTCTCCGACGCATGCCGCATGGTCGGCCAGTCCGACTGGCTTCCCATGATGATCCCCACGCGCGGCATTGAGTCGTTCATTGCTGCTGAAAGCCGTCGCGGCGGGTCATGCGATACTGTCCGGGATCAACCGGCTCTCCAGCCAGGCGATTTCGTCTTTCAGCATCAGCTTGCGCTTCTTCAGGCGCTGTAGGTGCAACTGGTCCGCGCCCCCCTGCTCAGCCAGGCGGGCGATTACCGTGTCCAGGTCACGGTGTTCGCTGCGCAGTTCGTGCAGCGTCCGCAGCAGTGAGTCCCGGTCCGTCAGCATCGGTGGAACCCGGTCAGTGCGGGGGGCTGCGCGGGGATCAGTGCGGGCAGCAGGCAGGATCGGGTCGCGCCGGCCCGGCCGCGCTGGGTATGGGGCAGGCGGGGGACTCTTCTCCTGCGGGCATAGGCCGGAACAAGATGCAGCTTGGCCATGGACCTCCGGGCAGTTGATAGCACAGAGAGGCCGGCCAAACCCACCCCCGTTCCCGTGTCGTTCATGGGCACGATTTCGGCTGGCCGAAGCACCGGAAACGGCGTTAGCATCACCTGCCGCGGCCGTTGCGGCGGCTGCGGGCGACCGACCGGGATCAAATGCCAACCGGGATCAATCGGAGGTACCCTGCCCATGAGCCTGAATACTCGTCTCGATGCCCTCAAGGAACGCCATGCGTCTCTCGAAACGCGCATCTTTGACGAGGACCAGCGACCCCGACCGGACTCCGACACCCTCACGCGCCTGAAAATAGAGAAGCTGCACGTAAAGGAAGAAATCGAGAAACTACGCACCCAGACGAATTGAGCCGACACGGCGGACGCTGCCTCCGCTGTCGGTCAGGCGGCTTCGTCCGCCTCCGGCGGCGGGGGCAGCGGCACTGTCCGCCCCTCACGCTCCAGCCGCTCATTGGCTTGGCTGACCATCGCGTTGAGGTCCGTCTGCGTGCACAGGCCGAGGATCACGGGATCGCGAGGCTTGATGTTCGCGCTGTTCCAGTGGGTCTTGTCCCGCACCTTCTGGATCGTGTCCTTGGTAGTGCCGAGCAGCTTGCCGACCTGGGCTTCCGAAAGCTGGGGGAAGTTGCGCAGGAGGAATGCGATCGCGTCTGGCCGGTCGTTCCGCTTGGCTACCGGCGTGTAGCGGGACCCGCGAAGCCTCTTGGGCACCGGCAGCGCCGTGGGCGCGAGCTTCAGGCGCGCGTTCGGATCGGCTTCGCAGCGGCGAATGTCGTCCTGCGTGAGCTGGCCGTTGGCAATCGGGTCATAGCCGACTATCCCTTGCGCCACTTCGCCATCGGCGATGGCTTGGACCTCGAGCGGATGCATACCGCAGAAATCGGCGATTTGCGTGAATGTCAGCGCGGTTTTCTCGATCAGCCACACGGCGGTGGCCTTTGGCATCAGCGGCAGGGTCATGGTTTCTTCACTCTACAAGGCCGCGGTACCGGCGCTCGTTCGCCGCAGGCGCGGCCGAATGGGATATGACAAGCGTACAGGGACGGGTCAAGTGAGTGTGCCGTCCTTATTATTGTTTGTCGGCGTATAGGGGGCTGCATGGCTGAGGATGACGACCTGCCCGTCCGCAAGCGCTACAGGCTGGAAAAGCTCGTGCTCGATCCTCTCGGGGTCAAGGAGTTGAACGAGTATATCGCCGAGCTCAAGGAAGAAATCGCGCGCGTCGAGGCCGAGATCACGCGCAAGCAGAGCCATCGCAGTGCCGCCGACGCCTTTTTCCGCCGTTAGAGCCTGTTCGGTGCAAATAGACGCACCGACCAGGATCTAACTCATTGTTTGTTCGCGTGATTCACGTCTCCGGCGATTCCGCCTGCGACGATCACGCTCCAGGAGTGACTCCGGCAGCCGAAGACAGGACGAGCCAGCCGCTGGGGTGAGGCACGCGGGAGGGTGACGGACCGGCATGCAAAAAGGGGCCGGAAGACCGGCCCCTTCTGTCGCATGCCGCTGTCGGGCCAGACTGGCCCGCAACGTCAGGCCGCTTGGGCCGGCGTCGACGCGTCGTTCGCGATTGCCGGCGCGGCGCCATCGGCGCCGGTGCCGATCGGGATTCGCCGCGGCTTGAGCGCTTCCGGCACGACCCGCTTCAGGCCGACATGCAGAAGGCCGTGCTGCAGGTCGGCGCCCTCCACGACAATATGGTCGGCCAGGACGAAGTGACGCTCGAATGCGCGGCCGGCGATGCCGCGGTAAAGCACTTCGTTCTTCTGGCCGTCATTGGCCGTGCGGCCTGACACCACCAGCGTGTTGTCCTTGACCGTCAGGTCGATCTCTTCCGGACGGAAGCCTGCCACCGCCATCGTCAGGCGGTAGGTGTCGTCGCCGGTCTTTTCGATGTTGTAGGGCGGGTAGCTGGGCGCATCCCCTGCGGCGGCGGCGTTGTTCATCAGCCGCGCCATCCGGTCAAAGCCGATGGCGGTACGGAGCAAGGGCGCAAAGTCGAGTGTGTTCATCACTGAACCTCCTTATTAAGCAAGGTCACTGTTGCGGGCTCCCCGTTTGGGCCAGCCCTGTTGATCACTGTCCGAACCCCAAGGCGGGCGTTCCGACACCAAAGGAGGTAAGAAACCGGCTTTGTTGGTTCAAGTGGCGCGAGCTTCGTGCAATGGCTTTGCGCGGCGAGGCGAGGCCGGGCGCCCAGCGAGGCGGAAAAGACTGTCGCGCGGCCGGCAGGTTGCCGCCGCCACTGCGCAAACGTCAAAGATGCAACGACGCCACGGCGACACCAGTCGCCGGTTCGCACAAAGCGGCGGTGTGGGACGGTTCGCCGAACCGGTTGCTAATGCGGCAGATCGAGCACCGCGACAGTGCCCTCATCGGTCCAGACGTTCAGTGTCCCGTCGTGCCGTTCGGCCAGGCCCTGCGCAACTTCCAGGCCCTCGCCCATCGTGGGCGAGCCGCTGAAGCCCCAGCCGTTATCGACAACGGTCAGCGTGGTGCGCGTCCCTTCGTCGCTGGCCAGCCGCACCGTGATGCGTCCGGTCGGCCGGCCGCGCATTCCGTGCTTGACGGCGTTCCCGATCAACTCGTTCGCGACGCGCAGCACCGTCTGGCGCAGATGCACCGGGCAGTCCCCGCGCACCGAAACACCAAGCCTGATCGTCTGACTTTCCTCACGCAGCAGGTCGACAAGGCTGCCGCTCAGCACCCTGAGCCGATCGGACATGGAGGCCGGGGATTTCGTCAGGCCAAACAGCGCGTCGGACACCTTGGCGGACAGGCAGATGCGGTACTCGAGTTCCTGCGCGATCTGCTGGCCTTCGGGTGACTCGCGCAGGCCGGGGTTCTGGTTGATCAGCCCCAGGATGCGCTGCAGCGTGTTCTTGGTGTGGTGACGAAGCTGGCGGAGGTCGATCTCCGCATCGGCCTCCCCCCCGGTTCGGTTCGGCGCATGATCGGCCGAACCGAAGCGCGGCCGGACCGCCGGGCCGATCAGGTCTTGCTCGCCGGACCGGCGCTCCTGAACTCGGTCGGGATAGGCCCTCGCGGGCGAAAGAAATGACATGGCCGAAACGTCCTTGCACAGAGTCCGGGGCCAAGCTGGTCCCTTCCGTCCGGGTACCGCGACTCGCGAATCGAGCGCTGCGGAACGTCTGCAACCGTATGTGGGAAAAAATCCCACGTCAAGACGATTTCGTGCTGATGTGGGTATATTTCCCACACCGCACCGTGCTATGGGGAGATTAACAAAGGGCAACCATACCGGGCATGTCTGGGACCGAACGTTCGCATTCGCCGCCTCCTGCGGCGCTTCTGAAGGCGGCGCGGCGGCTTTTGCGCCCGCTTGTCCGCCTGATGATGCAGCGTGGCATTACATACCCGATCCTGGCCGACCTGCTGCGCGCTTTGTTTGTGGAGGTCGCGGCCCAGGACGTGCTGGTCGGCCGGCGCGCCCAGACAGACAGCCGTATCAGCTTGCTCACCGGGGTGCATCGCAAGGAAATCCGGCGGCTGCGGGAACTGCCGCCCGATGCGGAAGACGTCCCGGAAATCGTCACCATCAGCAGCCAGATCATCGCCCTCTGGCTCGGCAGTCCCGCCTATCTCGACGCGGACGGGCGCCCAAAACCCTTGCCTCGAGTGGCAAAGGATGAGACGATTGAGACATTCGACGACCTGATTTCATCGGTGACCAGGGACGTGCGCCCCCGCGCGGTTCTGGACGATTGGCTGACGCAGGGCATCGTGCAGCTCGATGCCGACGACTATGTGCATTTGAATACTGAAGCGTTTATTCCGCGAACCGGCGGCGAGGAACAGATTTTCTACTTCTCCAGAAATCTCCACGACCATGTCGCGGCGGCGGTGGCCAATATCAGCACGGGGACGGCGCCTCCGTTCCTTGACCGCAGCGTGCATTACGATGGCCTGTCGGAGGCTGCGGCAAAAGACCTGGAGGCATTTGCCCGTCAGGCGGCTGTGCATGCCCTGCTGGAGGTTAACCGGCACGCGCTGACCCTGGTGGAACAGGGAGCCGAGGCGCAGGGGCCGCGGCGGGTCAATCTCGGTGTCTACGTGTTCGCTGCCGAAGAGGCGGCGCCCCCTTCCGAGGAGCCCGAACCATGATTCGATGGCTCACCCTTGCAGGCCTGCTGCTTGCGGCCTCCTGTGCGCCGGTTCAGCCACCGACTGAACCGCCGCAGGTTGTGCATGGTCCACTGCGGCCGATGCCGGCCCTCGGCTTTGCGATTCCGCGCGCGCCCAAAAAGGCCACGACGGCAAAACCCGCGCCCGGCGATGAGCAGGCGTCAGCGGCCAAGTCTCTGGCCGCTTCCTGTCGCGTCGGACCGGACGGCGGCCCGATTGTCGCGGACCGCGGCATAGGTGGCACGGGTGTCACCGCCGGCCCATCCAGGGTCGCTGACCGAGGCATCGGCGGGACGGGCATCGTCGGCGTCGTCACCGGGTTCGCCAGCGTCTGCGTCGATGATCTGGAGGTCGGGCTGGACCGCACGATCCCGGTGGACATGGATGTCGCGACCGAGGGGGCTGCCGGGTCGGGGGCCGGGCTGCGCGTCGGCCAGATTGTCGTCATCTCGGCCATGCCGCAGGCGGCCGGCCTGCGGGCCTCGCGGATCGCGGTCCGCCATGAGGTCGCCGGCCCGATCGAGGCGGTGGAAATCGGCTCGGGTGCCATTGTCGTCGCCGGACAGCGTGTGACCGTCCCGAGCACGGCCTGGAGCGTGAAGCACCTTTCGCTGGGTGACTGGGTCGCGGTCAGCGGCTTGCGCGCGGGCGATGGGACCATCGTCGCCAGCCGGCTGGACCCGGATAACGGCCGGATCATCCTGGTTCGCGGCAGGATTGCCGGGGACTCCGGATCGCCCCGCATCGGGACGCTCGCATTGATGCTGCCGGCGGGGATGCAGGTGCCGAGCGGGAAGCTCGTGAGCGTGACGGGCACCTATGAAGACGGCGTGCTGCGGGTCGCGAGCCTGCGCACTGATCTGCTGATGAGTAACCCGCCGGCATTTTTCGGCAATGCGATGGACCACGTCGTCATCCAGTCCTTCGTGCGGGTCTCGGGCGGCCAGGCGCACCTTGGCGGAGACGTGGTACTGCCGGCTGCGCCGGATGTGGCTGGCACCGACGATGCCGGGGTTCGCGCGATCGTTTCGCTCGAACGGCAGCGGGATGGCTCTTATGTCGCCACGGGCGTGAAGGCCACGGACGGGCGGACCGCGGTGCCGGCTGCCATCAGTCAGGAAGACGCCGCCGGCCAATCGCAGGTGGCAGCTCTGACGGGCACGGCCGGCCCGGCTTCTTCTTCGGATCAGCCGTCCGCGCCGGGGCAAGGCCGCATCGGGCACAGTGTTTCCGGGATTACGGCGGCGCCTGACCTGCCGCTTCCACCAGTCTCGGCCGGTCTCGCGGTGCCGTCCGATGCGGGAGCTGCCGCACCCGCCGCGAGTCCGGTGGCCGCGCCGGCCAGCAGCATGCCCAGCCTGGCGACGGCCACCGCTGCACCTGCCGCCCCAGCGCCGGCTCCGGCACCGTTGGCCGTCGCGCCAGCGCCAGCGGTCGCCGCCGTGCCCGCGCCTGCGCCGGTGGCACCCGTGGCGCCGGTTGCGGTGCCGACCGCCATCGCGCCGCCGGTGATCGTGGTCCCGGCCGCCCCCGCCGTTGCGCCGGTGGTTGCCCCCGCGGCCGTGCCGGCCGCGGCACCCGTCGCCCCGGTTGCGCCGCCGCTGATCAGCGGGATTGTGCCGGCGGGCGCGCCGAGTGCCAGCAATCCGGCAGCACCGGTGCCGGGCACTGCCTTCAGCAATCACCAGGTCGTCGGCCCGGTGATCACCGGCGGGGCGCCGACGGTCACCACCACCCGCCCGTCAACGACCGGTAAGCATTAAGCGCCCGGCGGAACCGCCGCGTTGCGGTTGCCCCGGCGCCGTAGCAGGATCGGCGCATGCCAGTTTCCGTCCAGGTCTGCCGCCTGCCTCATGCCGCCGGGCTGTCGCTTCCGTTCTACGCCACCTCCGGCGCCGCGGGCATGGACCTGCTGGCCGCGGTCGATGCGCCCGTGACGATCGCGCCCGGCGGGCGGGCGCTGATTCCGACCGGGCTGACCATTGCACTGCCGGCGGATCATGAATTGCAGATCCGCCCGCGGTCCGGGCTGGCCCTGCGCCACGGCATCGTGCTGCCGAACAGTCCGGGCACCATCGACCAGGACTATCGTGGCGAGATCCAGGTGATCGTCCTGAACGCCGGGACAGAGCCGTTCGTTGTCGAGCGGGGAGCGCGGATCGCCCAGGCGGTGCTGGCGCCGGTGACGCGCGCCGCGTGGCTGGAGGTTGGGGCGCTGGACCAGACCGAGCGAGGGCAGGGGGGGTTCGGCAGCACCGGCACGGCGGAACGGTAGAGCGTGATCGTCGGAGGCGGCACGCCGGAGACGTGAATCACGCGATCGGACCTGAGCGTGATCGTCGGCGGCGGCACGCCGGAGACGTGAATCACGCGGTCGGACCTGAGCGTGATCGTCGGCGGCGGCACGCCGGAGACGTGAATCACGCGGTCAGACAAAAAGTTGGGGTCTGCCGTTCGTTGCCTATCCATGCGTGCATGACCAGACCGCCGAAAATCGGAAAAGATGCTTGCCAGCCGATAGCCCATCGGGCAAAGAAGGCGTTCGGGCTCCCGATCTGTTGATTAGGCAGAAAAGATCGGTAATGGTCCTGTTGCAATTTCGTAAGTATACGTGAATAGATTTGCTGCCTCTGCCAACAGACCGCAAGGCTCTACGACAAGCCCGGGGAATGGCCGATGTCCACAGTGTTGGATGTACCTAACTCCACTCTCGGCGTCGCGACGAGACGCTCGGCCCCCCTGACGGATGCTGCGGCTACCGTTCCGCTGGTCGGCGACCCTCTCCAGGAAGGCAATCGTCTCGGTCCCGCAAGAGGAATCGCACGAGGTATTTTGCTCTCGCTGCCGGTATGGGCGCTCACCGGGGTAGTCGCCTACCTGCTGTGGTAGCCTTTCAAGGCCCACCCATTCCTACACGTTTCGGTTGAGAGTCGGCGGCCAGGCGGGCCGCAGCCGACAAGGTCTTGCACGACTTGTATACATGTGTACAAGACACAGCGTGGAATCCCGTTCCGTCGCAAGCCTCGATCGCTTCGAACCGGCCAGGGCCAAGGCGGACCGGCTGTACACCAGCCTGCGCGACGATATCCTGAGCGGGCGCATCCGGCCCGGCGATGCACTGTCGGAAAACCTGCTCGCCGAACAGCACGGCATCAGCCGCACGCCGGTCCGCCAGGTATTCCTGCGCCTGGTCCAGGAACAGCTTTTGCGCGTCGTGCCGCAGGTCGGCAGTTTCGTCGCGCCGATCAACCTGGCGGCGGTGGCGGACGGCCAGTTCATCCGGGAAGCGCTGGAATGCCTGGCGGTCCGGCGCGCCGCGCTCGCCGCCACCCGGCCGCAGATCGATACGCTCCGCCGGCACATCACCGCGCAGCGGCGACGGGTCGAGGAGGGAGACCAGCGCGGTTTCTTCGAGCTGGACGAGGCCATGCATTGCGTGATCCTGGAGATCGCCGGCCATGCGACGGTCTGGCGAGTAATCGCGTCGGTGAAGGCGCAGCTTGACCGCGTGCGCCATCTGTCGCTGGAAGACAGCGCATGGCTGGCGATGATCTTCCGCCAGCACGAGGACATCGTCGATCGCATCGCCGCGCATGACAGCGACGGCGCGGGTGACGCGATGCAGCGCCATCTGCGCACGGCGTTCGGCGCGATCGAACGCATCGCCGCGGCACATGCGGATTTCTTTGAAGACCCCGGCAAAACGCCGGCAGCACAACGGGACATCGCCTGATGGAACAGACCTGGCGCTGGTTCGGCCCGGACGACGCGATCCGGCTTCACGAGATCGCCCAGACCGGTGCCACCGGGATCGTTACTGCCCTTCATCATATCCCCTACGGCGTGGTGTGGACCGAACACGAGATCGCGCGGCGTAAGGCCGTCATCGAGGCAAATCCCGCGCTCGGCCTGCGCTGGAGCGTGGTGGAAAGCCTGCCGGTCGCCGAACCGATCAAGCGCGCGGAGGGCGATCTGTCGTCGCTGTTCGACAAGTACCGGCAGTCATTGCGCAACCTGGCCGCGCTCGGTGTCCGCACGATCTGCTACAACTTCATGCCGGTGCTGGACTGGACCCGCACCGAACTGGCGGCGAAGCTGCCGGCCGGCGGAACAGCCTTGCGTTT
>DATNEJ010000233.1:0-8021 GCA_035606775.1 Acetobacteraceae bacterium | reverse complement strand
CGTAAACACCAGGACGCCGCCATCGCCCCCCGGGTCGGGCGCCGCATCCGCGGGACACGCAGCGAAGAAATCCAGATCGACTCCGGTGTCGATCGCTTCGGTCACCGGCAGGCCGTAGCGCTTCGTCAGCACATTCGCGTCTCGCCGCGAAACCGCGATGACGCTATCGAAGCGCCGCAGCGTGCGTTCTTCGAACCGGCGCATCTTGCGGCTCTGATCGGACCAGACCATGCGCCAGAGACCACGGGTTCGGCTGGCGTGGCGCTCGAAAATCTCTGCCTCGATATTGTGGGTGAACATGACGGAAGCAGCGTCGATCCGATCCGGCAGCAGGATCGCCGCATGAGGAAAGTCGGCCACGACCAGATCCGGCCCGTCGCTCAGCGCACGGCGCAGACAGGCGCTTCCCGCAGCAGAGCGATCGGTCGCAACAGCAACCGGCAAGCGGCTTCCAAGCGAAAGCAGGCGCTTCATCACAGTCGGCACCCGCTCCGGCCAGGAGATGAAATGGTCGGCGGTTGCCTGGATGTCGGCGGCAAAGCGAGTGGCATCGGCCGGTGCCGGTGACGCCAGAGTCACCTCGAACGCGCCGCCCTTGAGTCCCCGCAGGATATTGCCTGTGCGGATCTTGCCGCCCTGGTCCATGGGGAACAGGAACCGGGGGCTGACGAACAGCAGTTTCGGGCGCGCCGGCATCACAACGGGATCACCAGCGGCAACGCCGTCCTGCCACCCTCACCCGCTCAAGCCTTCGTAGGTGATATTCGGACACTCGGCCAAATCGGCGAGACCGGCGAGGTCGATGACCACGTGCCCGGACAAGGCAGCCAACAAGGCCGGCCGATCCTCCGGTGCAACATGGCCGATGACCACGACGCGTGTGTCCGCAACCGCGTCTTGCGGACTGTCGACCATCAGCCGCTCCAGATGCGGAATCTCGCGATCGATATAGGCGCGGTTCGTGCCAATCAGGCGCGCGACATGCACGAACCTGTCATAGATCCGCAGATCGTAGCCCTTGCCCAGTAGCCGTTCCGCCAGGGTTACGAACGGCGATTCGCGAAGGTCATCGGTGCCCTGCTTGAATGCCAGGCCGAACAGGCTGACAGGCTGGCGGCCATGCCGGGCAATCGCGTTGAATGCGCGGTCAATGATCGCCTGATTGGCCGGCAGCAACTGATGGAGCAACGGCGCTGCAAGGCTGCGCGCATCGGCCAGTGCCAGGAAACTGCGCACGTCCTTCGGCAGACATGATCCGCCGAATGCGAAGCCCGGCCGCAGATAGGCCGGTGAAATATTCAGCACCCGATCTTCACACATCAGACGGAATGCCTCACGCGCGTCAACGCCGTACGCGGCCAGAATGGCGCCGGCTTCATTCGCAAAGGCCAGCTTGACGGCGTGATAGACGTTGGAAATGTGCTTGACGCTTTCCGCAACGCGATAGCCCGCGACATGGAACGGCGCATCGATCGGCGCATAGAGCTCCCGCAGGATCGTCGCGTCGTCGCCGGGCGCGGCGCCGATCAAGGTGAATGGCGGGGCGCGGAAATCGCGCACCGAAGACCCTTCGCGAAGAAACTCCGGATTGCTGTAATAGGCGAGACCATCGCCCAGCCCGCGGCCCGACTCCCGCTCCAGCAAGGGAATGATCCGATCCTCGGCCGTGCCGGGCGGCACGGTCGAACGCATGACCACCGCATGGGGCGTGGTCCTGCCGCGCAGCGCACGCCCGATCGCGCCGACGACCGCATCGACAGCGCTTAGCGCAACGCTGCCGTTCGGCGCACTGGGTGTGCCCACAGAAATGAATGACACATCCGTTGCGGCAACCGCGGCGGCAACGTCCGCGGTGGCTGTCAGCCGCCCCTGCTTCACCGCACCGGCAATCAGCGTGTCGATCGCGTCTTCCACGATGGGCGCCTGTCCCGCGGCAAGTGCGGCGACCTTGTCTGGCGCAATATCGACGCCGATCACGTCATGGCCCAACTCGGCCAAGCATCCGCACGATACCACGCCCACATAGCCGATCCCGAACACTGCAACCCGCATTGGCACTCTGCCCTGGAAAGAAGACACGGGTCACCCGCACCCCCTTCCGTTGTCGTGGAGAGCCGCGCCCGCCGGAACGTTATGCGAAATGGAGGATGAAATGCCAGCGCCGTGAATGCTCTGGCCTACTCCTCTGGCCTACTCCGATGCAGGACTCTCGCCCGATGGCGCCTCAGGCGCAGGCTTGTGGACCGACACCGTCTCGGCGTGCGGCGCCGCGGTCTTCTGAATTGCCCCCGTCATGGGAATGAAGAACACGCCGACGTCGCGCCGGGAGTGGATCTTGCCCTCGGCATCCTTCGTATAAACGTACAGCACCTGTCCCCGCTTGAACGGCTGGCCGATGGGAATGATCATCCGCCCGCCCGGCTTCAGTTGCTTGAACAGGTCCGGTGGCGCGTAGGTGGCCGCGCAGGTCACGATGATGATGTCGAAGCCGCCAGTCACTTCGGGCCAGCCGTAATACCCGTCACCGACCCTGGTGTGGACGTTGTCATAGCCAAGCGGCGCGAAGATATGGCTGACAGCCTTGCCGAGCGGCTCGATGATCTCGATCGAGTAGGCTTGGCGGACGATGCGGGAAAGAAGGGCTGTCTGGAAGCCGCTGCCGGTGCCGATCTCCAGCGTGGTATCCTGCGCCGTCGGCTTGCATATCTGGGTCATGTAGGCCTGCCCGAGATAATCCGACAGCGCCGAACCATAGCCCAGCGCCCAGGGCTTCGGTGTCTCCTCATACGCGTCGCCCGGGGTCGCGCGATGCTCCGAATAGATATAATGGAAATACTCGCGCGGCACTGCCTCGAACGCCGCCATGACCGCCGGATCCGCAGCGCCCAACCGGCTTTTCAGATACGCATCGATCCGCTTCATCGCGCCCGGTTTACGTTCCTGTATGGCATCGAACTGAGCGTCGGTCAGGCTGACCGGGCGCCCGGAACCGCGCATCGCCTGCTCATAGGCGGCCTTCGTCCAGGCCGACGCGGCAAGCGACGGTGTCGCGACACAGGCGGCGGCGGCGGCGGCCGCGATCGCCTGTCGGCGGGACAACAAAGGGGGATGGCGTCGCAAGCGGAATTCTCCTGGCATCGCGCGGTTCATACATCGTTCGTATGCGCAACCAAACCCCGTCCTGGCGGAGCCGGGACGGTGCTCTCACAACAGCCGGGCGGGTTGGAGTCAGACTGTGACCGGCGGCTCCGCCTGTACCAGGCGGACCCGGCCCGACACCCGGGCGACCGCCATCACGACCACATATAGCGCCATCGCGCAAATCAGCACGGCGCTGAAGCCATAGGCGCGTGCCGTCAGATTGGCCAGCGGTGTCGCCACCACCGAAAAAGCGCCGTTCAGCGCCCAGGCCCAGGGCAGCAGCGCCCCTTCGTTGATAGTTGTCAATCCGAGCGGAAACGGCATCCCCAACGCGATCGAAACGGGTGCGAGGGTCAGGATCACCAGCCCGGCGCGCACCGGCCAGGGCCACGCAAGGGTGGCAAGCATGAGCGGTTCAAGCCACAGCATCAGACCGAGGCACGACAGAGCCACGACCAGCGCCGCCACGGGTGCGGCGGAGCGGATCCCGCCGGACAAGCGGCCGGCAATCATGCTGCCGAGACCGGAGAAGATCAGCATACCGGTCAGCACGACCGCAAAGCCGCTGGTCCGGTCATCCAGCCAGAAACTCGCCTTCTCGATCAGAGCGATTTCGATGAACAGGAATCCAAGGCCGAGCGCGGGGAAATAGATCAGGACGGTTGCCAATCCGCCGCGCAAGGTTGCCGCAGTGCGCAATCGTTGCCGGACAAGCAGCGGCACCGCGAGCACCAGGGCAGCAATCACCGCCGCCTGCGCCAGCACGGCCAGGTTGACCAGCGCCCCCACCTCGGCCTGCGGCAGGATTTCCAGCCGCTTCAACAGAGTGCCGATCTGATCGAGCCGCAGAATGGCATAGAAGAACGGGCGATCCAGGGTGACGGGAGACAGGTTGAACGACCCGCTGGAAGCGGTGACGCGGCCGTCCAGCACGGCCCCGGCTTCATCGGCGATGGCATCGTCGGGACCCGAGGATTCGACCTCCCCCTTATCAAAGGAAACGGCCGGCAGGTCGTTGTAGAGTCCGGCGCGCGCGGCGGCGACGTCGATGCCGGGAAACCAGGACAGATCGAACGACCGATCGTCGCAGAAGCGCCGGATCGCCGCGATCCGGGCGGCGTCCCATTTCTGCGGCGACAGCAGGATGCGGGCGTCCCACGCCGATCGGTAGACGACCACGTGGGCTGCCGGGTCGCTGAATCCTGCCGCCAGCAGCGCGGCGCGGGCGGTCCCCAGGACACGCAGCGCGTAGACCGGGAAATCGCGAATGGAGACAGGGATGGAGACCACGCCGCCGGGCGCCAGGGCGCGCAGGTAAACCGCGATCGCCTCCTCGCTGAAGGCCGCGGCATTGGCGGGCGCGGCGTCGAGAAAGTCGGCCGACAAATCCACGACGTCGTAGGTTCCCAGGCGGGAAGCGGCCATCGGGCTGTTGCTGGTCAGCCGTATGTCGGGGCCTTGCGCGACCGGCGGCGACGGTCCCATCCCGGCACGCAATGCCCGCGCCAGGACCGGTTCCGGCTCCATGACGGTGATGTGCGCCGCGCCCAGCTTGCGCAGCTCGGCAATCCGAAATCCGCCGGATGCGCCGGCCAGCAGGACATTCGCGTGGGGAACCAGCACATACGGCAGCGCATCGAGCGCGGCCGTGGCATAGCCCGCGTCGATCTTCCCGGGCTTCGGCAGCGCCGCGATGCGGTCGCCGTCCCGATAGAGGCCAAAGGTGCGTGGCGGTCCCTCCACACCCATCATCGCGGCGTTGTTGGAGATGTCGGTGTCGACCCGCTCGGTAAAATCATCCAGCAGCGCGTAATCGCCCCGTGGCGCATTGACCCGAGCAACCACCTTGGCATCCGGCGTGTGCAACGGCGCATAGATGGCCTTGAAGTCGTTGTAGGCCGCCTGATCGTCCAGCAGCAGCACCGCCTCGGAAACGGCCAGCACCGCAAGCGCCGCGGCGGCCGCCCGCCAACGCCGGGGGCGCGGAAGAAACACCGCGCTGGCAACCAGCGGGATCAGCAGCAGCGGGACCAGATGGAACGCATCCACCAGGAACATCGCCGCCAGGGTAGCTGCCGCACCCAGTCCGGCGCCGGCCAGGTCGAAGGCGTAGACCGTGCTGATCCGGCGGCTGTTCAGCACGAAGCTCAGGCTGACAAATAAGCCGGCGAGGAAGAAGAACGGCAGCAGGGCTGCGTAGTATCCGGCAATGTTCCATAGCTGCGGCTGCAGCGTGGCGCTGTTCTGCAGTTGCAGCGGATTGAATGGGTTGGTGGTGGTGAAGCGATATCCGGCCGCGGCGGCGGCAACCAGCAGCGCCGGCAAAGCGGCCAGGACGAGCTGTCCATGGCGGGCGAACCAGTCACGGAACAGCGCCAGCAGCACGCCGCTGAACGCGAAACCGACCATGGTGATGGAGATCACCCAGTAGCCGTATTCGGACCACTTGGCGACAGCGAAGTAGCGGGTCAGCGCCGTTTCGAAGCCGACAGTCGCCAGCGAAACGAGAAAGAGCGGCAGCAGGCTCACGGCCAGACCCGGCGATGAATGAAGCTCTCGACCAAGGCGTTGAAGCGCGCCGGTTCATCCACGAACAACGCATGGCCAGCGGTGGCGAATATCTCCATCTCCGTGTCCGGACGGCGGCTGACGAGATTGTAGGCCTGGGCGGACCAGACAGGCCTGACGACGTACAGCAGCGGACGGCTGGTGCCGTAAACCGCCTCACGCCAATAGCTGCGCGGCAGGGGGTAGGACAGCAGCTCCTTGCTCGCCTGTTCGGGCGTGCGCATGGCGGCCTGGGTCAGGCGCTGAAGATAGGCGTCTCCGGGCGAGTGGTGGAACATGGACCGCACGAACAGACGCATGGCGTCGGCGTGCGAAGGCGCCGGCCCAGGACGCCGCGGATGAGGATGCGGCGTGGGCGGCGGCTCCTCCCCGACCGAGTTGTCCACAAGCACAAGCCCGGCCACATGCCCGTCGCCATGCGTATGGACATAGGTCAGCGTGTCGAGGACGCCCAGCGACCAGGCGACCACAACGACACGATCCGGCCCCAGCCTGGCAATGAGGTCGGCAATGTCCTTGCCACGCCGGAACGGCTCATAACCGTTGGCCGGAACGTCCGAAAACCCCTGGCCGCGTGGGTCGAACGCTACGACGTGGAACTGCCGGCCGAACGCCTGGATCTGTGGCGTCCAGATCCAGGCCGGCATCGTCCATCCGGGAATGAAAACGATCGTGTGGCCGGCGGCCGGCCCTGCCTCCAGGTAATGCAGCCGCACGCCGTCACTGCTGGTCACGAACCGATCGCGGATCGTGACCCGCTGGGCAACTGCCCGGCCGGCGACGCAAAAGAAACCCGTCCACAGGAGAATCGCCGAAAGGATGAGCCTGGATCGCATGCGGTGCAGGACTTGTGCGAATGGGTCCCGATGTCAACCGGCCCAGCCGAGGTGACTGAGGAAGTCGCGCGTGCGCTCGACCAGCGGCGCATCAAAAATCTGCTCCGGCGGCCCCTGCTCGATGATCTGCCCGCGCTCGAACACCACCACCTGATCCGCGACCCGGCGCGCGAAGCTCATTTCGTGCGTGACGACGACCATGGTCATGCCTTCCTCCGCCAAGGTCTTCATCACGTTCAGCACCTCGCCGATCGTTTCCGGATCGAGCGCTGAGGTCGGTTCGTCGAACAGCATCACCTCCGGCTGCATCGCCAGCGCACGCGCGATCGCGACACGCTGCTGCTGGCCGCCGGAAAGGTTGGAAGGATAGCTGGCGGCCTTGTCGGCCAGCCCGACCTTTTCCAGCAGGGCCGCGGCGCGCTGTTCCGCTTCATCGCGGGACAGGCGCAGCACCGTCAGCGGACCGCTCGCGACATTGCCAAGAGCCGTCTTGTGCGGAAACAATTCGAAATTCTGGAACACCATGCCCATGCGCCGGCGCATGGCGCGCATCCCGCGCGGGTCCCGCGGCAGCGCCGCACCGTCGAGCAGGATCTCGCCGCCATCGATCGTTTCCAATCCGTTCGTACAGCGCAGCAACGTGGATTTCCCCGACCCGGACGGACCGATCAGGCAGACCACCTCGGTCCGGTGCACCTGCATCGACACACCCGCCAAAGCGGTAAAGCTGCCGAACTGCTTGCGCACAGCGCGGTAGTCCAGCACGGCGGGCTGTCCGGCATCATGGCCTTTGCGGCTCATTCGCTCACTCCGAAGCGGCGGTTCATCCAGTCGACAAGCTTCGCCTGCGGATACCCCAGCGCCCAATAGATCACCGCCATCGCGGTCAGCATCTCCAGCACGCGGAATGTCTGGGAGCGGATGCGCATCGAGGTATAGGCCAGTTCGCTGACGGCAATGACCGAGACGAGTGAGGTGTCCTTGAACAGCGATACCCACGTGCTGGCGAGAACCGGCAGAACCCGGCGAACCGCCTGCGGCAGCACGATGTCGCGCATCGTCTGCCAGCGGCTCATGCCAAGCGCCAGGGCCGCTTCGCTCTGGCCTTTGCGGATCGAGGCGATGCCGGCACGAAACGTCTCACCGTTATAGGCCGCTACGTTGAGCGAGAGCGCCACAAGCCCGGTCACAAACGGAGAGAAGGCAACGTCGAGCGTAATCGGCATGATATAATATGCCGCGTAGATCACCAGAATGAGCGGCAGGTTGCGGAACAGCTCGGTGAAGCTGGCACTGGCGCCCGAGAGCAAACGAGATCCGGAAAGCCGCATCAGTGCAAGCAGAATTCCACCGGGGATGGCGATCGCCATCGTCGCGACAGCCAGCACCACGGTCAGCGCGGTGCCCTGCGCAAGCGGCCCGGCATTGGCCCATACCACCGACCAGTCGAGGTTCATGACCGGCCCAGATGCGCCA
>DATNEJ010000232.1:0-15587 GCA_035606775.1 Acetobacteraceae bacterium | reverse complement strand
TGACGCCCACCTATGACTGGGCCCAATCTTGCGCCATAAGCACCACAGGGCTGACTCTTCCAGCGCCTGATAGTCAAAGAACCCGGTCAGAACGCTCTATGATCCCGGATGGCCTGTCATGTATCCTGATCAGGTCTCTATCTTTACATATTCGAAGTCGCCCGGCTTGTTGTCGATGCCGATGCGCGGCGGGCTGATCCAGCCTGCGTAGGCGCCGGGTGTGCGGCATGGCTGCATCAGGCTGGCGATGAACCGGTTGTCGTCAGCCGAAGGCAGCATGGCTTCCTTTTGCGCCTCCCATTGTTCGACGCTGAGCAACCGGCCCTCGGCATCGGCGCGCACGGCACTGAATTCGCCGATGCGGCGGTTGAACGCGACATGCGGCAGGCGGATGCGAAAGGCGATTCCAGCCCGCTCCAGCACGCGGTTCCAGCGCGTCACGCCGGCGGCTGCGTCTTCCACGTAGTCGTCCCGCAGGCGCATGTTCAGGGCGGACAGCGCCGGAACCTCCTCCCGCACGATCGCGCCATCCTTCAGCCGGAGTATCGGGTAGGCGGCGGACAGCAGTTGGTGATCGTCGGTCAGCTTGTCCTCGCGATAGCGTCCCTTCAGGCCGGCGTTGAAGGCGTTGGCGGCGTTGGTGCTGATCTCGTTGCCGAACAGGTCGAGCGTCAGCGAAAAGTGCAGGTTCGCCTTCTTCTGCAAGGTCGGCAGGTCGATGACGCCCAGCGCGCGAATCCGCTCGATGTCGTTCGGGTCTTCGATGCCGGCTTCCTTCATCGCCTCGCAGGTGCGCTGCACGATCCGCTGCACGCCCGTTTCGCCCACGAACATATGGTGGGCTTCTTCCGTCAGCATGAACCGGCAGGTGCGGCTGAGCGGGTCGAAACCCGATTGCGCCAGCGCGGCAAGCTGCATCTTGCCGTCGCGGTCGGTGAAGAAGGTGAACATGAAGAACGACAGCCAGTCGGGCGTCCGTTCGTTGAAGGCGCCCAGCATGCGCGGGCTGTCCTGGTCGCCGGAACGGCGGCGCAGCAGCTCATCCGCTTCTTCCCGCCCGTCGCGGCCGAAATACTTCTGCAGCAGGTAGACCATGGCCCAGAGATGCCGCCCTTCCTCGACATTCACCTGGAACAGGTTGCGCATGTCGTAAAGCGACGGCGCGGTGGCGCCGAGGTGGCGCTGCTGCTCGACAGACGCAGGCTCCGTATCGCCCTGGATCACCAGCAGGCGGCGGAGCGCGGCGCGGTATTCGCCGGGCACTTCCTGCCACGCCGGCTCGCCCTTGTGCGCGCCGAAGGGAATGGTGCGACCTTCCACTTTCGGTGCCAGCAGGACGCCCCAGCGGTATTCCGGCATCCGGACGAAGTCGAACTTCGCCCAGCCCTCGCTACCGACGCCGACGGCGGTGCGCAAATACACAGGACTGTTCTGGAACCCCTCCGGGCCGACGGTCTTCCACCAGTCGATATAGCCGGGATGCCAGGTCTCCAGCGCCTTGCGCACGCGCAGGTCATCGGCCAGGCCGACATTGTTGGGGATCAGTCCGTCATAATCGATCCGGCCGCTTTCGGACATGCCGCTCTGGGACATTGCGAACGCCTCCGTCAAACCCGCTCCGGATTGAAGTCCGGCCGCACACCGCTGCCATAGCGCTTCAGGGAACCGGCCTCTCCCACTGCGTTGGGCCGCTGGAAGATCCAGTTCTGCCAGGCGGTCAGCCGGCCGAATATGCGCGTCTCCATGGTCTCCGGTCCAGCGAAGCGCAGATTGGCTTCTAAGCCGGTCAACGCGTCGGGTGAGAAAGAGGCGCGCTCCTCCAGCAGCAGGCGCACCTCATCGTCCCAATCGGTCTCGTCATAGGCGAAGGTCACGAGGCCGAGCTGTTCCGCGGCATCCGCCTCCAGCGCCTCGTTGATGCGCCGGTGCGCGGCGGCCAGGCTGTCCGGCTCGCCCAGGAAACGCGTCGCCAGCCGGGTCAGCCCGTTGCCCATCGGATAGGCGCCGAAATTCAGCGCCGACAGATGCAGTTGCGCCGGCCCATGATTGTCCGTGCCGCGCGCGCCGGCGAACATCACCGTCCGGTCGGCGGCGAACGCCAGTTCCGCCAATGTCCCGGCGAAGCAGCTTCCCGGCTCGATCAGGGTGACAAGGCTGCGCGCCGTCATGTCCACGCGCTTCAACACGCGTTTCAGCAGCAGCGTGACCTCGCGCACCAGCCAGTCATCCGCGTGATCGGCCAGCAGGTTGTCCGCCGCCAGCACCGTCTCCGCCCGGCCCCCCGCGCGGAACACCAGCAGCCCGAGTGCCGGCTCATTCAACCGCAGATGCAGCAGCGCGTCGTCCAGTTCGCGCGCCATCGCCAGCGGCCAGAAGGCCGCGCCGGCGGCATGAATGCCCGCAAGATCTTCCGGCAGCGATGACGGGCCACTTACGGTGACGACGGCGCGCCGAGCATCGCGTTCCAACGTCACGCGCACGTGGTCATAGGTGATGGCCTGATCGGTAATCGCGCGCCGCAGCGGCGTGAGCGCGATGCCTTCCGTGATGCGCTGGTCGGACCTTGCTGCGATTTCCCGTGCGCGCTCCAGCACCTTGTCGTCCCACGCCGACGGCGCGACGGCTTCATCCACCAGGCGCCATTCCACCGCCCGCCGGCCGCGCACGCCTTCTTCGGTGGTGCAGATCACGTCGGCCAGATCGCGCCGCACCTTCCGCTTGTCGGTCAGGCGCGTCAGCCCGCCGGTTCCCGGCAGCACAGCCAGCAGCGGCACTTCCGGTAATGAGACCGAGGAGCGACGGTCGTCGATCAGCATGATGTGGTCCGCGCTCAGCGCCAGTTCATAGCCGCCGCCGGCGGCGCTGCCGTTGATCGCCGCGAGATAGTGCTGGCCGGAATGCGCGCCGGCGTCCTCAATCGCCAGCCTTGTTTCATTGGTGAACTTGCAGAAATTCACCTTGTGGCCGTGCGATGCCTTGCTGAGCATGCGGATATTCGCACCGGCGCAGAACACGTTCGGCTTGCCCGAACGCAGGATGACGCAATGCACCTCCGGATGCTCGAACCGCAGGCGCTGCACGGCGTCCGCCAGTTCGATATCGACGCCGAGGTCGTAGGAGTTGAGTTTCAGCTCGTAATCGCCCAGCAGGCCGGCGGCGGGATCGACATCCATCGTCAGGGTGGCGATCGGGCCGTCCACCGCAAGCTTCCAGTGACGGTAGCGGCTGGGGTCGGTCTGGAAATCGATCATCAACCGGCGTCCTTGAGGTGGGTGAAGCCCCTTTTTATGAGGGCAGTTTAATAGGCTGGGCGACGAACGGCGGGTTCGATGGTCCGCCGGTGCGAGGCCGACCTCAAGCCCGGCGCCTGCGGCGCCCCGCTGCGCGGCTGCGGGGCTTGACCTCGGCCTCGCCCCGGCAGAGGCGCACTGATGCCGTTGTCGGCAGGTCTCGTTCTCTTGCGTAGAGGACCGAACCAGTTGCTGCCGATCGGTGAGTCAAAGTCGGCGTCTCTCACTTGGTGCAATCCGCGACAAAGCGCGTAATGGCGGCCAGCGTCGTGTCCGCCGCTTCGAGATGGGGAGTGTGGCGCGCGCCCGCGATCAATTGTGTCTCGACGGGCGCGCGGGCATGGCGGCGCACCGCGTCCAGTTGCGCCTCAGTGCCGTACGGATCGTCGGCGCCTTGCAGCGCCAGGATCGGCACCTGGATGTTCGGCAAATAGCCGGTGATGTCGAAACCGCGGAAGCGCGGATCCAGCCAGGCGCCGTTCCAGCCGTGGAACGCCACATCGACATGGCGATGGTAGCGCGCCAGCTTCTGTCGCAGATCGCTGGACGCGTAGGTGCGGCCGATATCGGCAATGCTGGCGATGTTCATGTCCTCGACGAAGAAATGCGCGGCGAGCAGCACGATGCCGAGAAGCCTTGGGTCCTGCGTCGCGCCGGCATGAATCGCAGCGATCGACCCGCCATCGGAATGGCCGACCAGAATCGCGCGACGGATCGCGGCGGCATCCAGCACGCGCGGCAGCACGTCCAACGCCTCATCATGCATGTAGGTCATCGGCCGCGGCAGAGTCACCGGGTCCGATGCGCCATAGCCGAAGCGGGACCAGGCGAAGACACCGCACCCGGTCGCATCGGCCAGACGCTGCGGCACGTCGCGCCATAGCGCGACGCAGCCCAGGCCCTCGTGCAGCAGCACGAGCGTCGGGGCCTGGTCGGGCGGCGGCCCCCACCATCTTGTCTCCAGCCGGCCCGCTGCCAGGGTCAGGACGCCCGCTTCTCCGGACGCCCCGTCCCCGGGCACACGCATGGCAGTCGGACCGGTCAGACCCGCTCGATCAGCGCGGCGATGCCCTGGCCGACTCCGATGCACATCGTGGCGATGGCGCGTTTCTGGCCGAGCGTTTCCATGGCATTCACCGCGGTCAGGGCGAGGCGGGCGCCGGACATGCCCAGCGGATGGCCGAGCGCGATGGCGCCGCCGTGGGGATTGACGTGTTCGGCGGTGTCGGCAAGGCCGAGTTGGCGCAACACGGCGATGCCCTGGCTGGCGAACGCCTCATTCAGCTCGATGATGTCGATGTCGCCGATCTGCATGCCGGTCTTCGCCAGCAGCTTCTGCACCGCGGGTGCCGGGCCGATGCCCATGATGCGCGGCGGCACGCCGGCGGTCGCCATGGCGATGACGCGCGCACGGGGTGTCAGGCCGTGCCGCCGCGCGCCTTCTTCCGATGCCAGGATCAGCGCCGCGGCGCCGTCGTTCACGCCGGACGCGTTGCCGGCGGTGACGGTGCCGGGATCGCGGAAGGGAGTCCTGAGCTTGGTCAGCCCTTCCAGCGTCGTATCGGGACGCGGATGCTCGTCGTGCTCGATGACCGTGTCGCCCTTGCGGCCCTTGATGGTGACGGGGGCGATCTCCTTGGCAAAGAAACCGCTGGCCTGGGCTTTCTTCGCCCGCATCTGGCTGTTGTAGGCGAACCTGTCCTGGTCGGCGCGGGAGATCTGGAACTCCTCGGCGACATTCTCACCCGTTTCGGGCATGGACTCGGTGCCGTAGGCTTTCTGCATCAGCTTGTTGACGAAACGCCAGCCGATGGTGGTGTCGTAGATTTCGCTGCTGCGGGAAAAGGCTTCCGTGGCCTTGCCCATGACGAACGGCGCGCGGGTCATGCTCTCCACGCCGCCGGCCAGCATCAGTTCGGCTTCGCCGGTCTTGATCGCGCGCGCCGCGGATCCGACCGCGTCGAGGCCGGAGCCGCAGAGCCTGTTGATTGTCGAGCCGGGGACGGTGGCCGGCAGCCCGGCGAGCAGCACCGCCATCCGCGCGACGTTGCGATTGTCCTCGCCCGCCTGGTTGGCGCAACCCAGAATGCAGTCGTCCAGGGCGTCCCAGTCGACTCCCTTGTTGCGCTCCACCAGCGTGCGGATGGGGTGGGCGGCCAGGTCGTCGGTGCGGACATCGCGCAGGGCACCGCCATAGCGGCCGATCGGCGTGCGAACATAGTCGCAGATATAAGCGTCGGGCATTGGCTTGCTCCTGGACTGGTGACGCGCGGCACAGGCTCGATCCCGCGGGTGTAGCGCCGCGGCGGAGGGGTGCCAAGCCGCCGGACCCACGCGCGGATCCGGCGGTCCGGCGAGGGCGGTTCCGGGGTGCGGCGGGGTCATGCGGCAGGGCTGTGCGCCCGATGGAGCAGGCGTGTAAGGCCGGCGCTTACCGGTGCAAATACGCAACGAAATGGCACGGCGCACCAGATCACATCGAACATCGCGGCGTCCGAGATGGAACGGCAGCGAAGCAATTCAGGCCGCGTATAGTTACTTGTTTGTGATCGGGAGCTTTGCGGCTTTATCGGCCGATGCTTATCACCTAGCCTTTTTTCGCGGCGCTTGAGCCGTGCGGTCAGGCGGTTCCGCGGTATTTCCTCAATCTTCGGATCATCGCTCACCGGCCTTTCCGGTTGCAACGACCCGCGGACAAGCCATCGGGCCTGTCTTGCTGCAATCCAGTTAGTACCCACAACACCGACATACCCAGCAGGATGTCGTGGCGTGCGCATCGATGGGCCAGGGAGGGGAATCAGGTTCGGCTCCAATGTCGTGCAGACATTGGCGGTTCTGGCTGCCGTCCTGCTCGTGCTTGCCACCGCTGCACTGCCGGGCGGGCCACTCGATTCGACGCGGGCCGGCCTTTTTCACATCTACCAGAGACTCTGGCCTGTTCAGCGAACGACACATGGCGGCGTTGCCATCGTCGTGGACGATGAGTCGTTGCGCCGCGTGGGCCAGTGGCCCTGGCCACGCGACGTGCTGGCGCGGCTTGTTGCCGGCGCAGCGCAAGCGCGGGCGGTCGGCATCGACCTGCTGATGCCCGAACCGGATCGCTTGTCGCCGGAACACCTGCTGGACGGACGCGGCGCGGGGGATGCGGCGCTGCGCCAGGCCCTCGCTGCCCTGCCACGCCCCGACGCCATCCTGGCGGAAACGCTGCGCCAGGTCCCTGCCGTGCTGGCGGTCTCGGCCGGCGGACCGGTGGGCGGCGCCTACGCGCCGGTGTCCTTCACGCCGGTCCGTCTCACCGGTCAAAGCGCGGCAACGGAATTGATCCACGCCGATGCGGTCTCATGGCCGCTTCCGGAACTGGCCGCCGCGGCGCAGGGGATCGGCGTGGTTTCCGCACCCAGCCAGGCGGGCGGCGAGATCGTGGCGCTGCCCGGCGCGGTGGCGGCCTCGGGATCGGTGCTGCCCAGCTTTGCCGTGGAACTCGTGCGTGTCGCGCTGGGCGCGCAGGCGGTGGTGATCCGGTCCGACCTGCTGCGCGGCGGCTCGCTCGAGATCGGGCCGCTGACCCGCGCCATCGATCGGTCCGGAACGATCCGTCCGCACTTCGACCGCGACAACGTGCCCGTCATTCCGGCCTACCGCCTGCTGGAGAACGGCCCGGAACGCGCCACGCTTGTCGGCAAGGTCGCGGTCATCGGCGTGACGGCGACCGGCATCGGGGAACGCTTCTCGACGCCGCTGCGCACGGCGGAGCCGGGCGCGCTGCTGCAGGCCGAACTGGTGGATGATCTTCTGTCGGGCGACGTGCTGGAGCGGCCGCTCTGGGCACGTTCGGTGGAATGGATCGCCGGCCTGATGGCCGGGATCGGCGCGGGGCTTCTGCTGGGTCGGATCGGCTACCGGCTGCACGCCGCACTGAGCGGATTTGCCGTGCTGCTGATGCTGGGCGGGTCGATTTTCGCGTTCGCGGGACACAACCTGCTGCTCGACCCGTCGTTGCCGATCGCGGCGCTGCTGGCCGCGATCTTCGTTGCGCTGATCGTGCGCACCGCTGTGGAGGTGACGGAGCGCCGCCGGCAGGAGCAGGCGCTGTCGATCGCGCTGGTGGAGCGCAACGCGGCCGAACGCGAGCTGGCATTGCGGAACGAGGCCGGCCTGCTGCGCCAAAGCCTCGGTTTCGCCGTCGAGTCGGCGCAGCTCGGCACCTGGGACGCCGATCTGATCAAACAGACCTGGCACCATTCGGCGCGGTACGATGCACTGCTTGGCGTAACCGCGCCACCGGCAGCATGGAGCCGAGAGGCGATTCTGGCACAGGTTGTCCCGGAAGATCGTGCCCTGGTCGCGGCGGGTCTCGACGCGGGTGAAAAGCAGGAACGTTTCGCGATCGAGTGCAGGATTGGCACGCCGGACGGCAACCCGCGCCATGTGCGCATGAGCGGCCGGTTCTGGAAGGATGACAGCGGCAAGCCGGTTCGTGTGGCGGGCGTGGTTGCCGATGTCACCCAGCAGCGCGAACTTGAGCAACGGCTGCACAATGCCGAAAAGTCCCGAACGATCGGCCTGCTCGCCGCCGGCGTGGCGCACAACTTCAACAACCTGCTGACGGTCGTGATGGGCAATCTTGACCTGGCACAGCGCCGTGTTGCACCGGACGATGCGACCGGCACGCTGCTGGCCGGCGCGACCAGGGCGGCGGAACGCGGTGCCGGCATTGCGCGCCAGTTGCTGGCCTTCGCGCGCCTGCAGCCGCTTGCGCCGCAACGGCTCGATCCGGCCGAACAACTGCGCGACGTGTCAGGCTTGCTGCGCAATGCAATGCCGAGCGGCATTCGCCTCACGCTCGAGACCGAAGCCGACCTTGGGCATATCAAGGTCGATCCGGTGGAACTGGAACTCGCGCTGATCAACCTGGTGCTCAACGCGCGCGACGCGATGCCGGACGGCGGCGCCATCGACATTCATGCCCGCGCCCGCTCCATCCGCGACAGCCGGCTCGGCCTTGATGGCCGCTTCGTGGTGATCGAGGTCGCCGACACCGGGGCAGGTATCGACCCCGCCGCGCTGCCGGCCGTGTTCGATCCGTTCTTCACCACGAAGGAAATCGGCAAAGGCACGGGCCTCGGCCTGAGCCAGGTGCACGGCTTTGCCCATCAGTCCGGCGGCGCGGTGGACATCGAAAGCCTGGTAGGACGCGGAACACGGGTGCGGCTCTATCTGCCGTCGCTCGGCTCCGCGCCGCTCTCCGGCGGACAGGAAAAGAAGGAAGGCCTTCCATGGGGACAGTCGCGTGGAAACGGACATGCGCCGGTATCTGCCTGGTTCTTGCTGTGACCGCCGCGGCCGGTCGGGCCGCGGCGCAGGAAACGGTTATCGGCCACGTGAAGAACGTGTCGGGGCTTGCGACCGTAACGCACAATGACCTGACCTATGCCGCGGTACCCGGCATGGCGGTGCATGAACGCGACATGTTGCAGACATTCTGGAACGGCGAGATGGGCGTCACCTTCAAGGACGACACGCGCATCTCGCTCGGACATTTCAGCCGGGTGACGATTCCGCAGTTCACCTTTGTTCCCGCGCAACGTCAGTACGGCTTCGTCATCCGCCTGCTGCTCGGCACGATGCAGTACATGTCCGGCCTGACGGCCAAGCTGGCGCCGGAGACGGTGAAGATCGAAACGCCGACCTCGACGATCGGCGTGCGCGGCACGCGCTTCCTGGTCCGCGCGGCGATGTGAGCCATGCGCGGTTCCGCACTTCCGGCCCTTTTGCTCGCGTTGATGCTGGCGGCCTGCGGGCTGCCACGGAACGTCGTGGTGCTGATCCCCGACCAGGATGGCGGGGTCGGGAAAGTGACCGTGGCGCAGGACAAGAACCGGACCGAGTTGTCGAAGCCGGACGCCGCCGTCGGCACAGCGGAAGGCGAGCCGGCCCGTCCGTTCATCGCCGACGATGGCGTGGTGCGCTCGGAATTCGCCAGCACGCTGGCCTCCACGCCGCGCCAGCCGAAGGTCTTCGTGATCTATTTTCGCAATGGCCTGGCGGCGATCGACCCACGTTCCGACCAGACGCTGAAGGATGCCGTCGCGGCGGCGCTGGCTACCCCGCACCCCGATATCAGCGTCATCGGCCATACCGACGCGACCGGCGACGATGCGGTCAACCTGCCCCTGTCGATGCAGCGGGCGGCGGTCGTGCAGTTGATGCTGCTGGGCGCCGGCGTCCCCAAGGGCGCCGTGGAGACCGGCTATTTCGGATCCAGCGACCCGCGCGTGCCCACCCCCCAAGGGGTGCCGGAGCCGGAGAACCGGCGGGTCGAGGTGACGATCCGCTGATCCTGTTCCCGGCTTCTGTCATGGATCAGGTTTGATCGCGTGATTCACGTCTCCGGCGAGTCCGCCTGCGACGATCACGCTCGGGTTTGATCGCGTGATTCACGTCTCCGGCGAGTCCGCCTGCGACGATCACGCTCACGCCCGCGCTTGCGGAGCGGGCGCCATCCTCCTATGTGGGGGCGCCAAGGTCGCGGAAAGGCCACCGCCCATGGCGCTCGATATCCCTCATGAACCCTTTGCCGGCGATGCGCGCCTGGTCGCGTCGCGGATCGAAGAGGCCCTTGCCTTCGACGACGTGCTGGTCGTCCCCGCCTACTCCCAGGTTCTGCCGTCCAGCACCAGCACCGCCACGCGGCTGACGCGGAACATCGCACTCAATATCCCCCTGGTCTCCGCGGCGATGGACACCGTCACCGAGGCCGATATGGCCATTGCTATGGCCCAGCTCGGCGGCATGGGGGTGATCCACAAGAACCTGACGCCGGAGGAGCAGGCGGCGCATGTCCGCCGGGTCAAGAAATACGAATCCGGCATGGTGGTGAACCCGCTGACCATTCATCCGGACCAGACGCTGGCCGACGTCAAGGCGCTGATGAGCTCCCACCACATCAGCGGTATCCCGGTGGTGGAACGCGAGACCAACCGCCTGGTCGGCATCGTCACCAATCGCGACGTGCGCTTCGCGACCGAGCCGACGCTGAAGGTCTACGAGCTGATGACGCGGGAGAACCTGGTCACGGTCGCCGCGGATGTTGGCCCCGAGCGGGCGCGCCGCCTGCTGCACCAGCACCGGATCGAGAAGCTGCTGGTGGTCGATGACGCGTATCGCTGCATCGGGCTGATCACCGTCAAGGACATGGACAAGGCGGAGTCGCATCCGCTCGCCAACAAGGATGAGCTCGGCCGGCTGCGGGTCGCGGCGGCCACCGGCGTTGGTGCCGTCGGGGTGGAGCGCGCCCGCGCCTTGATCGCCTCGGAAGTGGACGTGATCGTGGTCGATACGGCGCACGGCCATTCGCAGGGCGTGCTGCAGGCGGTGGAGGCGATCAAGTCTGCGTCCAATGCCGTGCAGGTCATCGCCGGCAATGTCGCGACACCGGAAGGGGCACGGGCGCTGATCAATGCCGGCGCCGACGCGGTCAAGATCGGTATCGGGCCGGGCAGCATCTGCACCACCAGGGTGGTCGCCGGCGTCGGCGTGCCGCAGTTCACCGCGGTGCTGGAAACCGCCGCCATGTGCCACGAGCACGGCGTTCCCGCCATTGCCGACGGCGGCATGCGCACGAGCGGCGACATCGTCAAGGCGATCGCCGCGGGCGCCGACGCCGTGATGATCGGCAGCCTGCTGGCCGGCACCGATGAGGCGCCCGGCGACGTGTTCCTCTACCAGGGCCGCTCCTACAAATCCTATCGGGGCATGGGCAGCCTTGGCGCGATGGCGCGCGGTTCGGCTGATCGCTATTTCCAGCAGGACATCAAGGACCAGCTCAAGCTGGTGCCCGAAGGGGTCGAGGGCCGCGTCGGCTACAAGGGGCCGGTCGGCAATGTGGTGCACCAGCTCGTCGGCGGGCTACGGGCCGGCATGGGCTATACCGGCAGCGCCGACATCGCCACCTTGCAAGCGAACACAAGGTTCCGCCGCGTGACCGGTGCCGGTCTGCGGGAGAGCCACGTGCACGACGTGGCGATCGATCGCGAGGCGCCGAACTACCGGCAGGACTGATGGCCGGGACGTTTCTGGCCGGCGTCCGTTGTAGAGCGGACCGTTCCTGGGTCGTCTGCACTTTTCAAGGGACCTGACATGGCCGAACTGCGCGCCGTCGTGTTCGATGCCTATGGCACGCTGCTGGACGTGCATTCGGCGATGGCGCGCCATGCGGAACGGATCGGGCCGCTCTGGCAGCAGGTCAGCGCCGACTGGCGCACCAAGCAGTTGGAGTATTCCTGGGTCCGCAGCCTGACCGGACCGGCGGCGCACCGGGATTTCTGGCGGCTGACGGAGGAGGCCCTGGCCTGGGCGGCGTCCCGTCACGGCATCGGCGACGCGGCTGTTCTGGCCGATGTGCGGCAGGCCTATCGGCGCCTGGATGCCTACCCGGATGCGCCATCCACGCTGCGCTGCCTGCGCGATGCCGGGCTGGGGCGGGCGATTCTGTCCAACGGCGAACCCGGCATGTTGCGCGACGCGGTACAGGCGGCAGGGATTGAATCCCTGCTCGATGCGGTGTTCAGCATCGAGGCCGTTGGGGTCTACAAGCCTGATCCGCGCGTCTATGGGCTGGCGACTGCACGGTTCGGAGTCGAACCCGAACGGATCGCCTTCGTGTCCTCCAATGCGTGGGATGCGTTCGGCGCAACGGAATTCGGCTTCCGGGTCTTTTGGATCAACCGCCTGGGACAGCCGGCCGAATACGATCTGCCCGCGACCGCGACCGTGCTGACGAGCCTGGCCGCCCTGCCCGACGCGGTGGCGTCATTGTGAGCGTGCTTTACGTCTCCGGCGGTCACGCCCAGTCGGCTGCGGGCGTGGTTCACGTCTCCGGCGGCACTGCCTTCGACGATCGCGCCAGGTTGGATGCGAGCGCGATTCACGTCTCCGGCGATACCGCCTCTGACGATCGCCCTCGGACGTGACACCCGCCGCCAGACTGGGCGCGGCGATCGAATTGCTGGGCGCGATCGAGACCGCACCGGCGCGGCCGGCCGACGCCGTGGCCAACGATTACTTCCGCTCCCGCCGCTTCATCGGCTCCGGCGACCGGCGCGCGGTGTCGGAGCGGGTGTGGCAGGTGCTGCGCACCCGCCGCCGCCTGGGCTGGTGGCTGCGCGTGGAGGCGCCCGGCCCGCGCCTGCTGGCCGGTGCATCGCTGCTGCTGGAAGGCTGGACGCTGTCCGGCCTGGTGCAAAGCTTCTCCGGCGGCCGCTTCGCGCCGGCCATGCTGAGCCGGGAGGAGCAAGCCGCGCTTGCCCGGATCGAAGGCCATACGCCGGATCATCCGGACATGCCGGAGGCGGTCCGGCTGGAAATCCCCGACTGGCTGTTGCCCCGGCTTCAGGCGCGGTTCGGGCCGGCGCTGGCGCGGGAGATGGCGGCACTGGACGGGCCTGCACCGCTCGATCTTCGGGTCAACACGCTGAAGGCGACACGGGAGGACGCCCGCGCTGCACTGGCGGCCGAGGGCTGGAAGGCAGAACCGACGCCGTTCTCTCCATGGGGGCTGCGCATCCAGGGGCGCCGCCCGGTCACGGCGGGACCGGCGTTTCAGTCCGGACTGGTGGAGATCCAGGACGAAGGCAGCCAGCTTGTTGCCGTGCTGGCGGATGTACGGCCCGGGATGCGGGTCGCCGATTGGTGCGCCGGCGCAGGCGGCAAGACGCTGGCGCTCGCCGGGGCGATGCAGAACCGCGGTCAGCTTCTGGCCTGCGACGTGTCCGCGGCGCGGCTGGATGGTGCGGTGCGCCGGCTCCGGCGGGCGGGCGTGCACAATGTGGAGCGGCACCTGGTGGTGGCGGGCGACAAGTGGGCGAAGCGGCGCGCCGGCAGCTTCGATCGGGTGCTGGTGGATGCGCCTTGTACCGGCACCGGCACCTGGCGACGCAACCCGGATGCAAGACTGCGCCTGAGAGAAAGCGATCTCCGGGAGTTGCTTCCCAAACAGGCGAGCATCCTGGATGTAGCCCAGGGACTGGTTCGCAAGGCAGGGCGTTTGGTTTACGCTACCTGCTCCCTGCTTCCTGAAGAGAATGAGGCTCAGGTGACCGCCTTCCTTGCCCGCCATCCCGGTTTTTCCCTGATTCCGGCCGAACGGGCGGCGGCGTTGGCACCCGGGCTTCGCGGCGACGACGGCTTCCTGTCGCTGACGCCGGCGCAGCATGGAACGGATGGATTTTTTGCCGCGGTGATGGAGCGAGTTGCGTGATCTCGGTCCGCAAGGCGCGGGTCGCCGACGCCATCGCGATCGGCGCTGTGCACGTTGCGGCGTGGCGCTCCACCTATCCCGGCATCCTGCCTGACGCCTTCCTGGCGAAGCTGTCCGTCTCCCGTCAGGCGGCCTATTACGACCGGGCGATCCGCGGCGGGACGGGCGTGCTGGTCGCCACCGCCTCCGGCGCCGATGTGCCGGCGGGCAGCGGTCCCCGCATCATCGGCTTCACCACCGCGGGCCGGACCCTGGGCGCCCAGGTCAGCGGACAGCGCTTGGGCGACGGGGAGATCGAGACGCTGTATGTGCTGGACGACTGGCGAGACCGTGGCGTCGGCCGCCGGCTGCTGCGCGGCGCGGCGGGGCATTTGGCGGAGATTGGCTGCCGGTCGGCCTATCTCTGGGTCCTGCGCGACAATCCCAGCCGCTGGTTCTACGAACGGCTCGGCGGCAAGCCGGTGGCCGAGGCGATGATCCAGGTCGCCGGCCAGCGGGTCATGCAGACGGCATTCGCGTGGGACCCGATCGAGCAGTTGCTGACCGCGTCGCCACAGGCGTCGTAGGGCGGGCGAGGGTTGTCTACACACGAGTAAGGACATAGAACTGCCGACCCTCGCCACGAGGACCGGAAGGGGCCTCGGCTCCGAGAGCCATTGAAACGGACTCGCCAACCGTTACCCCGTGAGAAATCCACCACCTTCATCGCAGCAACACCAGTTCGCATCCCGCTACCCGTACCCCACCCTTGACCCCGCGCCGCGCCCAGCGTCCGATAGCGATCCCATCCCATCCGGACCCACACCGATGAAAATCTGCGTCTACGGCGCCGGCGCCATCGGCGGCCATCTTGCAATGCGCCTGCACCGCGGCGGCGCCGAGGTGTCGCTGATCGCCCGCGGCCCGCACCTCGCTGCTATCCAGGCGGGCGGCCTGACCGTCCATGCCATCGATGGCACCCATCACGCCCGCCTGCCCGCCACCGACAATCCGGCAGATATCGGGCCGCAGGACGCGGTGTTCGTCACCGTCAAGGCGCCGGCCCTGCCGCAGATCGCCTCCGGCATCGCTCCCCTGCTCGCCGCGGACACCTCCGTCACCTTCATGATGAACGGCATTCCCTGGTGGTACTGCCACGGCCTGGGCACCCAATTCGAAGGCCGCAGCCTGCCACGCGTTGATCCCGGCGATATACTGCGCAACACGATCGGCACCAGGCGCACTTTGGGCGGCGTCGTCTATTCCGCCAGCGCCGTCACCGCACCGGGCGTCATTGAAGTCGAGCAACCGAAAAGCCGTTACTTCATCGGTGAGCTGCATGGCTCGCTGACGCCGCGCATCGTCCAACTCTCGGATCTGCTCCGCGCGGGCGGGGTCGATGGCAGGCCGACACCCTCCATCCGTACGGAGATCTGGACCAAGCTGATGTCCAATCTCGCCGGCGGCACATTGGCGGTGCTGACCGGGGCGGCGCCCAAGGCGGTGTACGCTGAACCCGCCGCCGAAGCCGCCGCTCGCGCCGTCATGCACGAATCCGCCGCGATCGCCACCGCGCTCGGCTGCAACATGAGCCGCATCGATCCCGAAGAAAAAATCGCCAACGGCCGAAGCATGGACCACAAGCCGAGCATCCTGCAGGACCTGGAACTCGGGCGGCCGATGGAGGTTGATGGGATGTTCGACGCGCCACTCACACTCGCCCGCATGGCCGGGGTGGCAACGCCGACGCTCGATCTGCTGGTGGCCCTGTGCAAAACCCGTGCGCACAGCGCGGGCCTGTACAACCCATAACACGCACCGCCAAACAGGGAGGCAGACACCATGGAAACACGCACATTCGGCCGCAGCGGCATGCAGCTCTCCGTGCTCGGCTTCGGCTGCGGCGCGGTCGGCGGGCTCATGGTGCGCGGCGCGCCGGCGGACCAGGAACGCGCCGTGGCGCGCGCGCTGGACGTGGGCATCAACTACTTCGACACCGCCGTGCAGTACGGCAACGGCGCGTCGGAGACCAACCTCGGACGCGTCCTCGGCAGGCTGCG
>DATNEJ010000219.1:0-8252 GCA_035606775.1 Acetobacteraceae bacterium | reverse complement strand
CCGAGGACGAGGTCTTCCTCCTTCGTGTCCTCCGCATAATGGTGGCTGATCCCGCCGATGCTCGGCACGAACAGCATGGCCGACGGCAGACGCTCCGCCAGCACCTGCGCATCGTGCCCGGCGCCGCTCGGCATGCGCTGATGCTTGTTCGGCGCGTGCCGCTCCGCCGCGCGCTCCAGGCAATCCTGCAACCCGGCATCCATCTGTCGCGGCTCGGTTTCCCCGCGTGAGGCGATCGTCACCGTGCACGGACCTTTCCCCACCTCGGCGACCAGTTCCGCCAGCTTGCCGTCCAGCGCGGCAAGCATCGCCGGATCGGTATCGCGAAACTGGAACAGCATCTCCGCCCGTCCCGGCACCACGCTCGGCGCGCCCGGTTCAAGCGTGATGCTGCCGACAGTCCAGACCGTCCGCGGACCGGCGATCGCCGGGAACGCAGTGTCGATCGCGGCGGCCAGGCGAACCAGCGCGACACCGGCATCCTTGCGCACCGCCATGCGCGTGGTGCCGGCGTGATTCTGCACACCCTCGAACACGATGCGGAAACGGTGACTGCCGACGATCGCCGTGACGATGCCCACGCGCAGGTCCTTGTCCTCCAGTTCCGCGCCCTGCTCGATGTGCAGTTCCAGATAGGCGCGATACCGCGCCGGATCGATCACCACGCGCGGGCGGCCGGCGAAGCCCGCGCGTTCCAGCGCGGTGCGCAGCGGCGTGCCGTCCTCGCGGTAGCGGCAGGCGTCGATCTCCGCCTCGGTCAGCTTGCCGCAAAAGGAGCGGCTGCCGATGAACGAGCCGAAATGCCCTTCCTCATCCGCCCAGGCCGCGACATCGACCCCGTGCCCCAGCGTCCGGGCAACCTCCAGCCCGCAGATCACGCCCAGCGCGCCGTCGAGCCAGCCGGCATAGGGCTGGGTTTCCAGATGGCTGCCCAGCAGCAATACCGGGCCGGCCGAGGCGGCGCGGCCGATGACGTTGCCGATGCCGTCGATGACCGGCGCCAGTCCCGCCTCTGTCATGCGGCCGGCGAGCCAGTGGCGGGATTTGACGTCCTCGGGCGAGAAGGTGGGGCGGTGCACGCCGGTCTTGTAGCGGCCAATGTCCCTCAGCGCGTGAAGGTCGCCGAGGAGGCGGTCGGCGTTGATGGCGGGCATGGGTCGGTCTCCGGCAAGGGCGTGGTCGGCACGGGCAGAACCCGTCGCGTAGCCTGCTGGACCATGCAGGGACCAGCCTGATCCGCCCATGGCCAGCGGGCCGACGGCACCATAGGCGTGCCGCGGCGTCCCCCGCCAGCGCCCGGGCTGTGACGGCCACGCTCGCGGAGCCGTCAAGGTGCGGTGCCGCAGGCCGGGAGGGAGTAACCCCTGGCTCCCAGGCTACCTTGATGTCATCGAACCGTCATCCAACTGCAATCGACCGGTCATGGGCCGCGCCTAGGGTCCCGCCGCACAACGACCACCGAACGACCCCCGAGGAGGGACAGGAATGAGGATAGCCACGGCGGCCATGGCCATGGGCCTGGCCGGCATCGGTCTGATCGCGCAGGCGTCTCCGGGGTGGGCGCAGACCCAGATTACCGGCGCCGGATCGACCTTCGCCGCGCCGATCTATGCCAAGTGGGGCGAAGCCGCGGGGGCGGCCCTTGGCGTGAGGCTCAACTACCAGGCGATCGGGTCCGGCGCGGGCATAAACCAGATCAACAACCGCACGGTCGATTTCGGTGCCTCGGACATGCCCGTCCGGGCCGACGACCTGCACACGCACCACCTGATGCAGTTCCCGACGGTGATCGGCGGCGTGGATGTCATCGTCAATCTGCCGGGCATCAGGGCCAACGAGCTGAAACTGACCGGCGAGGTGCTGGCCGACATCTACCTGGGCCGGATCACCAAGTGGAACGATCCGAAGATCGCCGCGATCAATCCGGAGATGAAGCTGCCGAGCGTCGCGATCGCGCCGGTCTACCGGGCGGACGGGTCGGGCACCACGTTCGTTTTCACCGACTACCTGTCAAAGGTGAGCGCCGAGTGGCGCGCCAAGGTCGGTTCCTCCACCAGCGTGCGATGGGCGGCGGGCACCGGCGGCAAGGGCAGCGACGGTGTGGCCGGCACCGTGCGCAATATTCGCGGCGGCATCGGCTATGTGGAAAGTGCCTATGCCGAACAGAACCACCTGACCACGACGCAGTTGCGCAACAAGGCTGGCAAGTTCGTCGCGCCAACCATGGCGGCGTATCGGGCCGCCGCGGCCGCGGCCGACTGGTCGAAGGTGGAGAACTTCGCCATCGACCTCAACAACCAGCCGGGGGACGCAAGCTGGCCGATCGAGTCGGCCACCTTCGTCCTGCTGCCGACCGACCCGAAGAACCTGCAGCAGAGCGGCGCGGCCAAGAAGTTCTTCGACTGGGGCTTCGCCAACGGCAATACGATCGCGGAGCAATTGCTTTATGTGCCGCTTCCGGCAAGCGTGCAGGACGCGGTACGTGCGGCGTGGAAGCAAGTTCCGGGCTCATAGCGCGCAATCGGGACCTGTTAACCAAAGGAACAGACGTGCAGCAGGCCATCGCCGTCGCATTGAGTGCTCGGAGCCGCCGCCATCCCGGCGATGCGGTCTTCGCCGCGGTGGCGAAGCTGTCCGGCCTGTTCGTTCTGCTGCTGCTGGGCAGCCTGATCGTCACGCTGTTCGTCGGCGGCCTGCCGGCCTTCCGCCGGTTCGGCCTGGGATTCCTGGTGTCGGACGACTGGGACCCGGTGAAACAGGTGTTCGGCGCCCTGGTGCCGATCTACGGCACCTTGCTGACCTCGGTCCTGGCCCTGGTGTTCGCGGTGCCGGTGTCCTTCGGGATCGCCTTGTTCCTGACCGAGCTTGCCCCGCAATGGATGCGCCGTCCGGTGGGCACGGCGATCGAGCTGCTGGCGGCGATCCCTTCCATCATCTACGGGATGTGGGGCTTTTTCGTCATCGTGCCGATCATCTCCCAGGATGTGCAGCCGCACATCATCGATACGCTGGACGGCATTCCCGTGTTGCAGGACCTGTTCGCCGGTCCGCCGTTCGGCACTGGGCTGCTGACCGCCGCAATGATCCTGGCGCTGATGGTCGTGCCGTTCATCGCCGCGACCATGCGCGACGTGTTCGAAACCGTGCCGGCGGTGTTCAAGGAATCCGCCTACGGCCTGGGCTGCACGATGTGGGAGGTCACGCGGTCGATCGTGCTGCCCTACACCCGCGCTTCCGTGGTCGGCGGCATCATGCTGGGGCTCGGGCGCGCGCTCGGGGAGACCATGGCCGTCACCTTCGTGATCGGCAACGCCGACAGGATCAGCACCAGCCTGTTCGGGCCGGGCAACACCATCGCCTCCATCGTCGCGCTGGAGTTTCCCGAAAGCCCGGCCGGCAGCCTGAAGCTTTCGTCGCTGATGGCGCTGGGCTTCATTCTGTTCATGATCTCCTTCGCGGTGCTTGCCGCCTCGCGCGCGCTGCTCCGTCCCGGACTGAAGGCATCGGCATGAGCGGGCATGCTGCAGCCTCGATGGCGATGCCCGGCCCGGCAAGGAACCTCGCCGTATCCCGCGCGCTCGGCCGGCGGCGTCAGCGCGTCAGCCTGCTGGTCAAGGGGCTGAGCGTTGCCGCCACGGTGATTGCGCTGCTGCTGCTGGCGTCGATCCTGTTCACCCTGCTCTGGCGCGGCGGCACCGGCCTGTCAGTGGCGGTGTTCACAGAGATGACCCGCGCGCCCGGCTCCAACGGCGGATTGCTCAACGCCATCGTCGGCAGCCTGATACAGACCGTGCTCGGCACCCTGATCGGCACGCCGATCGGCCTGATGGTGGGGACCTACCTGGCGGAATACGGCCGGGGATCGCCGGTCGCCGGCGCGGTCCGCTTCGTGACCGATATCCTGCTGTCGGCACCTTCGATCCTGATCGGCCTGTTCATTTATGAGCTGGTCGTCGAGCCATGGGGCGGCTTTTCCGCCATCGCCGGCTCTCTGGCACTGGCGGTGATCGTCATCCCCATCGTGGTGCGCACCACGGAAGACATGCTGCGCCTGATTCCGGCCACCCTGCGCGAAGCGGTGATGGCGCTCGGCGCCCCAAAATGGAAAATGATCGTCCTGGTCTGCTATCGCGCCGCGCGGCAGGGCATCGCCACTGGCATCCTGCTGGCGATCGCTCGCGTGGCCGGGGAGACGGCGCCGTTGCTGTTCACCAGCCTGGGCAACCTGAACTGGTCGGTCAGCCTGACGAAGCCGATGGCCAGCCTGCCGCTGACCATCTACCAGTACGCGGGATCGGCGTTCGACGACTGGGTGCAACTGGCCTGGGTCGGTGCGCTGCTGATCACCATCGGCGTGCTGGCGATCAATATCAGCGCGCGCCTGCTGTTGCGCGTCGAAAAGTGAGGAATGCCAATGGGGATGACCAGTGGGGATTGATATGAGTGCTTCCGCGACATCCATCCCGAACAGCCGCCTCGGCAATCTTGACGAACCGGCAACCGGCGATGCCGCGCGCGCAGCCCGGATCGCCATCCGCGATCTCAATTTCTACTACGGCACCAATCAGGCGCTGCGGGGGATCACGCTCGATCTGCCGGACCGGCAGGTGACCGGCATGATCGGCCCGTCGGGTTGCGGCAAATCTACCCTGCTGCGCGTGCTGAACCGGATGTACGACCTTTATCCCGGTCAGCGCGCCACCGGCGAAGTGATGATGGATGGAGAGAACATCATCGATCCCGGCATCGACCTGAACGCGCTGCGCGCCCGCATCGGCATGGTGTTCCAGAAGCCGACTCCGTTTCCCATGAGCATCTACGACAACATCGCGTTCGGCGTGAAGCTGCACGAGAAACTGTCGAAATCCGAGATGGACGACCGCGTCGAATGGACCCTGACGCGGGCGGCCCTGTGGACCGAAGTAAAAGACCGCCTCGGTGCGTCGGCGATCGGCTTGTCCGGCGGACAGCAGCAGCGGCTGTGCATCGCCAGGACGATCGCCGTCCGCCCGGAAGTGATCCTGCTGGATGAGCCGACCAGCGCGCTGGACCCGATCAGCACCTTCAAGATCGAGGAGCTGATCGACGAACTGAAGGACGATTTCACCATCGTCATCGTGACCCACAACATGCAGCAGGCAGCACGCTGCGCCGACCAGGTGGCGTTCTTCTACCTGGGTGAGATGGTGGAGGTCGCGCCGGCCGGGCAACTCTTCACCGCGCCGCGCGAAAAGCGCACGCAGGACTACGTCACCGGCCGGTTCGGCTGACCACACAGGAGGCGCGGCGATGTCGGATGCACCCCAGCATTTCGTGAAAAGCTACGACCAGGAGCTGAAGCGCCTGCGCAACATGATGATCGAGATGGGCGGCATCGTCGAAAACCAGATGAAGCTGGCATCCGACGCGATCCTGCAGCGCGACGCCGCCGCCGCGGCACGCACGGTGGAGGAGGACCCGAAGGTCGATGCGCTGGAACGGGATATCGAGCAGTTCGTCATCCGCCTTCTGGCGTTGCGCCAGCCGATGGCCGTCGATCTGCGGCACATCGTCGCGGCGCTGAAGATCACCGGCGACCTGGAACGGATCGGCGACTACGCGGCGAACGTGGCCAAGCGCAGCATCGTGCTGGCGCAGTTCTCCTTGCCCTATTCGCTCTCCGGCCTCGCGCACATGGCGCAACTGGTGCAGGAACAGCTCAAGCTGATCATCGACGCGCTGGGTGCGAGCGACCCGGACAAGGCGGTGGAGGTCTGGCGCTCCGATCTGGTGGTGGACGATATCTACAACGCGCTGTTCCGCGAGCTGATCACCTACATGATGGAAGACCCGCGCAACATCACGCCTTGCACGCATCTGCTGTTCATCGCCAAGAACCTGGAGCGGATCGGCGATCATGCGACGAACATCGCCGAGACGATCTATTATGCCGTGAAGGGCGAGGTCCTTGCCGATGCCCGTCCGAAGGGCGATACCTCCGCCTTTGCCGTCATCAGGCCGAAGGAATGAGTTGGGAAACGGAAACCGCATGATGTCAGACGCCGTGTCCGCCTCCAGCCTGGCCAAGCCCCTGGTGCTGGTGGTGGAGGATGAGGCGCCGCTGGTGACGATGCTGCGCTACAACCTGGAACGACAGGGGTTCCGGGTGGACGAAGCCTCCGACGGGCAGGAGGCGCTGACCCGGATTGCCGAATCCCAGCCGGACCTCGTGCTGCTGGACTGGATGCTGCCGGTGATGTCCGGCATCGAGGTGTGCCGCCAGATTCGTCGCCGCCCCGCCACGCGCAACTTGCCGGTGATCATGGTCACGGCGCGGACGGACGATCAGGATGCGGTGCGCGGCCTCAACACCGGCGCCGACGACTACATCACCAAGCCGTTCAACATCGAGTTCCTGCTGGCACGCATGCGGGCGCTGCTGCGCCGCTCCAACGCGGTGCCAGCGAAGGGTCAGCTCGTCTTTCACGACATCGCGATGGACCTGGCGTCGCACCGCGTCACCCGCAATGGACGGCGGGTCAGCCTCGGGCCCACGGAGTTCCGCCTGCTGGAATTCTTCATGCAGCACCCCGGGCGCGTCTTTTCGCGGGAAGACCTGCTGGACGCGGTGTGGGGTCGCGACATCCACGTGGAGGCACGCACCGTGGACGTGCATATCCGCCGGCTGCGCAAGGCAATCAACGGAGCCGGCGAGCTGGACATTGTCCGCACGGTCCGTACGGCGGGCTATGCGCTGGATACGGAGCCGGCCTGACCGCGTTTGGCCTGGCCCGTTTCGGTAGAGCCTGCCCCCTGGGCAAAGCCCGCCGCCGGTGGCTACGATCCCGACCGTTCGAGCCAGTCAGGAGGAAGCCATGGATGCCGACGCCAAGAAGACCACGTTGCGCATGATCCCCTACGGGATTTACGTGCTGACCGCCGATGACGGCAAAGGCAATGTGGCGGCGGCAACCGTGAACTGGGTGACGCAAGGCTCCTTCGCGCCGCCGCTGGTGGTGGTTGGCGTCAAGGCGGATTCCGGCGCCCGCGCCGTGGTGAAAAGCACCAGCCGCTTCACCCTGAACATGCTGGGCAAGGACCAGAAAGGCGCCGCGTTCACCTTCTTCAAGCCGGCCAAGGTGGAAGACGGCAAGCTGTCCGGCCAGGCCTTCCACGCCGGTGCGAACGGTGCGCCGATCCTGGATGCCGCGATCGGCGCGGTGGAGTGCGCCGTGAAGCAGATCGTCGAAATGGGCGATCATGACATCGTGGTGGCCGAAGTTACCGAAGCGCATCTGCTGAAAGCGCCGCAGGGCCGCGCCGACGCCGCCATCCTGGAAATGAAGGACCTCGGCGACAACGTCTATTACGGCGGCTGAGCGTGATCGTTGCAGGCGAAATCGCCGGAGACGTGAATCACGCGATCAAACACGGCGCGTGATCGTCGCAGGCGTGAATCACGTGATGATACAGAGAGCGAGAGCCTGTTCAGTGCTTCTATCTGCACCGACAGGCTCCCAGCCGAGAAGGGGACGCGATGATCACCAAATTCGCCACGGTCTATCCGGGCCATGTCGATCTGCCGGATCACGGGCAGAACGCCACGCCCGCCAATGAGCGGCGCTTCACCAACGCCCAACTCGCCGGCGTGTTCGACAAGACCGATGCGGTTGCCAGGCTGATGGACCGCCACGGCTGGGACACGCTGTGGCTTGCCGAACATCACTTCCAGTATGAGGGCTACGAGGTCATACCCAATCTGCTGATGGTCGCGGTGCACTTGGCGCATATCACCAAGACGCTCAAAACCGGGTGCGGCTTCAACATCGCCCCGATGTGGCATCCGCTGCGCCTGGCGGAGGACTACGCGGTCGCCGACATCCTGACCAAGGGACGCACGGTGTTCGGCGTCGGCCGCGGCTATCACACGCGGGAGGTGGAGACCTTCGGCGCGCCGATGCTGGACCAGAACGCCAACCGCGAACTGTTCGAGGAGCAGGTTGAGATCATCTTCAAGGCGTTCAACAACGAAAGCTTCTCCCACAAGGGCAAGCACTACACCTTGCCGCCGTCGGTGCCCTATCGTGGCTACGACCTGAAAGAGCTGACCTTGGTTCCGCGCCCGGTCCATTTGCCGGTCGAGACCTGGCAGCCGGTGGTCAGCGCCAGCGCGCGCGGTCTGGATTTCATGGTCAAGCATGGCATCAAGGGCGCGGTCGGCGGCGGCGCGGCAACCTTGCAGCAGGGACCGATCACCGCCTATCGCGAGGCGG
>DATNEJ010000211.1:0-35650 GCA_035606775.1 Acetobacteraceae bacterium | reverse complement strand
GTGATCTGCTCACCCACCCACATCAGGAACATGGTCCCGCCGACCAGGGTGATCACGCAGGAGAAGCGGAAGAACCAGCCGGGATTGATCACCGCGGCCCCGAAGGAGCCATGCATGCTCTCCAATCCGACGGCGATGCCGTAGGACTGGAACATCGCAATGAAGACGGTCAGGTAGCGGGTGTACTGATTCATCTTCTTGCGCCCCTGCTCGCCCTCCTTCTTCAGGGCCTCCAGGGACGGAACCGCCGCCGACATGAGCTGGATGATGATGCTGGCGCTGATGTACGGCATGATGTTCAGGGCGAACACCGTCATGCGGCCCAGCGCGCCGCCGCTGAACATGTCGAACATGCCGAGGATGCCGCCGCCGTGCTGGGCCATCATCTCGCCCATCACCGAGGCGTCGACGCCGGGGACAGGGATGTACGTGCCGATCCGGTAGACGATCAGCGCGCCGAGCGTGAACCAGATGCGCTGCTTGAGCTCGGTCGCCTTGGAAAAGACGCCCAGATTGAGGTTGGCCGCAAGCTGTTCGGCAGCGGAAGCCATCTTGTATCCCTTTACGGCGCGGTCACTGTGCCGCGCCGCTATTTTCCGCTGCGCGGACCGTCAGCGCAAGGCGAAGAAACTTGCCTGAGAATGACAAAAAGGCACGAAGGGACGGTCCGCCTTCGTGCCTTTTTCCCGGATGCATGTGACCCGCGTCAGGAAGCAGGTTCCGCCTCCGCGGCCGGCGCCACCGTGGTGGTGACCGAGCCGCCCGCCTGCTCGACCGCCGCCTTGGCCGCGGCGGACGCGCCCGAGACGGTGACTGTGACGGAGCGGGTGATTGTGCCGCCGGCGAGCAGCCGCACACCGTCCAGCTTGCCGTGCGCGAGCCCGGCGGCGATCAGCGTCGCTTCGGTGATGGGCTGGGAACCGTCGATCTTGCCCGCCGCAATGGCGGCGTCCAGGGAACCCAGGTTCACCGGCGCATAGACCTTGCGGAACGGATTGAAGAAGCCGCGCTTCGGCAGCCGCCGATAGATCGGCATCTGGCCGCCTTCGAAGCCATTCAGTGCGACGCCTTCGCGCGCTTTCTGGCCTTTCACGCCCTTGCCGGATGTCTTGCCTTTGCCAGAGCCGATGCCGCGGCCGAGCCGCTTCGACTTCAGGCGCGCGCCCGGATTGTCGCGCAACTGATTGAGATTCATGTCAGGAAAGCTCCTCCACCTTCAGCAGGTGGGCGACCTTGGCAATCATGCCGCGGACCGAAGGCGTATCCTCCAGTTCCCGCGTGCGCCTGATCTTGTTCAGCCCGAGCCCGATCAGCGTCTCCTTCTGGCCGGGTTTGCGCCCGGCGGCGGAGGCGGTCTGGGTGACGCGCACCTTAGGCATTGGCGCCTCCGGCACTGGCCTGCGCCTCCGCCGGCGGTGCGGCATCCCGGCGCTGGAACAGCTCGGACACCTTCTTGCCGCGACGTGTCGCGACCGAGCGCGGGCTGGCGCATTTCTGCAGGGCCGCGAACGTGGCTTTCACCATGTTATGCGGGTTGCGGCTGCCCAGGCTCTTGGCCACGACATCGCCGATACCCAGCGTTTCGAACACCGCGCGCAACGGGCCGCCGGCGATGATACCGGTTCCGGCCGTGGCCGACCGCAGGATCACATTGCCGGCGCCGAAACGGCCTTCGACGTCGTGATGCAGGGTGCGGCCTTCCTTCATCGGGACGCGGATCATGCCGCGCTTGGCCCGCTCGGTCGCCTTGCGGATCGCCTCCGGCACCTCGCGCGCCTTGCCGGCGCCGTAGCCGACGCGGCCTTTCTGATCGCCCACGACCACCAGGGCTGCGAAGGCAAAGCGCCGCCCGCCCTTCACCACCTTGGCCACACGATTGATGGTGACCAGCTTGTCGATGATGCCGTCATCGGCGTCGCGGTCATGCCCGCGGTCGCGATCACGACCCCGGCCGCCGCCTTCCCTCGGTTCGCGTGCCATTCAGTTCGATTCCTTCAGAATGCCAGCCCGCCTTCGCGGGCGGCTTCGGCCAGCGCCTTGACGCGGCCATGGTACAGATAGGCGCCCCGATCGAAGACCACGTCCTTGATCCCGGCTGCCAACGCCCTTTCGGCCAACAGCTTGCCGACAGCGGTCGCCGCGGCCTTGTCGGCCCCGGTCTTCAGCCCCTCGCGCAACGTCTTCTCCAGCGACGACGCGGCCGCCACGGTGCGGCCCTGCGCATCGTCGATCACCTGCGCGTAGATATTCTTGCCCGAGCGGAACACCGACAGCCGCGGCCGGCCGCCGGATTTCCGCCGCAACTGGAACCGAAGGCGACTCCGCCGCCGATTCCGCAGGTCCTGAGTAGCGCTCATAGGCTGAATCCCGCTCGCACTGCGCTGTCGCTCACTTCTTCTTGCCTTCCTTGCGCCGGATCGTCTCATCCGTGTAGCGCGCGCCCTTGCCCTTGTAAGGCTCCGGCGGCCGGAAGGCGCGGATCTCGGAGGCGACCTGCCCGACCAGGCGCTTGTCCATGCCTTCGACCTTGATCGCGGTCGGCCGCTCGCAGGTGATCTTGATGCCCGCCGGCACCGGATAGACCACCGGATGGGAGAAGCCCAGGTTGATCTCCAGGTTCTTGCCCTGCACCGCGGCGCGGTAGCCGGTGCCGGTGATCTCCAGCGACTTCTCGTAGCCGGTGGAGACGCCCTTCACCATGTTCGCGATCAACGCCCGCGTGGTGCCCCACATCATGCGCGCCTGACGCTCACCGCCACGCGGGTTGATCGTTACCTTGCCGTCGGCGACCGCGGCATCCACCAGCTCGGTCAGCGGCAATGTAAGCTCGCCCAACTTGCCCTTGGCCGTGATCACGCCGCCGGCGATGGCGACCTGCACGCCAGCCGGTATCTCGACCGGATATTTGCCTACGCGTGACATACGCGGCTCCCTAACGTCAGAACACGCGGCAGAGAACTTCGCCGCCGACATTGGCGGCGCGTGCCTCTGCATCGCTCATCACGCCGCGCGGCGTGGACAGGATGGAAATGCCCAGGCCCGCATAGACCCGCGGCAGCTCCTGGATTTTTGAGTAGACGCGCCGGCCAGGCTTGGAAACCCGGTGGATCTCCTTGATGACTGGTTCGCCCTCGTTATATTTCAGCTCGATGCGTATCTGCGCGACGCCGGGCCGCAGTTCCTCAGCCGCGTAGCCGCGGATGAACCCTTCCCGCTTCAGCACACCCAGCACATTCGCCCGCAACTTCGACGCCGGCGCCACGCAGACCGAGTGACGCGCGCGCTGCGCATTGCGGATCCGGGTCAGCATATCGCCCAGGGGATCAGAAAGTGACATTGCGCCCGCCCCCTTACCAGCTCGCCTTGACCATGCCCGGTATCTGCCCGGCACTCGCCAGATCGCGCAGCGCGATGCGGCAGAGCTTGAACTTGCGGTAGTTGCCGCGCGACCGACCGGTCAGCGCGCAACGCAGCCGCACGCGCACCGACGCGCCATTGCGCGGCAGTTGCGCCAGCTTGAGCGACGCGTTGAACCGATCTTCCACCGGCAATGTGCGATCCATCAGCACGTCCTTGAGTGCCTGGCGCTTCGCCTTGTCGCGCTTCGCCATGCGCTCTCGTCTCGCATTCCGGTTGACCTGAGAGATCTTGGCCATCCTATGTACTTCCTCCGGAACCTGTCAGGCGGCCCATGTCAGATGGCCCCCTGGCGGTTTTCCAAACAGTGCTCAATTGGCGAACGGCAGATCGAACGCCTTCAGCAAGGCCTTCGCCTCGGCGTCCGTATTGGCCGTGGTGACAAACTGGATATCCATGCCGCGGATCTGATCCACCCGGTCGTAGTTGATCTCCGGGAAGACGATCTGCTCCTTCAGCCCCATCGCGAAATTGCCGCGGCCGTCGAAGCCCTTGCCCTGGATACCGCGGAAATCACGCACCCGCGGCAGCGCGATGGTGATCAGCCGATCCATGAACTCATACATGCGCGCCTTGCGCAGCGTCACCTTGCAGCCGATCGGCAGGCCTTTGCGTATCTTGAAGCCGGCGATCGCCTTCTTCGCCACGGTCTTGACCGGCCGCTGCCCGCTGATCGCCGTCAGTTCCGCCACCGCCGAATCGAGCTTCTTCTGATCCGCGGTCGCCTCGCCGACGCCCATGTTGATGACGATTTTCTCGAGCTTCGGCACCTGCATCTCGTTCTTGTAGCCGAACTCCGTGCGCAACTTCGCCCGCACCTCTTCGCGGTACTTCTTCAGCAGGCGCGGTATCTCAGCCGGTGAGGCCACCGGATTGTCGACGCCCGCCGCTTCCACCCGGCGCGCCGCGCGCTGGGCTTCCTTACCCGGCGGCGGGCCGCCCTGGCCGCCTCGACCGCCCTTCGGCTGGTTCTTTGTTCCGCTCATCGCTCGTGCCTCAGCTTTCGATCACGGCGCCGGTCGCCTTGGCGACGCGGACCTTCTGACCGTCGTCCAGGATCCGGAAACCGACCTTCGTGGGCTTCTCACTCTTCGGATCGATCAGCATCAGGTTCGACAGGTGGATCGATGCCTCCTGCTCCACGATGCCGCCCGGCTGCCCCATGCCCGTCGGCTTGGTGTGGCGCTTGACGATGTTCACGCCCTGCACCAGCGCCCGTTCGGCCCGCGGAATCACCCGCAGTACCTCACCGCGAATGCCCTTGCTGGCACCGCTCAGCACCACGACCGTATCGCCCTTGCGAATCCGCGCGGCCATCACAGCACCTCCGGCGCCAGCGAGATGATCTTCATGAACCGGCGCCCGCGCAGTTCCCGCACCACCGGTCCGAAAATGCGCGTGCCGATCGGCTCCTGCTGCTTGTTGATCAGCACCGCCGCATTGCGGTCGAAGCGGATCGCGCTGCCGTCCGGCCGGCGCACCGGAAAGGCCGTGCGCACGATCACCTCCTGGTGCACGTCGCCCTTCTTCACCTTGCCGCGCGGGATCGCCTCCTTGACGGAGACCACGATCACGTCGCCCACCGAAGCCGTCTTGCGCTTCGATCCGCCCAGCACCTTGATGCACTGAACCCGGCGGGCACCCGAATTATCGGCGACCTCCAGGTTGGTCTCGGGATGAATCATCGCCTATCCCCTTCAGACCGAAGCCGCGGGCGCGGCAGGCGCCGGCGCGGATGCGCGGCCCAGCGTCTCGCCGTTGCGCTCCACCACCGTCCAGGTCTTCCGCTTACTGATCGGCGCGCATTCGAGGATGCGCACTACGTCGCCAATCTTGCATTGATTCGCTTCGTCGTGCGCCGCGTATTTCTTCGAGCGGCGAATGAACTTCTTGTACAGCGGATGCATCACGCGACGATCGACCAGGACCGTCACGGTCTTGTCCATCTTGTCGCTGGTCACCCGCCCGGTCAGGACGCGCCTTGGCATCGCCCTCTCTCCTTTACGACTGCGCCGGGGCGGAGCGCTGCTTCGCCGGCCGGTTCTTCTCTGCAAGTATCGTCTTCACGCGCGCAATCTCGCGCCGCACCTGGCGGACCCGGCCGACGCCTTCCTGCTGCCCGGTCGCACGCTGGAAGCGCAGGTTGAACTGCTCCTTGCGCAGATCCAGCAGCAGACCGGCCAGTTCGTCCGGCGTCTTGGCGCGGACATCGCCCGCCTTGTGCAGTACCGCCTTGGCCATCTCAGGCGTCTCCGATCCGCGCGATGAACTTGGTCTTGATCGGCAACTTCGCCGCCCCGAGCGTCAGCGCTTCGCGCGCCAGCTCCGCCGTCACGCCATCGATCTCGAACATGATGCGGCCTGGCGCCACCCGCGCCACCCAGAATTCGGGCGACCCCTTGCCGGAGCCCATGCGCACCTCGGCCGGCTTGGTCGAAACCGGCACGTCCGGGAAGATGCGGATCCACACCCGTCCGGTGCGCCGCATGGCGCGTGTGATCGCCCGCCGCGCGGACTCGATCTGCCGCGCGGTGATGCGCTCCGGCTCCAGCGCCTTCAGACCATAGGAGCCGAAATTCAGTGCCGTGCCAGCCTTGGAGGCGCCGTGAATACGGCCCTTGTGCTGCTTACGGTATTTGGTGCGCTTCGGTGACAGCATCTCTCACTTACCTCTGCGGAGCCTGTTCGGCCGCGCGCCGGTCCTGCGCCATCGGGTCGTGCTGCAGGATTTCGCCCTTGAACACCCACACCTTGACGCCGCACGTGCCGTAGGTGGTCTTCGCCGTCGCGGTGCCGAAATCGATGTCTGCACGCAGCGTGTGCAGCGGCACCCGCCCTTCGCGGTACCACTCCACGCGCGCGATTTCCGCGCCGCCCAGCCGGCCGCCGCAGTTGATGCGGATGCCCTGCGCGCCCAGCCGCATCGCCGATTGCACTGCGCGCTTCATGGCACGCCGGAACGCCACCCGGCGCTCAAGCTGTTGGGCGATGTTCTCGGCCACCAGGGTCGCGTCGATCTCCGGCTTGCGGATTTCGACGATATTCAGCGCCACCTCGGCCTTGGCCATCTTCGTCAGGTCCCTCTTCAAGACCTCGATGTCCTGGCCCTTCTTGCCGATCACCACGCCGGGTCGCGCGGCGTAGATCGTGACGCGCGGCTTCTTCGCCGGACGCTCGATCACCACACGTGAGACACCCGCACCGCGCAGCTTCTCACGCAGATGCCCGCGCAGCTTCAGATCGTCATGCAGCAGCTTGGAATAGTCCCGGCCGGCGAACCAGCGGCTGTCCCAGGTGCGATTGATGCCGAGCCGGAGCCCGACGGGATTGACCTTGTGACCCATGCTATGCGGCTCCCGCGTTCGACCCATCGCCCTGGGCACGTTCCGCCACCACGATCTTGAGGTGGCTGAACCATTTCTCCACCCGCGCCGCCCGTCCACGGCCGCGCGCATGGAAGCGGCGCATCACCACGGAGCGCCCGACCTCGGCGCGCGACACGACCAGCCGGTCGACGTCGAGCTGGTGGTTGTTCTCGGCATTGGCGATCGCGCTTTCCAGCGCCTTGCGCACCTGCTGGGCAATGCGGCGCTTGCTGAATGTCAGCGTGGCGACCGCCCGCTGCGCCGGCAGGTCGCGGATCATCGCCGCGACCAGGTTCAGCTTCCGCGGGCTGACCCGCAAATTGCTGACGATGGCCTGCGCTTCCGAGTCGGCCAACGTGCGAGGATAGTTCGGCTTGCTCATGTCAGCCCCGCTTCGCCTTCTTGTCCGCGGCGTGCCCGCTGAACGTGCGGGTCGGCGAGAATTCGCCGAACTTGTGGCCCACCATGTTCTCGTTCACCTGCACCGGCAGGAACTTGTGGCCGTTGTAGACACCGAAGGTCAGGCCGACGAATTGCGGCAGGATCGTCGAACGCCGCGACCAGATGCGAATGATCTCGTTGCGGCCCGAGGCCCGCGAAGCATCGGCCTTGTTCAGCAGGTAGCCGTCGACGAACGGACCCTTCCAGACAGAACGCGCCATTCTACTTGCCCCTCATCACTTGCCGGCCTTGCGACGGCGAATGATCAAACCGTCCGTCCGCTTGTTGCTGCGCGTCTTGTAGCCCTTGGTCGGCTTGCCCCACGGCGTCACCGGATGACGCCCGCCGGAGCTGCGGCCCTCGCCACCGCCCAGCGGATGGTCCACCGGGTTCATCACCACACCGCGGTTATGCGGGCGGAAGCCCAGCCACCGCGTCCGGCCGGCCTTGCCGATCTTCTGGTTCATGTTGTCCGGATTGGACACTGCGCCGATGCTCGCCATGCATTCCGCGCGCACCACCCGAAGTTCACCCGACATCAGCTTGACCTGTGCGTAGCCGGCATCCTTGCCGACCAACTGCCCATAGGTTCCGGCCGCTCGGGCGATCTTGCCGCCCGCACCGACCTTCATCTCGATATTGTGGATGATCGTGCCCACCGGGATCGCTGCCAGCGGCATCGCGTTGCCCGGCTTGATATCCACCCGCGCGCCGGCAATCACCTGATCGCCCGCCTTCAGCCGCTGCGGCGCCAGGATATAGGCGAGCTCGCCGTCCTGGTACTTCACCAGGGCAATGAACGCGCTGCGGTTCGGATCGTATTCCAGCCGCTCGACGGTGGCCGGCACGTCGAATTTCCGGCGCTTGAAGTCGATCGTCCGGTACGCCTGCTTGTGCCCGCCGCCGCGGAACCGGCTGGTGATCCGCCCGTGGTTGTTGCGTCCGCCCGAGTTGCTCTGCCCTTCGGTCAGGCCCTTGACGGGCTTGCCCTTCCACAACTCGCTCCTGTCGATCAGGACCGTGCCGCGCAGGCTTGCGGTAACCGGGTTGTATTGCCTGAGTGCCATCTCGCGCGCCCTATGCGAGGCCGGTGGTGAAATCGATCGTCTGGCCCGCGGCCAGCTTCACGAAGGCTTTCTTGACGTCCGAGCGCTGGCCCGGCCGTCCCTTGAACCGCTTGGTCTTGCCCTTCTGCACCAGGGTGTTCACTGCCAGCACCTTGACGCCGAACAACCCCTCCACCGAGGCCTTGATCTCGGGCTTGGAGGCATCGATCGCGACGCGGAACACCACCTGGTCCTTCTCTGACAAGGTCGTGGCCTTTTCCGTCACGAGCGGGCTTCGGATGATCTGGTACATCGCCTCGCGGGACAGCTGCTTCCGGCGCTTCGACGGGGCCTTGGTCGAGTCGCTCATGCGGCCTCTCCTGTCGCGACGGCCTTCGGTGCGCCGTTCAGCCGTTCCTTCAGCCCCTCGACGCCGGCTGTCGTGATCGCCAGCACATCATGCTTCAGGATGTCGTAGACATTCGCGCCCACCGTCGGCAGCACGTCGACGCCCGGAAGGTTCCGGCTGGCGCGGAGAAATCCCTCGTCCACCACCTGATCGACGATCAGCGCGGACTTCCAGCCCAGCACCCGCAGCTTCTTCGCCAGCTCGCCGGTTTTGGCAGTGCCCGCGGTGCTGTCCAGCACCACCAGCTTGCCATCCGCCGCCTTCTGCGACAGCGCGGAGATCAGCCCGAGCCGGCGGACCTTCTTGTTCAGGCTGTATTCGTGCGAGCGGACGACCGGGCCGTGCACAACGCCGCCGGTGCGGAACTGCGGCGCCCGCAGGCTGCCCTGACGGGCGTTGCCGGTTCCCTTCTGCTTGTAGGGCTTCTTCGTGGTGCCGGACACCTCGGCCATGCCCTTCACCTTGTGCGTGCCGGCACGCCGTTTCGCGAGCTGCCAGTGCACGACGCGCGCCATGATGTCTGCGCGCGGCTTGATACTGAACAGTTCGTCCGGCAGTTCCGCGCTGCCCGCTCGGCCGTTGTCCAGGGTGGTGATATCGACTTGCATGTCTCGTTCCTCAGCCCGCCGCCGGCGCATCGGCGCGCGCCTCGATCAATGCGGCCGGGAACGGCGCATCGGCGTGGCGTGCTCGCTTGATCGCGTCGCGCACCAGCACATAGCCACCCTTGGCACCCGGCACGGCACCACGGATCATTAGCAGCCCTTTGTCGGCATCCACGGCAGCCACTTCCAGGTTCAGCGTGGTGACCCGCTCGACCCCGAGATGGCCTGCCATTTTCTTGTTCTTGAAGGTTTTGCCGGGATCCTGCCGATTGCCGGTCGAACCCAGGCTGCGATGGCTGATCGACACGCCGTGGCTGGCTTCCAGGCCGCTGAAGTTCCAGCGCTTCATGCCGCCGGCGAAACCCTTGCCCTTCGAGGTGCCGCAGACATCGACCTTCTGGCCCACCGCGAAATGCGCCGCCGAAAGTGTCGCGCCAGGCTCCAGCACAGCATCCGGCGTCACCCGGAATTCCACCAGCTTCGCCTTCGGCTCCACCTTCGCCTTGGCGAAATGGCCGCGGTTGGGCTGGGAAACGTTCTTCACCTTCGCCTTGCCCCAGCCAAGCTGGACCGCCGTGTAGCCGTCCTTTTCCTCGGTGCGCGCGGCGACCACCTGCACCTGGTCCAGGTGCAGCACGGTCACCGGCACATGGGTGCCGTCATCCTTGAAGATCCGGGTCATGCCGAGCTTTTTGGCCAGCAATCCGGTGCGTGTGTTCGTCACGTCCCCAACCCCGCCTAGATCTTGATCTCGACTTCGACGCCCGCCGCGAGATCGAGCTTCATCAGCGCGTCCACCGTCTGTGGCGTCGGCTCGACGATGTCGAGCAGCCGGCGATGCGTGCGGATCTCGAACTGCTCACGGCTCTTCTTGTCGACATGCGGTGAGCGGTTCACCGTGAACCGCTCGATATGGGTCGGCAGCGGGATCGGTCCGCGAACCCGGGCACCCGTGCGCTTGGCCGTGTTGACGATCTCCTTCGTGCTGTTGTCCAGCACGCGGTGATCGTAGGCCTTCAGCCGGATGCGGATATTCTGGTTGTCCATCGTTCGCTCTTCAGGTTCCCCGCCGAAACGACGACCGGCGCCCCGCCCAATGGGTAGTTCTTTGGGCGAGACGCCGGCGCCGCGGTCGAAATCAGGCCGTGATGCTGGCGACGACGCCGGCGCCTACGGTTCGGCCGCCTTCGCGAATAGCGAAGCGCAGCCCGTCATCCATCGCGATTGGCGCGATCAGCTCCACGTCCATCGAAACATTGTCGCCCGGCATCACCATTTCAGTGCCTTCCGGCAACTGCACGACACCGGTCACGTCGGTCGTGCGGAAATAGAATTGCGGCCGGTAATTGGTGAAGAACGGCGTATGGCGGCCGCCTTCCTCCTTTGTCAGGATGTAGGCTTCAGCCTTGAACTTGGTGTGCGGCGTGATCGAGCCCGGCTTGGCCAGCACCTGGCCGCGCTCCACGTCCTCACGCTTCGTGCCGCGCAGCAGCGCGCCGATATTGTCGCCCGCCTGCCCCTGGTCCAGCAGCTTGCGGAACATCTCGACGCCCGTGACGACAGTCTTGGTGGTTGGCCGGATGCCGACGATCTCGACCTCCTCGCCCACCTTCACGATGCCGCGCTCCACGCGCCCGGTCACCACGGTGCCGCGGCCGGAGATGGAGAACACGTCTTCGATCGGCATCAGGAACGGCCGGTCGGTCGCACGCTCCGGCTGCGGAATATAGGCATCGACCGCCTTCATCAGCTCCAGCACCGAGTCGTGGCCCATCTCCTTGTTGCGATCCTCCAGCGCGCAGAGCGCCGATCCCTTGATGATGGGGATGTCGTCGCCCGGGAACTGATAGGAGGACAGCAGCTCACGCACTTCCATCTCCACGAGCTCCAGGAGCTCGGGATCGTCCACCATGTCCACCTTGTTGAGGTAGACCACCAGCGCCGGCACACCGACCTGACGGGCGAGCAGGATGTGCTCCCGCGTCTGCGGCATCGGACCGTCGGCAGCGGAGACCACCAGGATCGCACCGTCCATCTGCGCGGCGCCGGTGATCATGTTCTTCACGTAGTCGGCGTGGCCGGGGCAATCGACATGCGCGTAGTGGCGATTGGCGGTCTCATACTCCACGTGCGCGGTGGAGATGGTGATGCCGCGGGCCTTCTCCTCGGGCGCCTTGTCGATCTGGTCGTACGCCGTGAAGGTCGCGCCGCCGGTCTCAGCCAGCACCTTGGTGATCGCAGCGGTCAACGATGTCTTGCCATGGTCCACATGGCCAATCGTGCCGATGTTGCAGTGCGGCTTGTTGCGCTCGAATTTCGCCTTGGCCATCGTCGTATTCTCCGGGGGTCCGTGTCAGGGTCCGTTTTGGTCTGCCGAGTAGGGATGCTGGTCGGATCTGCCGTCCGGCTACCAGCGATAATGGCTGAAAGCCTTGTTCGCCTCTGCCATCCGGTGGGTATCTTCACGCTTCTTCACCGCCGAACCGCGGTTGTTCACCGCGTCCAGCAATTCGTTGGAAAGCCGGTCCTGCATCGTGTGCTCGCCACGCTTGCGCGCCGCGTCGATGATCCAGCGGATCGCCAGCGCCTGGCGGCGCTCCGTGCGAACCTCCACCGGCACCTGATACGTGGCACCGCCCACGCGGCGGGACCGCACTTCGACCGCCGGCTTCACGTTGTCCAGCGCCTCATGGAACATGCGCACCGGATCGGCCTGCTGGCCGCCGCGCCGCTTCAGCACCTCCAGCGCATTATAGACGATGCCTTCGGCGGCAGACTTCTTGCCGTCGTACATCAGCGCATTCATGAAGCGGGTGATGACGATATCGCCGAATTTCGCGTCCGGCAGGATTTCGCGCTTCACCGCGCGGTGGCGACGAGACATGTCGGCTGCCCCCCGTTATTTCGGCCGCTTCGCGCCGTACAGCGAACGCCGCTGACGACGCTTGGCAATGCCCTGGGTGTCCAGGACGCCGCGCAGGATATGATAACGCACGCCCGGCAGGTCCTTCACACGGCCGCCGCGGATCAGCACCACGGAGTGCTCCTGCAGGTTATGCCCTTCACCGGGGATATAGCTCACCACCTCGTAGCCGTTGGTCAGGCGCACCTTCGCCACCTTGCGAAGCGCGGAGTTCGGCTTCTTCGGCGTGGTCGTATAGACGCGCGTGCATACGCCACGCTTTTGCGGGCAGCCCTGCAGTGCCGGAACGGTGTTCCGGGTCTTCTGCGGCTCCCGCCCCTTGGCGATGAGCTGGTTGATGGTCGGCATGACCCTATACTGACTCCTGCGTCCGCGCCGCCCGCACCGCCGAACGACAGCCGCCGATTAACAAACGACGCCCGCCGGCGCGGGAGCAGAGTCCCAGCCTGCGGGTTTCTCAGACAGGCGGCCTAGGCGTCCCTTGCGGGCAGCGGCGCCGCTTGCATCCTTCGCCTGCGAACGACGGCCATCCGCTCACAAACCGTGGGGCTGGCCGAGGGCGCGGAACCTAGAGGGGGGTCCAAAGGGTGTCAAGCGGTTCCCCCCGTCATTTCCGCATCCCGCCGCGGCACATTTGTGCCCGAAACGGCTCCTCCCCGTTACCGCTTATTGCAGCTGGTCCAGCGCCATGGCGTAGCCGCGGCGGCGCTGCGGGGGCACCGGATTGCCGCCGGCCGCTCGCTCGATCAGCAGCCGCACGTCGTCGCGCCGGTCGGCCTTGAGCGCCGCGTCCAGGAATAACTGCTCCAGCACGTCCTGCTGCGCATGGCTGCCGCCCAACCGATATAGATCGCCCAGGATGGGCCGCATCAGCGCGACCGCGTCGTCAAACCGGCCCTGCCCATGCGCCAGCACCGCTTCGCAGAGCGGCACGCCGATCTCTTTCACCAGGCGCGCAATGATGCCCGTGCCAGCCGCGAAATCGCGCATGCCGGCCAGCATGCGCCGCGCCGCCTGCTCCCGACCGGTCGCGGCCAGGGCCATCATCCAGTGCGGCAAGGTGAACACCGAAAGGCAATCACCGATCCGTTGTTCCGCCTTGTCGGCCAACTCGATCCACCGATCGCCGGGATCGACCCCGTGCCGAGAGAGCCGGAACAGCATCGAGGCCGCGTTCTGCACGTCAATATAGAGATCGGGGCTGGCTTCGGTCAGCGGCGAGCGCAGGTCGCGAAACGCGGAATCGTACAGCGCCAGGACCCGCGCCATGTCGCCCCGCTCCAGGTGGAACATCGCGCCATGCCACCACAGATGGTGCTGGAGGTTGTTGGCCCCGGTCCACTGCGCGGCCAGCCCCTCCACCCAGGCGATCCCTTCCGCTCGGCGGCCGGTCATTTCCAACACGTGCGCCACACCGTGCGCTGCCCAGAGATCGCCGGGATCGCGCCGGATCGCCTCCCGCCCCGCGTGTTCGGCTTCCGTGTAGTAGCCACACTCCTCATGCGCGAAGCAGCGGCACCCAAGGATCGCGGTGTAGCCCGGTAGCGCGTCGCTCCAGTGCTTTTCCACCGCTAGCACGGAGGCGAGCATGGCTTCGGGCCGGCCGAACCAGAAATTGACGAAATGCGCCAGCCGGAAGGCAAGGATGTCGTGCGGGTGATCGGCCAGAATCTCGTCCCAGACCGCAACGGCCCGGTCCGGCTCACCCTCCACCCAGACGCCGAGGGCGCGGACATGGGCGCGTTCCCGCGCCGTGGCGTGCGCGGCGTGGCGTTGCGCCGCCGCCAAAGCGTCTCGCGCGGCCGGCAGGGCAGTCTGCCGGTAGCCCAGCATGGCGAGGTAGCCTTTCACGCAATGCGCCAAACCGAAGGCCGGATCGGCCTTCTCCAGGGCAGCCATCCGGGACGGGATATCGGCGCGGTACCCCACATATCCCTCGATCACCCGGTCGAATGCCAGCACCGCCTCGGCCGAGGCGGCCGTCACGTCCAGCCCCCAACTATCCTTGTGCATCAGGCGTTCTCCCGGTGGATCCGCGGAGCCCGACGGCGCGCGAAGACACGCCCGAAGCGTGAATCACCTGGCCCGATAACGCAAACCGCATCCGTGCCCGGATCCCGGGGGCCGGTCACGTCCAGCGGCACATTGGAAGCAGCCCCCTGGTCAGGCGGGGGTGAGGGAGACCTCTGCCAGTCCCTGGCGGACAATGCCGAGCTGACGGGCGGCGCCGAGGGAGAGGTCGACGATCCGGCGGTGGGAGTAGAGGCGGTCCGTGATCATGACGACGACCGAGCGGCCAGAGCCGACAAGGGTAACCCGGACCAGCGTGCCGAACGGCAGCCAGGGATGCGCGGCCGTCAGAGCCCATTCGTTGAAGCGCGTTCCGCTCGCGGTCCGCCGCCCCTGGTGGGCGGGTCCGTAATAGGAGGCCGTGCCTTTCTCCTCCACCCAATTCGTGGATTTTCCAGAGGATGCTTTTACGGGAACTGCCTTTCCGGCAACAGGTGAGGTGGTGGCGCCGCGCGGCTGGGCGACGGCAGGATGCCAGGCAAGTGCGGCGGCGACGGCGATCCACGCCATCTGCAAATAGCGTCGCATGATATCTCCTGTGGCTGGATGACCGCGACCGGCATCGTCCGGCGGCGCAAAGCGGCCGGCAGTCGGGTCCTGGTATTGACACGACGTACAATAGAAGACGGAAAGCGCCCTCGAAATGACTGGCGCTTTCTTATGGAACTCCACTAAACCAGTGGAATTGCGGCATTCTAGTGTGCCGCCGGTGATTGCCCCCCGGTCCATGTCAAGTAACTTGCGTCGGTATTGCTGCGTTGACAACCCCGTGACCGGTCTTTTCTTACAGAAACGATCATCCGGCTACCGCCGGAATTTATTTCCGGCCGTCCAAGGTTCCTATTGTCCCCGGAAATGATTTCCCATATACGCCCGGCCATGCCAACAACAGACGCAGTCATTGACCTTCTGGGCGGCGCGGATGCCGCGGCGAAGCTGACAGGGGTCACCACGGAAGCGGTCCGCAAATGGCGCCAGGCGGGCGCGATCCCGTCTCGTCATTGGGCGGCCGTCATTGCTGCAACCGGCCTCCGGCTGGCCGATCTGCAAGCCGGCACCGAGGCTGGGGATGCCGAACTGCAGGCCGATGTTCCAGCCGAGGCGACCGCCGCTCTCGTTCTGGCCGATGGCACCGTGTTCTGGGGCCGCGGCTTCGGCGCGCATTCGGCGACACTGCCCGCAGTCGGGGAAGTCTGCTTCAGCACTGGCATGACCGGCTATCAGGAGACGCTGACGGATCCCTCCTTCGCCGGGCAGATCATCACCTTCACCTTCCCGCATATCGGCAATGTCGGCACCAACAGGGAGGACCTGGAGGCAGTCACCATCGCCGCCCGTGGCCTGGTAATCCGCCAGGACATCACGGAACCCTCCAACTGGCGTGCCGCCCAGCATCTGGACGCCTGGCTTCGGGCGCAGGGCGTCAGCGGCATCGCCGGTGTCGATACCCGCGCCCTGACCATCCGCATCCGTGAAGCGGGCGCACCGTCCGGGGTGCTGGCGTTTCCGGCGGATGGGAAATTCGACCTTGCGGCCCTTCAGGCTCAGGCGCGGGACTGGCCCGGCCTGGAAGGCATGGATCTGGCGAAGGAGGTCACCTGCCGCCAGACCTATGAATGGGACACGACCCGCTGGACCTGGGAGCATGGCACCGGCCGGCAGACGGCACCGGCGCATCACGTCGTGGCGGTCGATTACGGCGCCAAGCAGAACATCCTGCGCTGCCTGGCTTCCGCGGGCTGCCGGGTCACCGTCGTGCCGGCCACTGCCAGCGCGGAGGACATTCTGCGCCACCGCCCGGACGGCGTGTTACTGTCCAACGGTCCGGGCGATCCGGCGGCCACGGCCAGCTACGCGGTTCCGGCGATCCGGGGCGTGCTGGACGCCGGCCTGCCGGTCTTCGGCATCTGTCTGGGACACCAGTTGCTGGCCCTGGCGCTGGGTGCCACGACCTATAAGCTGGACCGCGGCCATCGCGGCGCCAACCAGCCGGTCAAGGACCTGACCACCGGCAAGGTGGAGATCACCAGCCAGAACCATGGCTTCGCGGTGGATGCCGCGACCCTGCCGCCGACCGTCAAGGTGACCCATGTCTCCCTGTTCGACGGATCGAATGAGGGTCTGGCCTGCACCGACCGGCCGGTGTTCAGCGTGCAATACCACCCGGAGGCCAGCCCCGGGCCCTCAGACAGTCATTATTTATTCAAGCGGTTTGTTTCGATGCTGCCCAGCCGCGCCTGATACGACGCCGGTCTCTCTCCAAGCCTTGTCACCCATCCCTGAATCACCGCTTCGCCCGCGAGGGCGTCCCGTTACGCGAGCACCCGCACGATGCCCAAACGCACCGACATCAAGTCGATCCTGATCATCGGCGCCGGCCCGATCGTCATCGGCCAAGCCTGCGAATTCGACTATTCCGGCGCACAGGCCTGCAAGACGCTGCGCGCCGAGGGCTACCGCGTCATCCTGGTCAATTCGAATCCAGCCACGATCATGACCGATCCGGGCCTCGCGGACGCCACCTATATCGAGCCGATCACCCCGGAGGTGGTCGAGAAGATCATCGCCCGGGAAAAGCCCGACGCGCTGCTGCCCACCATGGGCGGACAGACCGCGCTCAACACCGCCATGCGGCTTGCCGCCAACGGTGCCCTGGAGCGCCACGATGTCGAACTCATCGGCGCGCGGGCCGAGGTGATCGAGCGCGCCGAGGACCGGCTGAAGTTCCGCGATGCCATGGCCGCCATCGGCATCGAATCGCCGAAAAGCGCCATCGCCCACACGCCGGAGGAAGCTCGTGCCGCCCTCACCCTGACCGGGCTGCCGGCCGTCATCCGCCCCAGCTTTACCCTGGGCGGCACCGGCGGCGGCATCGCCTACAACAAGGAAGAGTTCGAGCAGATCGTCACCAGCGGCCTGGAAGCCTCCCCCACGACCGAGGTGCTGATCGAGGAGTCCGTCCTCGGCTGGAAGGAATACGAGATGGAAGTGGTCCGCGACTGCGCGGACAACTGCATCATCGTCTGCTCGATCGAGAACGTCGATCCGATGGGCGTGCATACCGGCGATTCCGTCACCGTCGCACCGGCGCTCACCCTGACGGACAAAGAATATCAGCGCATGCGGGACGCGTCGATCGCGTGCCTGCGCGCCATCGGCGTCGATACCGGCGGCTCCAATGTGCAGTTCGCGGTCAACCCAGCCGACGGGCGCATGGTCATCATCGAGATGAATCCCCGCGTCTCGCGCTCCTCCGCGCTGGCCTCCAAGGCCACCGGCTTTCCGATCGCCAAGGTCGCCGCCCGGCTTGCCGTCGGCTACACGCTGGATGAATTGCAGAATGACATCACCCGCGTCACGCCGGCCAGCTTCGAGCCGACCATCGACTACGTGGTGGTCAAGATCCCGCGCTTCACCTTCGAGAAGTTCCCGGGCACCCCGGCCCTGCTCACCACGTCGATGAAATCCGTGGGCGAGGCCATGGCGATCGGACGCGGCTTTGCCGAAGCGCTCCAGAAGGGCCTCCGCAGCATGGAAACTGGCCTGTCCGGCCTGGACGAGGTCGAGTCGCCCGGAGACGGCGGCGCTGACGCCTTTCGCGCCGCGCTCTCCACCGCTCGGCCCGACAGGCTGCTGATCGCCGCGCAGGCGCTGCGCGCCGGCCTGTCGGTGCAAGACATTCACGACGCCTGCAAATTCGACCCCTGGTTCCTGCGGGAACTGGAACGCATCGTCGATGCCGAACGCCGCGTCGCCGCGTCCGGCCTGCCGCGCGATGCCGGCGCGTTCCGCCGGCTGAAGGCTCTGGGCTTCTCCGACCGGCGCCTGAGCCAACTGGTCAACCGCAACGAAGCCGACGTTACGCGCCAGCGCGCTGCCCTCGGGGTGGCGCCGGTCTACAAGCGTATCGACACGTGCGCGGCCGAATTCGCCTCCGCCACACCTTATATGTACTCGACCTACGAAGGCGGTTACGGCACCCCGGTCTGCGAGGCCGATCCAACGGACCGGACCAAGGTCGTGATCCTGGGCGGCGGCCCGAACCGGATCGGCCAGGGCATCGAGTTCGACTATTGCTGCGTCCACGCCGCCTACGCGCTGAAGGACGCCGGGTTCGAGACCATCATGGTCAACTGCAATCCGGAAACCGTCAGCACCGACTACGACACCTCCGACCGGCTATATTTTGAGCCCCTGACCGCCGAGGACGTCATCGCCCTGGTCCGTCGGGAGCAAACGGCCGGAACCCTGCTGGGCTGCATCGTGCAATACGGCGGACAGACGCCGCTGAAACTCTCGCAGGCCCTGTCGAAGGCAGGCATCCCGATCCTCGGCACCTCCGCCGACGCCATCGACGTCGCTGAGGATCGTGAGCGGTTCCAGCAGCTTCTCCAGCGCCTCGGGCTGCGCCAGCCGGATAACGGCACTGCACGCTCCCCCGCCGAAGCCGAGGCGATCGCCGATCGCATCGGCTATCCGGTAGTCATCCGGCCCAGCTACGTGCTTGGCGGAAGAGCGATGGAGATCGTCTATGACCGCCACGGCCTGCATCGCTACATGCGGGAAGCGGTCCGCGTCTCGGGCGATAACCCCGTGCTGATCGACCGTTACCTGAACGACGCGATCGAGGTGGATGTCGATTGCATCGCCGACGGCGAAACCGTCTACGTCGCCGGGGTGATGGAACATATCGAGGAAGCCGGCATCCACTCCGGCGATTCCGCCTGCGCCCTGCCGCCCTACACGCTGGCCCCGGCCATGGTCACCGAACTGAAGGCGGAAACCGAGGCGATGGCGAAAGCGCTTGGCGTCGTCGGCCTGATGAACGTGCAATACGCCATCAAGGACGACACGATCTACGTGCTGGAGGTGAACCCCCGCGCTTCCCGCACCGTCCCCTTCGTTGCCAAGGCCACCGGCGTGGCGGTCGCCAAGATCGGCGCCCGGGTGATGGCCGGCGCCAGGCTGGCGACCGACTTCAAGCTGGATGACCAGGCGATCGCTCCGCATGTCGCGGTCAAGGAAGCGGTCTTTCCCTTCGCCCGGTTCCCCGATGTGGACACGATCCTGGGTCCGGAGATGAAATCGACCGGCGAAGTCATGGGCCTCGACTCCAGCTTCGAGCGCGCCTTCGCCAAGTCGCAACTCGGTGCCGGCGTGATCCTGCCCGAAGCCGGCACCGTCTTCCTTTCAATCAAGGATGCCGACAAGAAGGGCCTGCCGGCCCTGGCTCGCCGGTTGACCGAGATGGGTTTCGGCATCCTGGCCACGCGCGGCACCGCTGCCCGCATCCGCGAGGCCGGGCTGCCGGTCACCACGGTCAACAAGGTGCTGGAAGGCCGGCCGCATTGCGTGGACGCCATTCGCTCCGGCGAGGTCCAGCTTGTCATCAATACCGCATCGACGCCGCAATCCGTCGCCGACAGCTTCGCCATCCGGCGCAGCGCACTGACCCACGGCGTCCCCCACTACACCACGATGGCCGGCGCAAGGGCCGCGGTGCATGCCATCGCCGCCTTGAAAGCGGGGACGCTTGAAGTCGCACCGCTCCAGTCCTACTTTCGCGGTTCGTTCTGAACGGACAGCCGCGGCCGGGTCAGCCCTGGCCGCGGTCTGTCCGTATGACTGGACCGCAGAAAGCCGTTGTTTCCCCTCACGATCGAAGGACCTCGACGTGCAGAAGTTTCCGATGACTGCACCTGGCCTCCAGCGTCTCGAAGACGAGATCCGCCAGCTCAAGGCGGTGGAACGTCCGGCTATCATCCGCGCCATCGCCGAAGCCAGATCGCACGGCGACCTGTCGGAAAATGCCGAATACCACGCCGCGCGTGAGCGCCAGTCCTTCATCGAGGGCCGTATCGCGGAGCTGGAGGAAATCATCTCGGCTGCCGAAGTGATCGATCCGTCCAGCCTGTCGGGCGCGCACGTCAAGTTCGGCGCGCATGTGCGGCTGGTGGATGAGGAAACCGAAAAGGAGGCGACCTACCAAATCGTCGGCGTGCACGAGGCCGACATCAAGCTGGCGCGCCTGTCGATTTCCTCGCCGCTGGCGAAGGCGCTGATCGGCAAGAAGGTAGGCGATAGCGTGTCCGTACCGGCCCCCGGCGGAGACCGGTCGTATGAAATCCTCGACATTCGTTTCGGCTGAGGCAATTCTGCATGCCATGTCCCGTCGGCAGCCCCAGGCTTGGCGCAGACAACTGTGTTAACAGGGCGCGATGATCACGCTCGCTGATGTCCAGGCGGCGTCGGCCAGAATCGCGGGCAAAGTGCTGCGGACACCCGTCGTGCATAGCCTCGCGATCTCGCGCGCAACCGGGGCCGATGTCGCGCTCAAGCTCGACAATCTGCAGGTCACCGGCGCCTTCAAGGAACGCGGCGCGGCCAACCGGCTTGCGCTGCTGACGCCTGACGAAAGGACCCGCGGCGTCATCGCCATGTCGGCCGGCAACCACGCGCAGGCGGTGGCACGTCATGCGTCGTTGCTTGGCATTGCCGCGACCATCGTGATGCCGAAATTCACCCCCTCGACCAAGGTGACCCGCACCGCCGCCTGGGGTGCCAATGTGGTGCTGCACGGGGAAACCCTGGCGGAGGCAGCCGCACACGCCAACGATCTGGCGGCAGCCCAGGGTCTGGTTTTCGTCCATCCGTATGATGATCCCGCCGTCATGGCCGGGCAGGGCACGCTGGCGCTCGAACTGCTGGAGGATGCTCCGGATCTGGATGCGCTGGTCATCCCCGTCGGCGGCGGCGGCCTGCTGGCGGGCTGCCTCACCGCGGCCACCGCGCTCAAGCCGGGCATCGCCATCTACGGCGTGGAAGCGGAAGCCTATGCCGCGATGGCGCAGCGCCTCGCCGGCCGCAACATCTCCGTGGGGGGACCGACCATCGCCGAAGGCATCGCGGTCCGCGACACCGGCGATCTGGCGTTCGAGGTGGTGCGCCGCCGCGTCGCCGAGGTCCTGGTGACGCCGGAGCGCGCGATCGAGGAGGCGATCGGCCTGCTGGTCGAAGGCGCCAAGACCGTGGCCGAAGGCGCCGGTGCCGCCGGCGTCGCCGCCCTGCTCGCCTATCCCGAGCGGTTTCGCGGCAAGAAGGTTGGTGTCGCCATCACCGGCGGCAATATCGACGCCCGGATCCTCTCCAACGTGCTGCTGCGGGACCTGCTGCGGGATGGCCGCCTGCTGCGCCTGCATCTGCAAATCCCCGACCGGCCGGGCGTTCTGGCCGATATCGCCGGCAAGATCGGCGGCTGCGGCGGCAACATCATCGAGGTCTCGCATCAGCGGCTGTTTGCCGCCGCGTCCGTGCAGGCAGCCGAACTCGAGGTCATGGTCGAGGCGCGCGACCCGGCCCATGCCGCTTCGATCGTGGAAGCGCTGGAATCCAGCTACGTGGTGCGCCGCATCTGACGCGATCGCGTCCGGCCGGCCCCATCGGCCGTCCCTCCCCGCCCTTTCATAGCGAACATCGTTTCCGACCCCGAGCACGCCAGGGCACCGACGTAGCAGGATCGCGGCCTGGGGTGACGTTTCATGCCATGCAGGCGATTGAGAGAATGTACATTCTCATATACCGGACTTTATGGTATATATTAACTATTTTTCGGCGTATATTGCGTATCAAGAGAAAATACTACTCTTATCTCTCACCCGCCGCATTTCGCCGAAGGCAGTTGAGATCGTGCAGACGCCGTGCCCAGCCGCTCAGGCGGCTCGTTCCCCCTACCTAGCGCCGACAGCAAGCACCTTCCTGTCCCCCGACGCTCATGGCCTAGCGCCACCCCACGGCGACACCACCCTCCGCAGGGAGGCGCTGCTCCGTTCCGCCCTGCTCGAGCGATTTCCCGGGACCATCGCACTCGTTTCATCCTTCGGGGCAGAAAGCGCGGTGCTGCTCCACATGGTCGCCGCGATCGATCGCGCCACGCCGGTGATCTTCATCGACACCGGCAAACTGTTCCCGGAAACGCTGCGCTATCGCGACAGATTGGCGCGCCGCCTCGGCCTGGCCGATCTTCGGGTCGCACGGCCGGATCCGGGGCGGCTGGCGCGAAGCGACCCCGCCGGAACTTTGTGGCAGAGCGATCCGGACCTTTGCTGCTGGCACCGCAAGGTGGAACCGCTCGACGCGGCGTTGGAGGGTTTCAAGGCCTGGATAACCGGACGCAAGCGCCTCCATGGTGGCGCGCGCACCGCGCTTCCGGCCATCGAGACCGGGCCGGATGGGCGGATCAAGGTCAATCCGCTCGCCGATTGGACCGAGCAGGACGTCGCCGACTACTTCCTCACGCATGACCTCCCGCCGCATCCCCTGACCGCCGCCGGCTACCGTTCCATAGGCTGCGCGCCGTGCACCCGCGCGGTTCGCCCCGGTGAGGCCCCGCGCGCGGGCCGCTGGGCCGGACGCGACAAGACTGAGTGCGGCATCCACTCGCGCTGACCGCGGGAGACGTATCACGCGCGTCACGGTTGACGCGACCCTTTGTGATTGTTACGGCGACCGCCGGACGGCGCAGGCCGAATTTGGCGCTGCCGCTCCCGCCTTGATGAGGAGAAAAACCACCCAATCATTGAGTGCTTGGGTTATGTAGCCAGAACCGAATCCGCACTTGTGTCCCACGATCGCCGCATGCAACGGGCTGAGAAGGAGGCCGCCGCCGCCGCAAGTCCCACTCGGGCCGGCAGTGAAACGCTTCCGGAACTGGGCACCAACGGAAGCGATCGCCGGATCTGTCATGTTTCAGCAACATAATTAGGTAAGGGTGATGAACGACTCGCAGGAAAATCCGCCATGACCACGGCGCCCGCCCATCTTCAGGCCCTAGAGGCAGAGAGCATTCACATCCTGCGGGAGGTTGCGGCCCAGGCCGCGCGCCCGGTCATGCTCTATTCGATCGGCAAGGATTCGTCGGTTCTGCTGCATCTGGCGCGCAAGGCGTTCTTTCCGGCACCGCCGCCATTTCCTTTGTTGCACATCGATACCACCTGGAAATTCCGCGACATGATCGCGTTTCGCGACGCGACCGTCAGGCGCTTCGGTCTCGAGCTACGCCGCCACACCAATCCGGACGGGCTGGCGCAGGGGATCAATCCCTTCGACCATGGTAGCGTCTATACGCAGGTCATGAAGACCGACGCATTGAAGCAGGCGCTCACCGCAGGCGACTACGATTTCGCCATCGGCGGCGCGCGGCGCGATGAGGAACGCTCCCGGGCAAAGGAGCGGATCTTTTCGGTACGCGGCCCCGGCCATACCTGGGAACCGAAACGCCAGCGGCCCGAACTCTGGCATCTTTATAATGGCACGTTGGCGCCCGGTGAAACGCTCCGGGTGTTTCCGCTGTCGAACTGGACGGAACTCGACGTCTGGACCTACATCCTCGCGGAAAACATCGACGTGGTGCCGCTGTATTTCGCCGCCGAACGCCCGACGGTGATTCGCGACGGCCTGATCATCGTCGTGGATGATGACCGCATGCGCTTCCAGCCGGGGGAAAAACCGGTCGGCCGCATGGTCCGCTTCCGCTCCCTTGGCTGCTATCCGCTCTCCGCCGCCGTCGAATCGGACGCCGCAAGCGTCGAGGATATCGTGCATGAAATGCGCACCACCCGCGTGTCGGAACGCGCCGGGCGGTTGATCGACCAGGACCAGGGCGCATCGATGGAAAAGAAGAAGCGCGAGGGATATTTCTGATGCCCAATTCTCTCTTGCGCGTGCTCGCCTGTGGCAGCGTCGACGACGGAAAATCCACCCTGATCGGCCGCCTGCTGTTCGAATGCGGCACTATCCCCGATGACGTCATGGCCGCGCTGGAACGCGACTCGCGCCGCTTCGGCACGGTGCGCGACGGCGTGGACTATGCGCTGCTGGTGGATGGGCTGGAGGCCGAACGCGAACAGGGCGTGACGATCGACGTGGCCTATCGGTATTTCGAGACGCCTCGCCGGCGCTTCATCCTGGCGGACGCGCCAGGACATCAGCAATACACCCGCAACATGGTCACCGGCGCCTCGACGGCCGATCTCGCGATCCTGCTGGTCGACGCGCGCAAGGGCCTGCTCGCCCAGACCCGCCGTCATTCCGTAATCGCATCGCTACTCGGCGTCCGCGATGTCGTCCTTGCCGTCAACAAGATGGACCTGGTGGACTTCGATCAGTCCGTGTTCGATGCGATCGTCAGTGGCTTTCACGCGCTGCTGGACAGGCTTGGCCCGCTGTCGGTGACCGCGATTCCGGTCTGCGCCCGCGACGGCGACAACGTCACCAGCGCCAGTGAGCGCATGCCCTGGTTCTCCGGCCCGACATTGCTGTCCGCCCTGGAAAGCGCGGAGCCGTCCCGCCCCGCTTCCCGTCAGCCCTTCCGCATGCCGGTCCAGTACGTGAACCGGCCGGATCACACCTTCCGCGGCTATGCCGGCACTGTCTCGTCCGGCACGCTCCGCCCCGGCAGCAGGATCACCAACGCGGCCTCGCGGGTGGAAGCCAAAATCGAGCGCATCGTCACGATGGACGGCGACCTGGACGCTGCCGAACAAGGCCAGCCCGTGACCCTGGTCCTGGATCGGGAGATCGATGTCTCGCGCGGCGATGTCCTGGCGGAAGACCCATCGCCCGCGCTGGCCGACCAGATCAACGCCTGGGTCGTGTGGATGGACGAAACGCCGTTGTTCCGCGGCCGATCCTACCAGCTCATGCTCGGCAGCCGAACCGTGACCGGGACGATCACGGACATCACCAACCGCCTCGACGTCGACACGTTGAATGAGGTCGGCGTGCGCGAGCTGCATTTGAACGAGATCGGGCGAGTCGCGATCTCGTTGTCGCACCCCGTCTGCTGCGAGCCTTATGAGACCAGCCGGGCGCTTGGCGGCTTCATCCTGATCGACCGGCTATCCCGCGCGACGGTCGGCGCCGGTATGATCACGGAGATCCGCGCCGGCCGCACGAATGTGCATTGGCATCAGTTGGATGTGGACAAACGGGCACGGGCCGGGCTCAACGGCCAGAAGCCGGCAGTGCTGTGGTTCACCGGCCTTTCCGGCGCGGGAAAATCGACCATCGCCAACCTGGTGGAAAAGCGGCTGCTCGCCGCTGGCCGGCACACCATGACGCTCGACGGCGACAATGTGCGCCACGGCCTCAACCGGGACCTCGGCTTCAGCGAAGCCGATCGCGTGGAGAACATCCGCCGCATCGCCGAGGTATCGCGGCTGTTCGTAGAGGCCGGGCTGATCGTCCTTGTCTCCTTCATCTCGCCGTACCGCGCCGAACGCATGCTCGCGCGGGAACGCGTGGCCGAGGGCGAATTCCTGGAGATCTTTGTCGACACGCCGGTCGACGAGTGCCGCCGGCGCGATCCGAAGGGCCTGTATCAGAAGGCGGATGCCGGGCAGATTCGCAACTTCACCGGCGTCGATGCGCCTTACGAAGAGCCGCTTGACCCGGAAATCCACCTTCGTACCCTCGACGCGCCGCCCGAGGTGCTGGCGGCGCAGATCGTGGACGCCCTGCGTGAGCGCGGCATTATCGTCTGACCTTACCCTCGATCAGGTCGCCGATCGGGCACGCGCCTGCCGGACCTGCGCGGCGCACCTGCCGCTCGGGCCGCGTCCGGTGTTCCGGGTTTCCACCACCGCGCGCCTGCTGATCATCGGCCAGGCACCCGGCACCAAGGTGCATGAAACAGGGATTCCCTGGAACGATCCGTCGGGGGACCGCCTGCGCCGCTGGCTGATGATGGATCATGAGACGTTCTACGACTCCAGCCGGATCGCCATCGTGCCGATGGGCCTGTGCTACCCGGGCCGCCTGCCGAACGGCGGTGACGCACCGCCGCGGCGGGAATGCGCGCCGCTCTGGCTGGCGCCGCTGGTCGAACGAATGCCCGGCATTCGCCTGACCCTGCTGGTCGGCAGCTACGCCCAGATCGACGCGCTGGGTCCCGGCCTGATGACGGAGCGGGTCCGCGCCTTCCGCTCCCTGCTGCCGGACCGGATGGCGCTGCCGCATCCGTCCTGGCGCACGACGGCGTGGGAGCGAAAGAACCCCTGGTTCGAGGCAGAGGCGCTGCCGGCGCTGCGCGCGGCGGTTCGGCGGGCGCTGGACGGGGGTGCATAGAGGCAGGCCGCCTCAGCACATTTCGTTTTCGATCGCCTCGATATCGGCATCGCTGAAGCCGAAATGATGTGCGACTTCATGCACCACGACACTGCGGACCAGATGGAACAGATCCTCGCCGGTCTCGATCCATTCGAGCAGGATCGGCTGGCGGTAGAGGAAGATCAGATCCGGCTGCCGCACAGGGTCGGACACGCTTCGCTCCGTCAGCGGCGTGCCGTGATAGAGCCCGGTCAGTTCCCAGGCAGACTCGATCTCCAGTTCGTCCAGCGTCTCTTCGTCCGGCATCTCCACGACGGAGATTCCGACGCCCTGCACATGGCGCGCCAGTCGCAGCGGGATCGTTGCCAAGGCGCGTTCCGCCATCTCCGTGATGTCGTCAAGCGTCGGCGGTGGGCCGAAGGCCGGGTTGGGATTGCGCAGGTCGCTCATGGGAGTATTCGGTGCAATGGACACGTTGTCCGGTCAAGGCAGTCTTTCCTGAAAGGGAGCCAACCATGCCGACACGTCTGACGGAGCAGGAGCGCGCCGCGCTCGCCAAGACACTTCCGGACTGGTCGCAACCGGCAGGCCGCGAGGCCATTCGCCGCGAATTCAAGTTCCGCGATTTCAGTCAGGCCTGGGCCTTCATGAGCCGGGTCGCGCTACTGGCCGAAAAGCACGACCATCACCCGGACTGGTCCAACGTCTGGAACACGGTGCGGATCGAGCTTTCGACCCACGATGCCGGCGGCGTGACCGAGAACGACGTGCGCCTTGCCACGGCGATCGACGCCCTGCTCGCCTGACAGGGTGACCGGATGGAGGCGACCAGCTTTCCCGAGCGCGCCGCTGCCATAAGGCGGGCGACTGCTCGCCTTTGTCTCCGGTTCGGCTGGGCGCCGCTGCACGAGGTTTCGCTGCCGAATGGACGGCGTGCCGACATTCTGGCCTTGCAGCCTGACGGCAGCTTTGCCTGCATCGAGATCAAATCTGGGCCGCGTGATTTCCTGGTCGATATGAAATGGCGGGAGTACCGTGATTTTTCCGATGCGCTGTTCTTCGCGGTCGATACGGATTTCCCCCAGGACCTACTGCCGGGCGACACGGGGCTGATCGTGGCTGCGGGGCTAGAGGCGGAATTGCTGCGCGAGGCCCCGCCGCACCGGCTGCCCGGCGCGCGACGGCGGATGCTGATGCATCGCTTTGCCCTGCTCGCCGCAGGACGGCTTGCCGCCATGGAGGACCCGGTCGGCTTTGCCGACGGCCGCGCGGCATTGCGCGTCGAATAGAGCGTGATCGTCGCAGGCGGAATCGCCGGAGACGTGAATCACGCGATCAGACAAAGAGTTGGAGCCTGGTCGGTGCGTCTATCCGCGCCGAACAGGCTCCAAAGCGCGGACGTTAACCGATCGTTGTGATTTTGCCGCCAGGGTTACGGGAGCCCGGCGCAGCCGGGGATATTCGTTCAACCCTGGCGCGGGGCGGAAAAATTCGGTTCGGCGCCGATCGCGAAAGAGATCGCCATGTCGAATCGCCAGCCATCCAGATCCCGCCTTGAATTTTGCCTACTCGCCTGCACCCCGCTCATGCTGAGCGGCTGCGTCGCCGCACCTCTGGCACAGCTCGCCTTGTCGCAGGCGGCACCGGGCGCGGCCGGACAGTTGACAGGCACCATGCAGCCCTGTCCGCCGGCAGCCTCCGCGATTACGACCGCCGCCGCCACGGACAACGCCACCCAGCCCGGAACCGCCGGCTGCTCGTCTGCCGTCACCACGTTCGCACGCGGTCTGGGTCAGGCTCTCCAGCAATTCACCGGCAGCGCGACCATGAAGTGATTGTGGATTGGGGGCGCGGAAACGGTGGTGGAGCTGAGGGGAATCGAACCCCTGACCTCCTCATTGCGAACGAGGCGCTCTCCCAACTGAGCTACAGCCCCGTCCCGCGCCGCGAACAGGCCAGGCCGGCCTGCCGCAGGGCGCGGACAATGCTCAGCACCCCTGGTGAAGTCAAGCGGGTTGCGCCCGTCGCCTTCGTGCAGGTTGCGGACCGATCTTCGCATGGCTAGTTTCCGGCCTCTTGCTGGAGATACCGCCGTATGATCAGGACTCTGTTCTGGCTCGCGGACGAACTGCTGTTCCTGTACACGTGGGCGGTCATTATCGCCGCCGTGTTCAGCATGCTTGCCGCGTTCGGCGTGCTTGACACCCGCAACCGCATCGTCTGGACCATCGGAGACTTCCTTTACCGGATCACCGAACCCGCGCTGCGGCCGATTCGCAACATTCTGCCCAGCTTCGGCAATATCGATATAAGCCCGCTGATCCTGATCCTGTTGTTGCAGGCCGCCCGGATGGTGCTGAGCAGCGTCTACGAATCGGTCATCTACGGCTCGCTCCGCCCGCTGCTCTGATGAACCGCCTTGCCTGGCTTCTGGCATGAAACGCCGGCGGGTGTGACCGTCATGGCCAAGGTGCAGCCGCGATCCCGCCGCCCCGGCCTGCTCGGCGTCGTGGACTCCGCAGATGGGCCGCGCCTGCGCATCGGCGTGGCCGAAGCAGCCGAAGGGGGACGAGCGAACCGGGCCGCGTGCGCGACACTGGCGCAGGCGCTGGGTGTGCAGTCATCCGCCGTGCGGCTCGTGGCTGGGTCGGCAAGCCGGCAGAAGCGTCTGCTCGTCACCGGCGATCCGACCGCCATCACTGCGCGTCTGGCCCTGCTGTGACCGCGACGATCATAGACGGCAAGGCGCTCGCCGCCGCGACCCGCGCCGCACTTGCCGGCAAGGTGGCCGGATTGGACTTTCAACCCGAGCTGACGGTGATCCTGGTGGGCGACAACCCCGCCAGCGCGCTTTATGTGCGCTCCAAGGACCGCGCAGCGCGGCAGGCCGGCATCCGCACAGCCACCATCCGCCTGCCCGCCAACACCACCGAGGAAACACTGCTGGCGGCCGTAGGGGGTCTGAACGCCGATGCGTCGATGGATGGGATTCTGGTGCAGCTTCCTCTGCCCGCCCACATCCACACCCAGGCCGTGATCGACTCGATCGATCCAGAGAAGGACGTCGACGGCTTCCATCCCCTGAACGTAGGCCGCCTCGCCTCCGGCGAACCCACGCTGGTACCTTGCACGCCGCTCGGCGTCATGAAACTGCTGGAGGCAGCGGGGGTTACCCCGTCCGGCGCCCGGGCTCTAATCCTGGGCCGGTCCGCCATCGTCGGGCGGCCGATGGCCGGCCTGCTGCTGGCGGCGGATGCCACCGTGACCATCGCGCATTCCCGGACCCCGAACCTGCCGGATGAGTGCCGGCGGGCCGACATCCTCATCGCCGCCGTCGGCCGCCCGGAGATGGTCCGGGGAGACTGGCTCCGCCCGGGCGCCACGGTGATCGATATCGGCATCAACCGGTTGGCCGACGGGCGCCTCGTCGGCGACGTCGCCTTCCAGGAATGCGCCCGGGTCGCCGGCGCAATCACCCCGGTCCCGGGCGGGGTCGGCCCGATGACCATCGCCTGCCTGCTGGAAAACACCCTCACCGCCGCGCTGCGCCGCCGAGGCGTTGCCGGTGCCCAATAGTCGTTTGTTTTGAGGGTGATTCATGCTTTCTGACGAGTCCGCCTCAAGCGATCACGCTCTGCTCAGAAGTCGGTGCAGCGGCCGTTGTGTTCCCAGTCCCCATAGCGGGTCGGCTCGGGGCCTTTCGCTCCACCGATTTCCTTGGGTGGCGTCCGCGGCGGCTCCGGCTTGGCCGAAGCTGGGGCAGGTGGCGGTGCGGGGTCGGGTTCGGGCAGTTTGTCCATGACGCTTCAGGTAAGCAGATAAATCCCCCAGCGCAACGCATGTTGATTTGCGAATCTATAACGATGCAGGGATGATCCGGCACCGAACGGAGCGAACCAAGCCGTAAAAACTGGGGGGTTGGAATGTCTGGAAGCGAAGATGCGGGGTTTGTCCCGCAGGCGGGCGTCTGGTCGTCATCGGCGCAAACCGCGCCGAACGCCCGTCATGCCTACCCGCTCAAGGTCAGGGACCACGGCCTTGGCACCGCGATTTCCCTGCTCATGCAAAGCCTGCCTTATGCCGTTGCACGTTTCGGCATCCTGCTCGCCTATGCTGTGGGCTGCATCGTCTGGATCGTGGTGACCTTTGGCGGTGCCGCCTGGCTCGGCACCCATGTCGCCGGCGCGTTCGGGGTGGTCTGGTTTATTCTTTGCGTCGTCGGCATCGGCTGGTTCTGGGGCACCATCCTTCGCTACATCCTGCATTTGCTGGCCTGCGGCCATGTCGCGGTGCTGACCGAGTTAATCACCCGCGGTCAGGTCGGCAACGGCAGCGAATCGATGCTGGCCTACGGCAAGCGCATCGTCACCCAGCGCTTCGGCGAGGTGAACGCCCTGTTCGGCCTCAACATGCTGGTGCGTGGCATCCTGGCCGCGTTCCATCGCACATTGGACTGGATCGCCGAGGCGCTTCCGATCCCGGGGCTGGAGGCGCTGTCGAACCTCGTCACGATGGTTCTGCGCGCCGCTACGCGTTATCTGGACAAGGTCATCCTGTCCTACAATCTGGCCCGCGACGACGGCGATCCCTGGCGCGGTGCGCGGGAGGGCATCATCTACTACGCGCAGAATGCCCGCCCGATCATCAAGACATCGATCTGGATCGTCATCCTGGAACGTGTGCTCACGGTGGTGTTGTGGCTCGTCCTGCTGGCGCCCGCGGGCGTGATCACGGTGATGCTGCCGTCATCGGTGCGGGAGGCCGGCGGGATCGTCACGGTGCTGATCGCCGCGCTGCTGGCCGGCACGTTGCGCGCGGCATTCATCAAGCCGCTGTTCCTGATCATGATCATGGTGCGTTTTCACGCGCTGATCGAGAACCAGCCGATCAACCAGGAATGGGACGCCCGCCTCAGCGGCGTTTCGGAGAAGTTCCGCGACCTGGGCGCGCGCCCGGCCACCCGGCCGGCCTGAGTTCGGGCGCGATCGCCGCGAGCAGCAACATCGATCAATCGTATTCTGAAACGATGACCCGCCCTGTTGCGGCCGGTGCAGCCGAGACGGTTGCGGTACGGCCTACCCGGCAGCGGCAAGGGCCGGTGTCAGAAACTCCCGCACGGTGTCGGCACTCAATCCGCCTTGCCAGTGCCAGCGGATGATCCCGTGCCGGTCGATCAGGAAGCTCTCAGGCACGCCGGCCAGCCCGAAGCGGATCGAGACTGTGCCCGCCTGATCCTGTGCCACCCGCGCATAGGGATCGCCGTGATTGCGCAGGAATGCCTCGGTCGCGTCAGGCTTGTCGCGATAGGCGATGCCCCACACCGGCACGCCCTGACGACGCAGCGCCATCAGTGTCGGCGCCTCCTGGACGCACGGGGCGCACCAGGAAGCGAAGAAATTCACCAGCACCGACCGCGTGCCGGTGCAAAGATCGTCGCTGGTGAAGCCGGCAGCCTTCCCCAGGCCCGGCAATGCGAAGGGCGGCACCGTCGTCCCCGGCGTCACCTCCGACAGGGTGAAGACGGGATGCGCCGGGCTCCACAGGTGTTCCAGCAGAACCCACAACCCGCTGCCGCCCACCGCCAACGACCCAATACCCGCTATCCGAAGAATCCGGCGCCGTACCACCGTCATGGCGCGTCTCAGCCACCCTCTCGCTTAGGGACCAGCGTATTCCATGTCGAGGCCGGCGGAGGCGGGCCGGCATTGGGATTCCAGTGGCCCGAGCGCTTCAGCGCGTCTTCCACATTCTTGGGCATGTAGGTTTCGTCGTGCTTGGCCAGAACCTCGGACGCGCGGAACGTGCCGTCGGGCTGTAGACTGCCCAGCGTGACCACGCCCTGCCCTTCCCGGAACAGGTCGGGAAGTATTCCCACATAGGTTACGGTGACGGCATCGGTCCCGTCCGTCACCCGGAACCGCACCGACGGGCGCCCCGCCGCGGATTTCTCAACACTACCCTGCTCGACCAGCCCGCCAAGGCGAACGGTTCGTCCGCCGGCGCCCTTGCTCGCGAGATCGGAGGGCGTCACGAAGAACACTAGGCTGTCGCTGAAGGCGGACAGGGTCAGCGCCGTCGCCGACCCGAGTCCCACGCCGCAGGCAAGCAGCAGCCACAGGCGGCGGCGCTTGCGGGTCAAGAGCCGCTCCCTTTGCGGCGTGGATCGATAGCGTCCAGGCGCCGGCGGGCCGAACCAACCCGCAGCCAGGCATCGACGGCGAGCACGGCAGGGATCGCGATCCCCAGCGCATAAGCCGCGATGATGAACGGCAAATGGGTCACGACGCGGCAGCCCGCGCCATCAGCAGGCCCCTGATCCGGCGCTCCATCACCGCGGCCCGAAGGCGCGCGATCACCAGCGCGGCGAAGCACAGCGTGTAGCCGATCGCGCAGACCAGCAGGGGCCACAGCATGCCGATATACATCGTCGGCGCGCCGAGCAGGCTGATGGAAGCCGGCTGATGCAGCGTGTTCCACCAATCGACGCTGAACTTGATGATCGGCAGGTTCACCACGCCCACGACACCCAGGATTGCCCCGGCCCGGTAGCCGCGAGTCGGATCGTCGAAGGCACGCACCAGTGCGATATGGCCCAGATACAGGAAGAACAGCACCAGCACGGAGGTCAGGCGCGCATCCCACACCCACCACGCGCCCCACATCGGCTTGCCCCACAGGCTGCCGCTTGCCAGGCAAAGCGCGGTGAACGCCGCGCCGACCGGACCGATCTCCGCAGCCGCCAGATCCGCCAGGGGATGACGCCACACCAGCGACAGCACGGAGCAGATGGCGAGCGCGAGATAGCCTGCCGATGCCAGCCAGGCGGAGGGGACATGGATGTACATGATCCGCACCGCATCGCCCTGCTGCCAGTCGGCCGGCGAGAAGAACAGGCCCCAGATCAGGCCGAAGCTGGTTACCAGGAACGCCGCCACGGAAAGGTAAGGCAGCACCGTGCCGGACAGCCGCAGGAACCGCCCCGGATTGGCGAAGCGGTGCAAGGATCGCCCCCCGGGTCCGGGCGCGGCTACGGCAATGTTCGTATCCACTCGACCAACCTGGTGTTGTGCCCCGACCTACGCCGCGCCCGGCGGCAAAGGCAAGCGGTAAGCCAGACCCAGACATAGGCGCGTCGCGGCGCGGTTTCGACCCCGCCCGGCCATTCATCTCCCGCTCGGCGCGACAGACCGGCAAGGCCGCCGAAATCATGGCCGCGGGCGGTTTTCAAGTCGCCGCCCGTTGCATTACTGTCGGTCACCAATCGCAGGAGCGGCCATGACGTCGCGCGCGTGCCCTGTCTTGCCTCGCCGAACCCGCCTTCGCGCAGTCGGCGGTTTGTCGCTGCGGGGGGTGTAGCCATGCCCGGCAGGCAGCATTGGCTGGTGAAATCGGAACCCGAGGCGTTTTCCTGGGATCAGCAGGTGGCCAACGGCACCGAACCCTGGACCGGCGTGCGCAACCACGCCGCCAAGCTCAATCTGAAGGCGATGAAGCTTGGTGACCTGGCGTTCTTCTATCACTCCAACACCGGGAAGGAGATCGTCGGGATCGTGGAGGTGGCCCGCACCGCCTATCCCGATCCGACGGCTGAATCCGGTGAATGGGTAGCGGTCGATATGAAGGCGGTCGGACCGATGCCAACGCCCGTCACGCTGACCGAGATCAAGGCAGACCCCGCACTGGCGGACATCCTCCTGGTGCGCCAGTCGCGGCTTTCCGTGATGCCGATCGCCAAACCGCATTGGGACCGGCTGTGCCGGATGGGCGGATGGACTCGCTGATCCCCGACCCGCCCCACTCCGAAGCGCTGCGCGTGCTCTGCCGGGTGGAGGACATCGCCGACGGCAGCGCCAAGGGCTTTCCCGGCGCACCCGGCAGCTTCACCGGCCTGATGGTCGTGCGCCGCGGTGACGTCGTGCGGGTGTACGTGAATGACTGCCCGCATATCGGCACACCGCTGGACTGGACTCCAGACCGGTTCATGACCGCGGACGGCGAGCGTATCATCTGCGCCACCCACGGCGCCGAGTTCACGGTCGAGGACGGACTCTGCATCAGGGGTCCGTGTCGCGGCGACCATCTCGAGGCCGTTGCGTTCGAGGTCAGGGACGGCACCCTTTATGTGCCGAAGGACGCCGGACTTTAGGCCTGCGCCCGGACGACAAGGTTAGACCAAAGGGAAGTACGCCAATGCCAGACACCCACCAGCCCGAAGGGCAGATCATTCCGGTTCGGCCGGAATTCGCGGCCAAGGCGCACGTGACCGAGCCGCAGTACCGTGCCATGGCCGAGAGGGCCAAACGCGATCCGAATGGGTTCTGGGCCGAGCAGGCGAAGCGGATTGCGTGGATGAAGCCGCCGACAAAGATCAAGAATGCAAGCTTCAGCGGCGACGTGTCGATCAAGTGGTTCGAAGACGGCACGCTGAACGCCTCGGCCTGCTGCCTGGATCACCACCTCGCCGCCCGTGGCGATCAGACCGCCATCATCTGGGAAAGCGACGATCCGAACGTCAGCAAGCACATCACCTATCGTGAGCTGCACGATCAGGTCTGCCGCCTGGCGAATGCCCTGAAGACCCTGGGCGTCAAGAAAGGCGACCGGGTCACCATCTACCTGCCGATGGTGCCGGAAGCAGCCGTGGCGATGCTGGCCTGTGCGCGGATCGGCGCAATTCATTCCGTCGTGTTCGGCGGCTTCTCGCCGGACAGCCTGGCGAACCGCATCCAGGATTGCGATTCCAACCTGCTGATCACCGCCGATGAAGGCCGTCGCGGCGGCCGGACAGTCCCGCTGAAGGCAAACGCCGACGCGGCGTTGAAGTCGTGCCCCAGCATCAAGAACGTCATCGTCGCGCGCGTCACCGGCGGCAACGTGGCGATGCAGGCAGGTCGTGACCACGATTACGCCGCGCTGCTCAGTGCCGCATCCCCGGATTGCCCGCCCGCGGAGATGAGCGCGGAAGACCCGCTGTTCATCCTCTACACGTCGGGCAGCACCGGCAAACCCAAAGGCGTGCTGCACACGACGGGCGGCTACATGGTCTGGTCCGCGTATACGCATGAGCTGGTGTTCGATTATCGCCCGGGCGACATCTACTGGTGCACTGCCGATGTCGGCTGGGTCACCGGCCACACCTACATCCTGTACGGGCCGCTGGCCAACGGCGCCACCACGCTGATGTTCGAAGGCGTGCCGAACTATCCCGACAGCAGCCGGTTCTGGCAGGTCGTCGACAAGCACAAGGTCAACATCTTCTACACCGCACC
>DATNEJ010000188.1:0-5241 GCA_035606775.1 Acetobacteraceae bacterium | reverse complement strand
GAGCGGAACAAGTGGTGGCGTGCAGTTTTCGTCACTTGTTCTGGTAGCGCTATCACATCAAGGATTGGGCGCTCGCTCCCCGAACCGGCGTCTCGCTACCCTGCCGGCAACAGTCACGCGAGATCGGACGTGCAAGCCCCGTCGCACGGCGATACTGCCACGGAAGATTGAGGGTCCGGGCCATGATTGGATCAGTTTGAATCGATTACGCGATTCAAAATCTTGTTTTGAGAGCCCGCTTTCCGGCGACTCTGCATCCGGCGATCACGCGCTAGAACTGCTTCAGCAGCCGGTCGATATATTCGAGTTCCTCCTGCGGCCGGCTGCGTTCGGCGCCGCGGCGGCGCAGCTCCTCCTGGATCGCCTGGGCACGCTGGCGCTCCCGCTCCTCGGGCACCGCCACATCGCCGTTATCGGCGCCGCTGCCGTGGTTGTAGCGGCCCAGCGGATCGCGGCCTTCGCGGTTGGCATGCGACATCGGCCCTGGGCGTGGACCGGCGGTGCCACCGTCACGGTTGCCGTTGGGCATCATCATGCCCAGGCCGCCTTCCCCCTCGCCTTCATCGTCGCCCGGGTCCTCGCCCGGCCGGCCACGGCCGAACTGGCGGGCCATTGCCTGCCCCATCTCGCTCGCGCCCTTCTGCAAGGCCTGGATGGCCTGCTGCTGCGCATCGCCGGCCGCCTTGTCCTGCCCCTGTCCCAGGCGGGCGATCGACTCGCGCATCGCCTTGTCGGCATCGGTCAGGCTGGGGGGCACCTGACCGGTCAGCTCGCCGAATTGCTGCATCAGCTCCCCAAGCGCTCGGCGCAGCGCCTGCTGCACCCGACTGTCGGCCTCCCGCTGCGCGTCGGGGTCGGGCGCCCCCGCCTGCTGCTGGGAGTCCGGGGGGCCGGACTGCGGCGGGCCCGGGGGCAGGGACTGAGGAAAGCCCTGAGGAAAATGCGGCGCGAACCCGGGCGGGAATGCAGGGGGCCGTCCCGGGATCTGTCCTGGCGGCGTGAACCGCATGGTCTGATCGGTACGCCGCTCTGCATTGTCGAGCAATCCGCCTTCTCGGCCGATCATGTCCTGGACCGCGCCCATCTGCTGGCGGCCCTTCTGGCGGCGGGCCTCGCCCTGCTGCTGCGAGCTGCGCCCATGCGCGTTGCGCAACTGGTCGAGCATTCGCTCCAGTTCCGCCATGCGCCGGCGCGCCTCATCCATCCTGCCCTGCTTCGCCGCTTCCCGCGCCTGTTCGGCCATCCGCTCCATATCCCGGTCGGACAATTGCCTGGCATCCGGATCGAACGGCATGGCTTCGTGGTTGCGCTGCGCCTCCTCCAGCAAGGCCTGCATGTGGCGCTCGATCGCCTGCTCCAGTTCCCGCAGGCGCTGCTCCAGGGCCTGACGGTTGGCATCGGTCGGGTCCTGCGTGGCCTTGTCCAGGGCATCCCGCGCGGCCTGGCGCGCCTGCTCCAGGGCGCGCGCGGTCTGCTCGGTCTGGCCTTCCTCCAAGTGCAGCGCCAGTTCCCACATGCGGCCCTGCGCCTGCGGCACAGCGCCCGGGTCCTTGTTGCGGACCAGCAGGTAATACAGCGCGCTCAGGTTGACGAACGCGCCGGAATCGCTGCCGAACGCCTCGGGCTCCTGCAACAGCGAGTCGAGGCCGGCGAGTGCCTCGGTCCGGTCGTCGGGATGCAGGCTCAGGCCCTTGCGAAGCTCGATCAGCTTGCGCGCGATGGGATTGCTGAACAGCCGTTCCGGCAGATTGAATTCGGCCGTCTCACTGGTGCCGGTCTGCCCCGCGCCGTCCCGGGCGACAAGCCGCGCGGTGACCGGCAGGCCCGCCCAGGGCTGCGCTGTCAGGTCGTGCTGGCTGACCCCGTGCGCCTGCTTCGGCGCGCCGCCGGGCAGCGGGATGGCGACCACGACCGGCGACGCGGCCGGGCGCGCCTGCAAATGGATTTCCGCCTGGAGCGAGGCGACCCCGTAATCGTCCGCCGCTTTCCACGGCAGCCGCGTCTGCTGACTGTTCCCGGCTCGGCCCGGCGGTTCCGCCCAGGATACGGTCGGGGGCTGATCGGCCACGACCGTCAGTTCCCAGGCCGCGAGCTCCCGCCCGTCCCGCCGGATCGCCAGTCGCCCGCCCTGGGTCAGCACCCGATCGGCCTGGAAGCTGGCCTGATCGAGCGCGCGGAATGGTTCCGATACGCCGTTCAGCGAGAGCGCGGGGGCGTCGGTCCCGCCGGTGAGGCTGGCGGTCAGATGCGCGCCGGACGGCACCTGGACCGCACCGCCTTCCGGCTTCAGGAACAGCGGCGGCAGCTTCGTGTAGGCGGGGGGCGTGATCCAGACCTGCACTTCGGTCGCGGGCGCTGCCTCGGCCATCGGCAGGCCCGGCTCCATCGCCGCGGCAAGACGGGACGGTGCGTCCTGGCCTGCGATCACGAAGGCAGCAACCAGCGCGACCACCAGGCCGCCACGCAGCGCCCGCCGGTCCAGGCGCGCCAGCCCCGGCCGCGGCAGGCCGACGTGCAACCGATGGATCTGCGCCGCCGCTCGGCGCACATGCGCGTGCCACAGCGCCATCCCGGCCGGGTCCACCCGCGCGGGCTGGTCGGTCAGCACGGAAAGCGGCCGATGGCGCAGGCCGGAAGCCAGTTCCAGCCGGCGGTCGGCCGCGTTGTCGTCGGGAATGCGGATGCGCCGCAGCCCCCTGGCCAGCAGGACAACGATCGCCAGCCCGGTCACGATCAGCAGGACAAGGTGCAGCCAGGACGGCAGTAGCGACGGCAGGTTCAGCAGGGCGGCGCAGACGAACAGGCCGGCAACGGCGAGCGGGGGCCAGAGCGCGGGCCAAAGCCGCTCGAACAGGATGGCAAGGCGCGCGAGGACCCGCCTGCCGTCAAGCTGGCGCAGCCAGGGCGCCGGCTCGTTCATGCGGCACTCGATGGAGGCGTCTGTTTCACCGGCGTCCCTGGCATCTGCGGCACTCGCTCCTGCGACCAAAGCCCGGCAAGCGACTGGCGTTCGCGGATCACGGCCCAGTCGTCGCCGTCCACCATGACCTCAGCGGCATGGGGACGCGCGTTGTACGCCGAGCTCATCACGGCACCATAGGCGCCGGCGTCCAAGATCGCCACGCGCGCGTTGGGCGCAAGGGGAGGCAGCAACCGGCTTCGCGCGAACGTGTCACCGGTTTCGCAGACCGGGCCGACGATATCGGCGGGAGAGAGCGGTGCCATGGCGTCGGCCGCGGAGACCGGAACGATGCCGTGCCAGGCGTCGTACATGGCGGGCCGGACCAGGTCGTTCATTGCCGCGTCCAGCACCACGAAGCGGGTGGACGGGGTCTGCTTGGCCAGCACGACCGAGGCCAGCAGCACGCCGGCGGGACCGACCAGCCAGCGGCCCGGCTCCACCGCCAGGCGAAGGTCCAGATTGTGGAAGACGCCGCGGATCGCACCGGCCAGGGCGTCGATCCCCGGCGCCGGTTCGTTGCGATAGGGAATGCCCAGGCCGCCGCCGCAATCGACGCTGTCCACAGGCAGGCCCTGTTGCCGCAGCGTCCGCACCAGTTCCGCCAGCCGGCCGAACGCATCGCGGTAGGGGGCAAGCGACAGGATCTGGCTGCCGATATGCACCGCGAGGCCCACCGGGCGGATCCCCGGCAGCGCGGCGGCCCGTGCATAGAGCGCCGCCGCCTCATCGAACGGGATGCCGAACTTGTCGTGCGAGCGGCCGGTGCTGATCTTCGCGTGAGTGCCGGCGTCGATGTCGGGATTGACCCGCAGCGCGACCCGCGCGGTGCGGCCTTCCGCAGCCGCCAGCGCCGACAGCATCTCCAGTTCCTCGGCACTTTCGACGTTGATCTGGCCGATGTCCTCGGCGAGAGCCAGGCGCAGCTCCCGCGGCGATTTGCCGACGCCGGAGAATACGATGCGGCGCGCGGGAATGCCGGCGTGGCGGGCTTTTCGCAGCTCACCTTCCGAAACCACATCGGCACCGGCGCCTTCCTGCGCGAAAAGCGCCAGCACCGCGAGGTGGTCGTTCGCCTTGACGGCATAATGCGGGTGGACTTCGAGCCCGGCGCGCCGCATCGCCTCGATCAGCCTGCGGTAGCGGGTGCGCATCGCGCCGGCGCTGTACACCCAGGTGGGCGTGCCCGCGACATCGGCGATCCGGTTGAGCGGGACGCCCTCCATCAGCAGCCCGTCCATCGCGTGCAGGCGGAGATGCGGACGCGCGGCGATCAGTTCGGCGGGCGAGGGGTCGTCGGCGGGATCGCCATTGGCAACGGGATGAACCATGGTCGCAAGGTTAGCATAGGCACCGGCGATGACGAGGCCGGCACAGGGACTGTGCGCCCGGATGTCTTGCCGCAGTGCAATTTAACTCTGACCGGCGGCCGAAAACGCTCTACGGTGCGCCATCATGGACCCCAGCCAGGACGCGCCGCAGGAGGCGCACCGGATCAATCTGCACCTGGTTTCCGACGCGACGGGCGAAACGCTGAACGCGATCGCCCGCGCCACCACGGTGCAGTTCGAGCACGCGGAGATCATCCACCACCGATGGAGCCTGATCCGCACACGGTTCCAGCTTCACCGGGTGCTAGAAGGGATCGAGCATGAGCCGGGACCCGTGCTGTCAACGCTGTTGGACAAGGCGCTGCGGACGGAGCTGGAAACCACCTGCCGGCGGCTGAACCTGCAGATCGTCAACGTGCTCGATCCGGTGATGGCCGTGCTGCAAACCTGTATCGGGGAAAAGGCGGCCTCCCGCCCGGGTCGGCAGTACGTGCTGAATGCCGATTATTTCCATCGGATCGACGCCATGCACTACGTGCTGGCGCATGACGACGGGCAGGCTCAGCCGGGCCTGGCCGAGGCCGACGTGGTGCTGGTGGGCGTGTCACGCAGCTCCAAGACGCCGACCTGCTTCTACCTGGCCAATCGCGGGATCAAGGCGGCCAATGTGCCGCTGGTGCCCAACCTGCCGGAGCCGGCGGGACTCGCGGAAGTGCACTGCCCGGTGATCGGCCTGACCCTGGCGGCCGAGGCGCTGATCGACATTCGCCGCCACCGATTGCGGCTGATCGGCGGCGGCGTGCAGACCGGGCCGGTGCGGCAGAACGGCACCGATTACGTCGATGAGGCGGCGGTGAAAGCGGAACTGTTATGGGCGCGCCGGCTGTGCAACCGGCGCGGCTGGCCAACGATCGATGTGACCCGCCGGTCCATCGAGGAGACGGCGGCGAC
>DATNEJ010000187.1:0-9148 GCA_035606775.1 Acetobacteraceae bacterium | reverse complement strand
CTGGTCGCGCTGCTGGCTGCCTTGCAGCGCAAATTGGCACCGGTCTTCGTGCTGGATACGCACGCCGGCGCCGGCCGCTACGACCTGGAGGACATCGCCGCGCGGCGGACCCAGGAAGCTCAATCCGGCATCCTGCGCCTGCTGGACTCGCCTGCGGCTGCTCTTGAACCCTACCTGGCCCTGGTCCGGGCGCTCGGCCTTTACCCCGGCTCGCCGTTGCTGGTCCGGGCATTGCTGCGTCCCGATGACCGGCTCGCCTGCTGCGAATTGCATCCGGACGATGCCGCGGCGCTGCGTCGCCTGTTCGCGCGCGACCCCCAGGTGGCGGTTCACCACCGTGACGCCTGGGAAGCGCTCGGCGCCCTGCTGCCGCCGAAGCAGAAGCGTGGGCTCGTTCTGATCGATCCGCCGTTCGAGGCAGCGGACGAGTTCGCCCGTCTCGCCGCCGCGCTGACTGCCGTGCAGCGGCGTTTCCCCCAAGGGGTGTTCGCCGCCTGGTACCCGATCAAGCACCGCGCGCCCGTGCGGGCGTTCCTGACCGCCGTCCGGGAAAGTGGTCTCAGGGACGTGCTCGCCGCCGAACTTCTGCTGCGCGAACCCCTCGATCCCGCCCGCCTGAACGGCAGCGGCCTGCTGGTGGTCAATCCGCCCTATTGCTTCGAGGCTGAGGCGCAGCCGATCCTCGATGCGCTTCTGGAACGGCTCGGAATCCGGGAGGCAGGCGAGGGCGCCGTCATCACGCGTGTCGCCGATGAGTAAAGTCGCCATCATGGGCGCGGGTGCGTGGGGAACCGCGCTGGCGATCCAAGCCGCCCGCGCCGGCAGCGAGGTGACCCTCTGGGCCCGCGACGCAGCCACCGCGCGGGCGATCGAACGGACGCGCGAAAGCCCGCGCCTGCCGGGTCATCGCTTGCCCACCGGCGTTCGCATCACTGGCGACGTTCCAGACAACTGCGCCGCAATCCTGCTGGCGATGCCGATGGAGCACCTCCGCGCGGTGGCCGCGGCCCTGCCGCCCGGCCCGACACCCCTGGTGGTCTGTTGCAAGGGCGTTGAAGCCAGGACTTTGCGGTTGCCGCTGGAGGTGACCGACGCGCTCCATCCCGGCAGGGCGAGCGCGTGCCTGACCGGCCCGAATTTCGCGCACGAAATCGCCGCCGGCCTGCCCGCTGCCGCGGTCGTCGCCAGCGCGCACGAGGCGCTGCGCGATGCCGTGGCGGAGATGCTCGCCACGCCGGCCTTCCGCCTCTACGGCAACGACGACCCGATCGGCGCGCAGATCGGCGGCGCGGCGAAGAACGTGATCGCCATCGCCGCCGGCGCGGTGATCGGTGCCGGTCTGGGGGAGAACGCCCGCGCGGCGCTGATCACCCGCGGTCTTGCCGAATTGCGCCGGCTGACCGTCGCGCTGGGTGGCAAGGCGAACACCGTCATGGGTCTGTCCGGCCTGGGCGACCTGCTGCTGACCTGCACCGGCCCATCGAGCCGCAATTTCAGCCTCGGCGTCGCGCTCGGGCGTGGAGAGCGTCTGGCCGACATCTTGGCCGCCCGCACGGCCGTCACCGAGGGCGTTGCCACAGCACCCGCGCTGATTGCCCGCGCGGCCGGTGTTGACCTGCCGATCTGTGCCGCCGTTGCAGCACTGCTTGCGGAGCGGATGACGGTGACCGAGGCCATGGCGAGCCTGCTGGCGCGACCACGCCGGGACGAATGACGCGACGCGGTGACTTAGGGTAGACCCCGCCGCATGCTGAAAGGCGTCCTGACAGTCGGCGGCTGGACCATGGCGAGCCGCGTGCTTGGTTTCGCACGCGATATGCTGATCGCCGCCCTGATGGGCACCGGTCCGATCGCCGACGCGTTCTTCGTCGCGCTGAAATTGCCGAATCTGTTCCGGCGTTTGTTCGGCGAGGGCGCGTTCAATGCCGCGTTCGTGCCCGCCTTCGCCGGATTGCTGACCGCAGAAGGGCCGCAGGCCGCGCGCCAGTTTGCCCGGGAAGCCTTCGCGGTGATGGCATTCTGGCTGGGTGCGCTCACCGTGCTCGGCGAGATCTTCATGCCGCAACTCATGACGGTGCTCGCGCCCGGCTTCGCCGCGACGCCGGAGAAGTTCGCCCTGGCGGTCGCACTGTCGCGCATCACGTTTCCCTACCTGATCCTGATCTGCCTCGCCGCGCTGGTCTCGGGCGTGCTGAACGGGATGGACCGGTTCACGGCTGCGTCAGCCTCCTACGTGCTGTTCAACGTCATCTCGATCGCCTGCATGCTGTGGCTCACGCCGTATGTGGCCACGGTCGGTCATGCGCTGTCCTGGGGCATTACGGCCTCGGGGGTCGCGCAACTCGGCCTGCTGATGATCGCGGCGCGGCGCGCCGGCATGGGGATGACGATCCCGCGTCCGCGCATGACGCCGCGGATGCGGCTGCTGATGCGGCGGATGGCACCCGGTCTGGTCGGCGCCGGCGTGACGCAGCTCAATCTTGCGATCGACGTCATCATCGCCAGCCTGCTGCCGGCGGGCACTGTTTCGGTGCTGTACTACGCCGACCGGGTGCAGCAATTGCCGCTGGGGGTGATCGGCACCGCGGTCGGCACCGCCGTGCTGCCGCTACTGTCGCGCCAGGTGCGCGCCGGGGAAGCGGATGCCGCGATCGGCACGCTGAACCGCGCGATCGAGTATGCGCTGTTCCTGACCCTGCCGGCGGCCATCGCGCTGATCGTAACGGCCTATCCGGTGATCTCGGTGCTGTTCGCACGTGGCGCGTTCGATCCGCAGGCCGCGCATATGTCGGCGCAATCCCTGGCGGCCTACGCCCTGGGCCTTCCCGCCTTCGTGCTGGTGAAGGTGCTGGCGCCTGGATTTTTCGCCCGCGGCGACACCGCGACCCCTGTCAAGATCGGGGTTGCGGCGGTGGTGCTGAACCTGGCGATGAACCTGGCCTTCATGGTGCCGCTGCAGCACATCGGGCCGGCCCTGGCGACCAGCCTTGCCGCGATCTTCAACGTCGCCTGCCTTGCCATCGTGCTGGCACGGCAGGGCCATATGCGGCTGGATGCCTCACTGCGTGGCCGAACGCTGCGCATGCTGGCGGCCGCATTTGTGATGGCAATTGCGCTGGCTGTGGCGCAGCGGCTGCTTTTTGCCGCGCCGCTCCACGGGTTCGCCAAGTTTGGTGCGCTGGCGGTGCTGGTGATCGTGGGGCTCCTCACCTACGGCGTGGCCGCGCACCTGCTGGGCGCTGGAGATCTGCTGGCGTTCGCACGTGGCCTTGCACGCCGGCGGCGGTCACGCGGCCGGCCAAGTAGCGCGAAGGCGGGCGCCGGGCAAAGCGAGCCGTGAGGCGGGTAAGGCTCTGTCGCACTTTCCTGTGGCGGCATCATCGACAAATCGCAGCGGAAAGCGATCGCTACGCGGCGACCCTCTGAACGGTAGGCTTGATTTTTATTCGTCCGCGCGGGCCGCGAGGCGGACCGAGCCGTCGGTCTGTATCGCAAGAGATGTCGCTGGAGGTCAGTTCGATCGTTCCGATTCGAACTTGATGAAGCAGTTAAGGTATGCTATCTAGGGTTGTGTTTATGGGTCATAATACCGCCATGAGCTGAGCTATCCGGCACCGGCGGTTCCTTGTGGTGTGTTCGTCTGTCCTGCGATACGGTAGGACCAGGAATTGAACGGGTTGGGCCATTTGCAGATGCCTGCCAAGCCAAGATCCGCCGATACGGCATCGGCCAAAAGATCGCTGGGACTTGGCGAGCGAGACTCGCGGAACCGCAGATCATTCACGTCAGGATTGCTCACCGGGCTAAGCGCGGCGAGCCTGTTCCTCACGGGTGGGCTGCCCCGGCTGACGGCGCCGCGCGAAGGGATTGCCTCCGACTGGCGGGCGGTGGGAAGTGATCTGAACGACGCCGTGCGCAAGCGTGGCAGATAGAGGGACTGGCAACACTCCCGCCAATCGTCGAGATCAAGGGCAGACATCGCCGGTAGGCCGCTCTCAGCCAGCACCTGACGCTGCCGCCGAATCGGAAGCTATCAACAACGCTGTCGAACTACTCAAGCCGCTCTTGCGAGATCCGGGCGAAGCCACTCAGGCAATAGCCCGGCTTGCGGCCGTCACGGAGATGTTCCGCGGTCCACTTCCGCATCCAAGCCATCTGCAGGCCTACGACAGAATCCTGCCGGGAAGCAGCCACGAGATTCTGGAGATGGCCAAGAGGGAACAAGCTCATCGCCATACCGCGCAACGCCTGGAAATGTTGTACCCCTATCTGGGTCTTGCGGCAGGATTCCTGGGCTTTCTGGCGTGCATCGGCGGCGGGATACTCCTGGCACTCAGCGATCATGACGCCGTGGCCGGCGGGATGCTGGGCGTTCCGTCTTTGGGTGTGATCGGATGGTTTATTCATTCGCGCCTGTCGGATGCCCAAGAGAGACCCGACGACGGGGCCGAACCCGGGCAACTACCCGGAAGATCAAATCCGTAGTCAGGTGAATCGCCGCAATGCGGTCCGTGTCCGCAGCGGACGGGACGAGACGGTGCGCATGCGTGGCTGCCAGACGGCGAGGCATGGAACCGCCTTCGGCCACCCTCGCTTGCGCGACGGCGCCCGATCGGCCATCAGTCCGGCACGGACCGTAGAGACTTGGACATGCAGCGCATCTTTTCCGGCATTCAGCCTTCGGGCATCCCGACGCTTGGCAACTATCTGGGCGCCATCCGCAACTGGGTATCCTTGCAGGATGACCACGAATGCATCTGGTGCGTCGTCGATCTGCACGCGATTACCGGGTGGCAGGACCCGAAGGCGCTGACGCAGCAGACCCGGGAAATGGCCGCCGTGCTGCTGGCGTGCGGCATCAATCCGGACAGGCACATCCTGTTCCTGCAATCCGCGGTGCGCGCCCACGCGCAGCTTGCCTGGATCTTCAACTGTGTCGCCCGCCTGGGCTGGCTCAACCGGATGACGCAGTTCAAGGACAAGGCCGGCAAGGACCGGGAGAACGCGTCCGCCGGCCTTTACGTCTATCCCAACCTGATGGCGGCAGACATTCATGCCTACCACGCCACCCGCGTGCCAGTCGGCGACGACCAGCGCCAGCACGTGGAGCTGGCGAATGACATCGCGCAGAAGTTCAACCACGATTATGGCGTCGATTTCTTCCCGAACATCGAGCCGCTGATCCTTGGCCCCGCCGCGCGCGTCATGAGTCTGCGCGACGGGACGAAGAAGATGTCGAAAACCGATCCCTCGGATCAGAGCCGGATCAACCTGAACGACGACCCCGACACGATCGCCCTGAAAATCCGCCGCGCAAAGACGGATCCCGAGCCACTGCCGAGTGAGCCGGACGGACTGGCGAAGCGGCCCGAAGCGCGGAACCTGGTCGGCATTTATGCCGCGCTGGCGGGCACCGACCACGCCGGCGTGCTGCGGGAACACGGCGGCAAGGGGTTCGGGCCGTTCAAGGAAGCGCTCGCCGCGTTGCTTATTGAGAAACTCCAGCCGATCGCCGACCGGACGAAGCGCCTGCTGGACGACAAGGCCGGTGTTGATGCCGTGTTGCGCGCTGGGGCCGAACGCGCGGCGGCGATCGCTGATCCGATTGTGGCGGAAGCGGAGCGGCTGGTCGGCTTCGTGCGGACTTGATTCCCCCACTTTCGTCGGAAATCTGGTGGGATCGGGTATGGCGCTTAGTCGCGCCAGACCCGCCCGGCCAGGCTCGGCGCGCCGCTGGCAATCGCGTGCAGGCCGAAGCCGATGAACACCAGACCCGACACACGTGTCACCCACAGCGCGTGCCGGCGGTAGAAGCGGCGCACCAGCCCGGCACCGATCATCGCGACCAGCACAATGTCAGCCAGGACGAAGCCGATGCAGGCGGCGGCGAGCAGCGGCGCGAATGCGCCCCAGCCCAGCGCGTTCGCGTGACCGGCCAGAAGGGCGGTGAACATCGCGATCGCCACCGGATAGGCTTTCGGATTGGACAGCCCGAACGCCAGGCCGCGCAGCACCGGGCGCCGGGGTTCGCTGGTCAGCAATCCGTCGCCGCCGCGCCGCACCGCGACGGCGCGCGCGCCCAGCCAGCAGAGATAGACGCCGCACAGCAGGCCCAGCAGATCGAAGAAAAGCGTACCGATCGTGCGCGCACCGATGATCGCCACCAGCGACAAGGAGGCCCAGGTCACGTCGCCCACGAAATGTCCGCACAGGAATTGTGCCCCCGCGCGCCGGCCACGGCTGGCGCCGATGCCGAGCAGCGCGAGGAAGGCGGGCCCAGGCGCCAGCGTGTAGGCTGCACCGGCGGCCGACGACGCCAGAAGCAGGCCGAAGGTCATCCGCCGAAAGCCTGGTCCCAGGGTTCCGCCAGCATCACGTAGCCGCCGTCGTGTTTGACCACGTGCGCGAAGCCGGGGAAATGCACATGCATGCCGGCGATCAGTTGCCGGTCGGTGGCGACCATGTCGAACACCCGCTTGCGGGTGGCTGCGGCCGCATGCGGGTCGGTATCGAACTCGATGGTCACGTCGGGGCGCGGCACCTGGATTTCCGGCACATGCACGATGTCGCCCCAGATCAGCAGGGAGTGCTTGCCGGAGGAGACCATGTAACCGCTGTGCCCTGGCGTATGGCCATGGAACGGCATGGACGTGACGCCGGGAAACACCTCAACGCTGCCGGTATAGGTGCGGGTGCGGTTGTGATACGGCGCGATCTGTTCCCGCGCGCATTGGAAGTAGAGTTTCCGTGCCCGCTCACTGGCGCGGCTCATTGCGCCATCATCGTGCCAGTGCTTCGGCTCGTTCTCGTGCACCACCAGCTCCGCGTTCGTGAACAGCTTCGTGCCGGTCTTGGGATCGGTCAGTCCAGCGGAGTGGTCCGGGTGCATGTGCGTCAGGATCACCGTTTCGATCGCCGCCGGGTCGACACCGGCCGCTTTCAGGTTCTGCTGCAGCTTGCCCGCGGTGGGCAGAAGATAATCACCCGATCCTGTCTCGATCAGTGCGAGGCGTCCGGCGGAATGGATCAGATAGCAGTTCACCGAGGTGCGTCGGCCCGGCCGGAAGGCGTCGGTCAGCATACCGGTGGACTCGGCGGGTGTGATGTTCTGCAGCACATCGACCGTGCCATCCAGATAGCCGTCGGACAGCGCGGTGACGACGATGTCGCCGATCCGTCGGTGGTAGACGCCGGGGATCTGCTGGGTGGGAACCTGGACCATGGCTGCTCCTTTGCGATGCGGTCGGTTTACTGCGCGATGAAGCCGCCGTCGATCACCAGCTCGGTGCCGGTGATGAAAGAGGCCTCGTCCGACGCCAGGAACAGCACGCCATAGGCGACGTCGATCGGCTCACCCAGTCGGCGCAGCGGCGTCTGGTCGATCTTGGCGGAGCGCCCGCCCGCGTTGGTGGCGTTCAGCATCGGCGGCAGGTAACCCGGATGCACCGAGTTCACACGCACACCCTTGGGTCCGTACCGGACCGCGGCGGTCTTGGTGTAGATGCGCACGGCGGCTTTGGATGCCGCATAGCCGGGATGCCCGTCCGCATTGCCAATAAAGCCCATGATGGAGGAGATGTTGACGATCGATCCACCCCCGGTCTTCGCCATCTCCGCCGCGGCCAGCTTGGTGCCGAGGAAGACGCTGGTCGCGTTGACATCCAGCAGCTTCTTCCAGCCTTCCAGCGCATCGTGGTCGCCGACGGAACTGCCGCTGATGCCAGCGTTGTTCACCAGGATGTCCAGCCGGCCATAGGCGGCCACGGCCTCGGCGATCAGCTTGCGCCAGTCCGCTTCAGATGTGACATCTGTATGGACAAATTTCGCACGCCCCTGGCTGGCGGCAATATCGGCGGCGACCGCTTCGCCCTCGGACTTCAGCCGGTCGGCAATGACGACAGCGGCCCCTTCCTTGGCGAACAGCCGAACCTCGGCCTCGCCCATGCCGTGCGCGCCACCGGTGACGATGGCAACCTTGTCCTTGAGGCGCATTGGCCGCTCTCCCTTCCTTCGCTGTCAGGCACAGGATCATCGGTTGTGCCGCCGCGGGCAAGCGCCCCTCCCGGACCGGCCGTGGGACTTGACCGCGCTCCGTCCAGAGGGGATGTCCTGAACCGACGGATCGGAGGGGAAGCTAAGGACGATGGCAAAAAGAATTGCAGTGGTCGGCGCCGGCGCGGTCGGCGGCTATGTCGGCGCGCACCTGGCGGCGGGCGGCCATGACGTGACTCTGATCGATCCGTGGCCTCAACATGTCGAGGCGCTGAAGGCGAACGGCATGGAGATCTACGGCATGACGCCGCAGGAGCGCATGACCGTGAAGGTCAATGCGATGCACCTGACGGAAGTACAGAACCTGTCCAAGCAGCGGCCGATCGACATCGCTTTCGTTTCGGTCAAGTCGTACGACACAGTTTGGGCCACGACGCTGATCCGGCAATACCTGTCTGCCTCGGGCTGCGTGGTGTCGATGCAGAATTGCATCAATGAGGAACGGGTTGCCGGCGTGGTGGGTTGGGGCCGCACCTTGGGCTGCATCGTCACCGGTGGCGTCGGTGTTGACCTGTATCAGCCGGGGCATATCCGCCGTGGCTATGCCAAGCGGGCGGATATCACGTCCTTCTACATCGGCGAGCCGAACGGGCGGATCACGCGGCGATCGGAGGAGATCGCGGAGATCATGGGGTGTGTCGATGCCTCCAAGGCCACCGACAATCTGTGGGGCGAGCGGTGGACCAAGCTGTGCGTGAACGGCATGCGCAACGGCGTGTCGGCGGCGACCGGCATGGGTGGCAATGCACGCGACCACCACGACGCCGTACGCCGCATCTGTATCCAGCTCGGCGGCGAGTCCGTTCGGGTCGGCCAGAAGCTCGGCTACAAGCTGGGCAAGGTCGGTGCGCTGCCGCCGGAGACCCTGGCGCGTGCGATGGAGGGCGATCGCGCGTCTTATGCGGAGATCGAGAAGCTGCTGGTGGATGGCGGCGCCGGGCAAGCCGAGCGGAGCGATTATCAGCGCCCGTCGATGGCGCAGGATATGGAAAAGGGCCGTCGTACCGAGATCGAGTTCATGAACGGCTTCATCGCCAGCGAGGGCGCACGCGCCGGCGTTCCCGCACCGACGCACGAGATGCTGACGCGTCAGGTG
>DATNEJ010000174.1:0-6015 GCA_035606775.1 Acetobacteraceae bacterium | reverse complement strand
GCAGGTAAGCCTGCAGGACCAGCGCATCGACAACCTGCCGCCCGAGCGCATGCGGCGCATTCGCGGCCGGCGCATCGGCATGATCTTCCAGGACCCGCTGACCACGCTCAATCCGCTGTACTCGATCGGGCGGCAACTGGTCGAAACCATGCAGACGCACCTGCCGCTGTCGGATGCCGAGGCGCGCCGCCGCGCCGTCGGCTGGCTGGAACGGGTCGGCATTCCCGCCGCGGCACAGCGCGTCAATGCCTATCCGCACGAATTCTCCGGCGGGCAGCGGCAGCGCGTCGTCATCGCGCTGGCGCTGTGCGCGGAGCCGGATCTGGTGATCGCCGACGAACCGACCACGGCGCTGGATGTGTCGGTGCAGGCGCAGATCATCAGCCTGCTGAAAGGGCTGACGCGCGAGCACGGCACTGCGGTCATGCTGGTCACGCACGACATGGGTGTGATCGCGGAAACCGCCGATCGGGTTGCCGTGATGTACGCGGGCCGGGTTGCGGAGATCGGTCCGGTCGTGGACGTGATCAAGCACGCGGCGCACCCCTACACGGACGGATTGATGGCCAGCATCCCCTCCCTGGAGCATCGGGTCGAGCGGCTGCGCCAGATCGATGGCGCGATGCCCCGGCTGAACGCCATTCCGCGCGGCTGCGCCTTCAATCCGCGCTGCCCGCGCGTGTTCGACCGTTGCCGTGTCGAGCGGCCGGACCTGATGGAGGCGGGCGCCACGCGCGCGGCCTGCTGGCTGTATGGGAAGACCGCCGCGCATGTCTGACGCACCGGTGCTGGAGGCGGTCGGCGTCTCGCATTTCTTCGATGTTTCGCGCCCCTTTCTGCAACGGGTGATGGCGCGGGAGCCGCGCCGCAGGTTGCGCGCCGTGGACGCTGTGTCGTTCAGCATTCCGCGCGGCGCGACCCTGGCGCTGGTGGGCGAATCGGGCTGCGGCAAGTCGACGGTGGCGCGCCTGTCTGTCGGGTTGCTCGCGCCGAGCGAAGGGGAGGTGCTTTTCGAAGGGCAGCCGCTGTCGTCGGCGCGCGCACAGCCGGCGTTGCGCCGGCGGATGAATATGATCTTTCAGGACCCGTATGCCTCCTTGAATCCGCGCTGGCGGGTGCGCGACATCGTCGCCGAACCGATCCGCACCTTCGGGCTGGTGCGCAGCGCCGGCGCGATCCGTGATCGCGTGGCGGAGTTGCTGACTCAGGTCGGCCTTTCGCCGGCGGATGATGAGAAATACCCGCACGAATTTTCCGGCGGGCAGCGCCAGAGGGTGTCGATCGCGCGCGCCTTGTCGACCGAGCCCGAGTTTCTGGTCTGCGATGAGCCGACGAGCGCGCTGGATGTGTCGGTGCAGGCGCAGATCCTGAATCTGATGCGCGATCTGCAGCGCCGGCTGGACCTGACCTATCTGTTCATCAGCCATAACCTGGCGGTGGTGCGCCACATGGCGGACTGGCTGGGGGTGATGTACCTCGGCCGCGTCGTCGAGATCGGGCCGGGCGAGGAGATTTTCCGCCAGCCGCGGCATCCCTATACGCGGCTGCTGCTGGATGCGATCCCGGACCTGGAGCAGATCGGCCGCAGCCGCACGCCGGTTGGCGGTGAGGTGCCGAGCCCGATCGATCCGCCGCCGGGATGCGCGTTTCATCCGCGCTGCCCGCTGGCGAATGCGCGCTGCCGGACGGAAAAGCCGGACCACACGCGCGCCGGGCGTGTCCTGGTGGCGTGTCACGCGGTCGAGGAAGGACGGAGCGCGCCCTGATGGGTGGGGACGAGGAACCGGAACCGTCCGGGTCCCCCCGCGGGGCGTTGATTGGGTTGCTGGTTGTTGTGGCGCTGGTGGTGGGTGTGCTGTTCGTGATGCAGCGGCTGCATCATGCTGCGAGTTTGCAGGACTGCGTTGCGTCCGGGCGGACGAACTGTGCGCCGATTGAGGCGCCGGCGCGGTAGGGGGCGGCTGTCCCGTTACGCCGGAAGGCGGCTCACAGCCGCACGCGGATAGTATCCAGGTGGCTGTCGGCACAGCGCCCCTTCGGCTACGGCCGGAGAGGCCGGCGCCCCAGAGTGAAGAGCGCGAGGAATGAGAGGCCGGTGAGCGAGCCCGTGCAAACCAGGGCCAGGACCGGTCCGCCGTTATCGAGCACAAGGCCAAAGAGCAGCGGCGCTCCGCCCTGAAGAATGCGTGCCGGCGCCGAGAGAAGGCCGGTGCGCAGGCCGTAGCCGGCCGGACCGAACAGCGCGAGCGGCAGCGTGCCTCGCGCGATCGTCAGCATGCCGTTGCCGGCACCGTGCAGCAGCACAAAGGGGATCGCCATGACAGGCCCGAAGACAGCGAGCAGCAACGCGCCGAGCGGGTGCAGCACCGTCGCAAGACGCGCGGAGATCATCGGCGAGATTCGCCGCAACAGCGTGAATTCCACCATGCGCGCCGCGACCTGAGCGGGGCCAAGCAGCGAGCCGGCAAGAATCGCCACGGCTGTTGTGGCCCCCATAGCTTCCAGGAGACGCGGCAGATGCGCGGCCAAGGCGGTCGAGACGCACCAGGTCGCGCCGAACACGGTGGCGAGCACGATCATCGTCCACGGGATGCCTGATGCGTCGGGTGCATGCTCGGGCGCCTTCTCGGGCGGGAGCGGCACTGCTTTGGGGATCAGTAACCGGTTCATCGGCAGGCCGATGACGAGATGCAGCACCGCCCAGCCGATGCAGGCACCGCGCCAGCCAAAATGCTCAATGAACAATGTACTGGTCGGCCAGCCGACTGTGCTGGCGAAGCCTGCGAACAGCGTGATGCCGGTGATCGCGTTGCGCGCCTCGCGGCCGTAAAGGCCCGCCGCCGTCGCGAACGCCGCATCATAGAGACCGAAGCCCATGCCGATGCCGATAAGCGCCCAGGCAAGAGCCAGGCTTGCGATGCCGGAGGCGAAGGAGAGGCAAATGAGGCCAGCGGCGAACACAAGGCTGGTGGCCGTCAGCACATCGCGCCCACCGTATTTGTCGATCATGCGTCCGGCGAGTGGCCCCAAGAGCCCCGAGAGCAGCAGCGCAGCAGAGAAAATGCCGAAGAACCAGGCATGTTGCAGCCGCAGCGTCCGCGAAACCGGATCAGCAAAGACGGCCGCGAGGTAATAGGTCGAGCCCCACGCGAGCGTTTGCGTAATGCCGAGCGTGGAGACGACGACGCTCCGGCGGGGCATCCTATGCAGCCTCGCCGAACGAGCACCGGGCGATCATGCAATTCCGCCCGACGCAATCCGGCCGGCCGCTGCTCGGCTGCGATGACGCGCAACACTGGCCGCGTTGTAACCCGCCATCACGCATGCTCATACCAGGCGCGGGAGCCACGCACGATGCGTACGACAGAGAGCATGACCGGCACTTCCACGAGCACGCCAACCACGGTTGCGAGTGCCGCGCCCGACTGAAAGCCAAACAGAACGATGGCTGTTGCGACGGCAAGCTCGAAAAAATTGGAGGCGCCGATCAGGGCGGAAGGACCTGCAACGCACCACTCGACGCCGAGCGCGCGGTTAAGCCCATAGGCAAGGCCGGCGTTTAAGTAGACCTGAATGATGATCGGCACAGCGAGCAACAGAATCACGAGCGGCTGGCGCATGATCTGTTCGCCTTGCAACCCGAACAGCAGCACCAGCGTCAGCAGGAGCGCGCATAGGGACAGCGGCGCCAGATGCCCGAGCACGCGCGACAGGGCCGGTTGTCCGCCCTGTCGGAGAACTGCCGCCCTCCAGAGCTGCGCCACGATCACCGGCACGACAATGTAGAGCACGACGGAGAGGAACAGCGTGTCCCATGGCACGCTGATCGAGGAAAGGCCGAGCAACAGGCCCACAATGGGCGCGAACGCCACCACCATGATCGTGTCGTTGAGTGCAACCTGCGACAGCGTGAAATGCGGTTCGCCATCCACCAGGTTCGACCAGACGAACACCATGGCGGTGCAGGGTGCGGCGGCCAGCAGAATGAGGCCTGCCGTGTAGCTCGCGATCTGATCGGCCGGCAGCCAGGGCCGAAACAGATGCGCGATGAAGATCCATGCCAGCAGCGCCATCGAGAAAGGCTTGATGAGCCAGTTGATGCCGACGGTCGTGGCTATGCCGCGCCAGTGCCGGCGCACCTCGCGCAAGGCGGCGGGATCGATTTTCAGCAGCATCGGCACGATCATGAGCCAGACCAGCACCGCAACCGGCAGGTTGACCTGCGCCACGGTTGCATCGCCGATGACACGGAAGACTCCCGGCAGAAGCTGGCCGAGGGCAATGCCCACGATGATGCACAGCGCCACCCAGAAGGTGAGGAAGCGCTCGAACACACTCATCGCGGGTTTTCGCGCCGACACGTGGCCAGACGTGGCAACAGATTCACTCATGACGGCGATCCTCTGCGGGCTCGGCGCGCAAGCGGGCGAGGCTGGACGCCGAACCTCGCCGGCATAATGTCAGGCGCTCAGCGGCTTGCGGGCTTCCACCGTGGCCGACGCGACGCATTTCTCGATGCCGCGGCCCGGCGCCCAGGATGCGACGGTCTCGCGGCCCTCCGGCTTGACCGCGATCGCCACGTCAACGAACCCCGCCTCGCGCAGCAGGGCTTCGGTCCGTTCGGCGGAAATGGCGCCTGCGATGCAGCCGCACAGGAGCGCCGGATCGGCGCGTAAATCGTCCGGAAGCGGCGCGATGTTAAGAACGTCCGAGACAGAAACACGGCCGCCCGGCTTCAGCACCCGAAAGGCTTCACGAAACACCTGAGCCTTATCGGGCACCAGATTGATCACGCAGTTCGAGATGATCACATCGGCTGTGTTGTCGGCGATCGGCAGATGTTCGAGCTCCCCGAGCCTGAATTCGACATTGGCGGCGCCGAGCTTCGCGGCATTGTCGCGCGCTTTCCTGAGCATCTCGTGCGTCATATCGACGCCGATCACCCGACCCGTCGGACCCACCTGGCGCGCCGCTAACAGACAATCGAAACCGGCACCGCTGCCGAGGTCGACGACCACCTCGCCTGCTTGCATCGCCGCAATGGCGAGAGGGTTGCCGCAGCCAAGGCCAAGATTGGCGCCCTCCGGCACGGCCGCAAGCTCTTCATCCGAGTAGCCGATGTTCCGCGCCTTTGCGTCCAGATCGGGCGCGGCGGCGGTCTCGCCGCAGCAGGATGTCGTCGCCGGTGCGCAGCATGAGGTTTCAGCCTGAGCCGCGATGCTGCCGTACCGCGCGCGTACCATCTCCTTGATCGTATCGGTCGCCATGACGTTGTCTGACATGTTCAGGCGCTCCTGTTGGATTCGCGTGTCCGCCGTGCATTTGCATTGCGCGGCGGGCACGGAGGCGGGTGGACGGCGGAAGGCCGGCCGCAGCAGTTCTCGGTGAGGAATGCGAGCAGGCCGTTCATGGTGGGATAGATTGCGGCATAGATGAGCGACCGCCCTTCGCGGGTGAACGTCACCAGCCCCGCGTGCTTCAGTTCCTTGAGGTGAAAGGCGAGCGTGGCGGAGGGCAGATCAAGCTCCTCGCCGACCTTTCCGGCGGCCAACCCATCCTCTCCGGCCTGCACCAGCAGCCGGTAGATATCGAGGCGGGTTTCCTGCGCGAGCGCCGCCAGGGCAGCGAGCGCTTCCGATTTTTTCATATCTCCACATATATGGAGATATAGATTAGCCGTCAAGCGCGAATGCCGCCAACAGCGGAACCATGGCTGACAGCGCGGAGGGTCTGCTTACCCGAACAGGCGTGAATTTGCCCCGAAAACGAAATCCTGCGAAGCGCGATTGCTTCGGCTCGAACCGCCCGGCCGCCGAACCCCTACTCAATCTCCTCCAGACTGAACTGCTCCGCCTCCTCATCGTAACTGAACAGCTCCGCATAACGCCCCCACGCCACCACCGTGCGCAGCGTGTCCTCCGCATAATCCGGTGACATATGATCTTCCAACTCATCCCGGAACCGGACGGCCGAGGCACGATGGTTCCACCGCTCATCCAGCACCTGGCGGATCAT
>DATNEJ010000157.1:0-4953 GCA_035606775.1 Acetobacteraceae bacterium | reverse complement strand
ATGATGAAGCTGATCAAGCCGCCGCACACGAACAACAGCATCGGCTGGGCGAAGCCCATGCCCATGTCCACGGCGAAGTAGGCGATGACCGGACCCATGAGGCCACCGAAGATCGCCCCCTGGTGATAGCAGAATGCCGCTGCGGTGGCGCGCACTTCGGTGGGGAAGCGTTCCGTCAGATACGCGGGGTTCTGGCCGTAGATCGCGCCGGCCGCCGCCCCCTGTATGGTGAATGCGATGAAGATCAGGAGGTAATCGGTGGTCAGCAGGTAGATCGGCGTGACCACAAGGCCGAGCAGCGCCGGAATGATCATTGCCCAGCGGCGGCCGATCTTGTCGGCAAGCCAACCCCAGAAGAAGCTGGCGATGAAGGTCATCGCATTGGTGGCGACCAGCGGCCAGCCGACCATCGCCGGTGAGAGATGCAGATCCCGCGTCAGATAGGTCGCGAACAGGCCGAACGCCGCATAGTAGACGATGAAGCCGCTCGCCATCCACCAGCAGGCCGTGAACGTGTTCCACAGCATGTGACGCCGGAAGATCTCGAAAAGCGGGGCCCGCACTTGCACATTCAGCTTTGCCTGGTTCGCCTGGTTGTCTACCCAGACCTGCGGTTCCTTGACGTAGATGCGGATCCAGATCACGGCGAGAGCGGGAAGCACGCCGATCCACAGCATCCCGCGCCAGCCGATATACTGGAAGATCGTCGCATAAAGCAGCGCGGAGATCAGGTAGCCCAGTGCCCAGGAGCCTTGCAGGATGCTGGACATCAGGCCGCGGGACCGGGTCGGCCAGGTCTCCATCGCCAGCGCCGCGCCGGCTGGCCATTCAGCCCCCATGCCGATGCCCAGAATGGTGCGGAAGACCAGGAGGAAGACGAAGGTGGGCGAGAAGCCGGCGATGAAGTTGCAGATGGAGTACCACAGGATGGAGATCATCAGCGGCGCCTTGCGGCCCAGCCGATCGGCCATCCAACCGGATGAGACCGCGCCGATCAGGCGCATCCACAGCGTCAGGGTGCCGACCAGCGCGACCAGCGTCAGGGAAGCGTGGAATTCGTTTGAAATTGCAACAAGCAAAAGAAGGAAGACGGTGAAGTCAAACGCGTCGAGCGTCCAGCCGAGCCAGGCAGCTATATAAGCATACCATTGGTCTTTGGTCGGTTCCCTCCACCATGGCATTTGTTCTGTTGTTCGTGCGGCTTGAGACATTATTGACTCCCTGGTTTTTCTTTTTTTAACCGGAACATCATCCGCGCACGCGCCTGCTGCCCAGTCACCCCGAGTTTGGTAACCGGATTGGATTTTCGTCAAAGGCTTTTTATTCCGGCTTGTCGAGAAATCGGCCTTCCCGCCAAGTCCCCAAGGATCAACGAGGAACCCAAGCCGGGGTCAAACCCTCCCCGAAAGCTTGCTAAGCGAACAGCCAGGCCACAGATTGCTCGGCCAGTGCGAAGGAAGCCGGAAGCATGGATTTCGATCTTTTCGTGATAGGCGGCGGATCCGCCGGCGTGCGCTGCGCCCGCATCGCGGCCGGTCATGGCGCCCGGGTCGGTGTCGCCGAGGAGCGTTTCTGGGGCGGCACCTGCGTCAATATCGGCTGTGTGCCGAAAAAGCTGCTCGTCCAGGCCGGGGAATATGGCGCCTGGGCGGACGATGCGGCCGGGTTCGGCTGGTCGATCCGCAAGGGACCGCACGACTGGCGCAAACTGATCGCCGCGAAGGATCGGGAAATTACCCGGCTTCAAGGCATCTATCGGACCCTTCTGAACAACGCCGGCGCAACAATCTTCGATGCCACCGCGACGTTTGTCGATCCCCACACGCTTGACGTCGGCGGCCAGCGTGTCACCGCCGAACGCATCGTGATCGCCACCGGCGGCCATCCCGAACGCCCGCCGGTGCCGGGTGCCGAACTCGGCATCATCTCCGACGATGCGTTCTACCTGGAGCGGATGCCCAGGCGGATCGTCATCGTCGGCTCCGGCTACATCGCCGTCGAGTTTGCCGGCATTTTCCAGGCGCTCGGCGCGGAGGTGCATCTGGTCTACCGCCAGCCCCTGCCGATCCGCGGCTTCGATCACGACCTGCGGGAAAACCTGGCGGAGGCGCTGGCCAACCAGGGGGTGTCGCTGCATCCGGGCTGCCGGCCGGAGAAGCTGGAAGCAGACGGGGAGGGCAGGGTCCTCACCTTCGGCGGTGGCCAGACATTGCGCGCCGACCTGGTGTTCTTCGCGACGGGCCGCCGTCCGGCGACGGCGCGGCTCGGGCTGGACAGGGCCGGCGTCGCGACCGGCAAGGGCGGCGCGGTGATCGTCAATGCTCACCTGCAGACCAACCAGCCGCATGTCTTCGCCATCGGCGATGTGACGGACCGGCTCAATCTGACGCCGGTTGCAACCGCGGAGGGTCACGCCCTGGCCGATTCGCTGTTTGGCAACGACCCGCGTGAGGTCTCCCTGCGCAACGTGCCATCCGCGGTCTTCTCCACACCGCCGATTGCCACCGTCGGGTTGACCGAGGAACAGGCGGCGGAACACGGGCCGGTCGATGTCTACCTGACGAAGTTCACGCCAATGCGCCATACGCTGACAGGCCGCACCCGCAAGAGCATGATGAAGCTGGTGGTCGATCAGGCGAGCCGGAAGGTGGTGGGCGCACACATGCTTGGCGAGGATTCGCCGGAGATCATCCAGGGTATCGCCATTGCCTTGATCATGGGCGCCACCAAGGCGGATTTCGACCGCACCATCGGGATTCATCCGACCGCGGCGGAGGAATTCGTCACGTTGCGCACCCGCACCCGCACCTCGGGCGCGGCAAAAGCCGCGGAATAAGCGCGGCAGTTTTTCAACCGGAGGAAACCGATGAAACGACGTGCCTTTGTCGCGGGCGCCGCGGCGCTGTCGCTTGCTCGCCCAGCGATCGGAGCGACCACCAAGACGCTGCTGTTTGTGCCGCAGGCCAACCTGACGAGCCTCGACCCGGTCTGGACCACCGCGACGGTCACACGCAATTTTTCGCTGATGGTCTATGAGACCCTGTACGGCCGCGACCAGTCGTACGAGCCGAAGCCGCAGATGGTGGAAGGCCATGTCATCGACGACGACGGCAAGCGCTGGACGATGCGCCTGCGCGAAAACCTGTTGTGGCACGACGGCACGCCGGTGCTGGCGCGCGATTGCGTTGCCAGCCTGCACCGCTGGCTGAAGCGCGATGCCGTCGCGACCACATTCGACGCGCGGGTCGATGCGATCGAGGCGAAGGATGACCGCACCCTGGTGTGGCGCCTGAAAAAGCCGTTCCCGCTGCTGGCGCATTTCCTGTCCAAGGTGCAGCCACAGCCGGTGATCGTGCCGGAGCGGCTGGCCGCCACCGATCCCATGAAGCAACTGACGGAAATCGTTGGCTGCGGCCCGTTCCGCTTCCTGCCGGACGAATATGTCTCCGGCAGCCACGCGGCCTTCGCGAAATTCGACCGCTACACCCCGCGGCAGGAGCCGGCGTCCTACACCGCGGGCGGGCACAAGGTGTACCTGGATCGCGTGGAGTGGCGCGTCATTCCCGATCCCGCCACGGCAGCCAATGCGCTGACCGCGGGCGAAGTCGATTGGGTGGAGCTGCCGCAGCCCGACCTGATCCCGATGCTGAAGAAACAACGCGGCGTGACCACCGGCTCCCTGGACCTGTTCGGAACCGTCGGCATCCTGCGGCCGAACAACCTGAATGCCCCGACCAGCAATGTCGGGGTCCGGCGGGCGATGATGGCCGCGATCGACCAGAAGGAGATGATGATCGCCGCGATGGGCGAGGACCCGTCGATGTGGCGCGTCCCGATGGGCTATTTCGTCCCCGGCTCGAAAGCGGCGAACGACGCCGGCATGGACTTCCTGCGCAAGCCCCACAGTGTCGATGAGGTCAAGCGCATGTTGGACAAGGCGGGCTACGCCGGGGAGCGGGTGGTGTTCATGCATCCGACCGACCAGCTCATCTATCATGCCTTGAGCACCGTTGCGGTGGACGCGTTCCGCAAGGTCGGAATCAATGTGGACGAGCAAATGACCGACTGGGGCACGATCGTGCAGCGCCGCACGTCGAAGGCGCCGCTTGACAAGGGCGGTTGGTCGATGTTCCCGGCCGGCGCGCCCGGCCCGGAATTCGTCGATCCGCTGCTGTCGAACACGCTGCGGAGCAACGGCGCGAAGGCCTGGTTCGGCTGGCCGGACAATCCGGCGCTGGAGGCGGCGTATGAGGCCTGGGTGGATGCGCCGGACCGCGCCGAACAACGGAAGCAGGAGATTGCCTTCCAGGCGGCAGCCTTCGATTCCGTGCCGGTGATTCCGCTCGGGCAGTATCTGCCGCACGCTGCCTGGCGGTCGAACGTGACCGGACTGGTGAAGGGATCGGCACCGGTGTTCTGGGGGGCCGACAAGGCCTGATGCCGGCGGTCCCAGCGAAGTTCTTGCTGGAGCAGCTCCAGCGGACTTCTTGCTGGGGACGTCATGCTAAGTGGCGGAAGGTGGCGGGTGCCGCACAGCACCCGCGGCCGCCATTCGAGCCTGCACGGTGCAGATCAAAGCACCGACAAGCTCCAACTCTTGGTTTGATCGCGTGACTCACGTCTTCGGCGATTCCACCTGCGACGATCACGCTTTATCCCAGAAACACGCCGCCATTCACGTGCAGCGTCTGTCCGGTGATGTAGCGCCCCTCGGGTCCCGCGAGGAATCTCACGGCTCCCGAGATCTCGCCCACCATCGCCTTACGTCCCAGCGGAATACCTCGCTCCGCCAAATTGCTCGGCGCCACCCCTGCCGATGCGCCGCGCACCGTGTCGACCGATCCGGGCGCGACGCAGTTGCAGGTGATCCGGTGTGGCGCCAGTTCGATCGCCAGCGCCCGCATCAGCCCTTCCAGGCCCGCCTTGGATGCCGACACATGGCAACGGTTCGGT
>DATNEJ010000154.1:0-7425 GCA_035606775.1 Acetobacteraceae bacterium | reverse complement strand
AGGAAAGACCAATCATGCCGATCCGCACGCTTGCCGAGGCGATCTCCCATTACGGCCGCGACGCTTATCTGCTCACGGTTGCGCAAGACGGTCCGCACACCAGTCATGTGACGGTTGAGCTTCGAGACAATAGCATTGGCTGCGCCGTGGGTGCCTCCGCTGCCAGGAACATCGCGCGTGAACCCCACGTATCGCTGTTCTGGCCGCCTACGGAGCCTGGCGGCTATGCCTTGATCGTCAATGGCGCAGCCGCGGGCGAGCGCCGGGAGACGGGGGTGACGATGGCGGACATCACACTCACGAAATCCGTGCTGCATCGCCCCGGCCCCAAACCCGATGACAGCGACGGACCGTGTGCGAACGACTGCCGCCGCCTGACGCGGTGACACATCGTAAGGCGGGATCACCCACCCGGTTGAGGGCGAGCAGGATCGAGAATTCCATCAGGCATCATGATCTGTCCGCCTGACCTGACCGCCAGGGGCTTCCGGCTCTACCAGGAACCGGTGTTGGGCATGCTGGTCCAGGGTTCGGCCGGCGGCAGCGCACCGTCGGCCTGCAGCAGCTCGATGGAGATGCCGTCCGGCGTACGAATGAAGGCCATGCGGCCGTCACGCGGCGGGCGGTTGATCGTTACGCCGCGGGCCATGAAGGCGTTGCAGGTGTTGTAGATGTTGTCCACAGCGTAGGCGAGATGCCCGAAATTGCGGCCGCCGGTGTAAGGCTCGGGATCCCAGTTGTAAGTGAGTTCCAAGGCAGCCGCTTCGTCGCCGGGTGCGGCGAGGAACACGTTGGTATAGCGGCCCTTCTCGTCCGGGCGGCGGCGGATTTCGCGGAGACCGAGCACCTCAAAGAACGCGATGCTGTCCTCCAGCGAACTGACGCGGATCATGGTGTGCAGATATTTGGTCATGGCGTGTCCTCAGGACAGGGGTAGGTGTGAGCGGTCATCGGATGAGGCGATGAGTATAAAACGGAAGGTCAGGCAGGGGGAACGCCGTCATAGCCTTCGATGATCAGCAGCTCCCCGGTGCTCTTGCCGTCGCGCAGCGCCTTCGCGGCCTTGTATTCCGGGGAGTGGTAGCAGGCGACCGCGGTGTCGTAGTCCGCGAACTCCAGCACGACGTTGCGCCCGCGCGGCGTGCCCTCGGGCGCCTCCGACCGGCCGCCGCGCACCAGGAATTTGGCGCCGTATTTGCTGAACGCGGCGGCATTGGCGGCGACGTAGGTTTTGTATCCCTCCGGATCGGTCACATCCAGGCGGGCGATCCAGTAGCCTTTGGGCATGCGTTCCTCCGTATGGATTACTGATGCACGTGATCGCCCATGAGCGATGCCAGGGTCGGCTCGATCGCCTTGGCGATCAGCGCCATCCCCTGGGCCGTAGGATGCAGCGGCGGCTCGGGAGGTGAAAGCCTGGGATCGTAGAACAGGTCGCGATCCAGTTTGCCGTCACGCACGAACAGATGGCTGACATCGATGAAGGTGACAGCGCCGTTCTGTGCACCGCCATGGGGATAGCGCGCGGCGAGCGCCCGGTTCACCGCATCCGCCGTCTCCGTCGTCCACGCCGACCGATCGCTCGGCAGAATGCCGATCAGCAGCACCTTGGTTGCCGGCAGACGATAGTGCAGCTCCTGCAGGATCACATCGATGCCGGCCAGCGTGTCGGATGCGGACCAGTGCAGCCGCCCGAGATTGTTCGCGCCGATCAGCACGATAGCGACCTTCGGATGGATGCCGCTGACCTCGCCGTTCCGGATGCGCCACAGCAGGCTGGCCGTCGTGTCGCCGATGAAGCCCAGATTGACGGCCTTGCGGTCGCCGTAGAAGCGCTGCCAGACCGGCGCATAGTCCGCCCAGTCGGGTGGGCCGTGCCGTTCCCAGTTCTGGGTGATGGAGTCGCCCAGGAGAATCAGCGCCGGCTGCGTGCGGTGCAGCTCTTCCAGCTTGGCCTCATGCCGGTGGCGCCACCAGGGCAGGTCCATGCGCGAAATCGGCACTGCCGCGAGGATGGTGTGCGGCTTCGCAAGCGCGGGCTGCAGCGCGAGCAACAGAAGCAGGACCAGGCGCACAACCCATCGCATCGGCACGTTCCTTGGAAAGCGGGTGCGCGGGTTCTAGTCTCGGGGTTCGGGGAAAGTCGAGCGGCCGCGTCCGGCCGCATCGTTCGGGAATGGCATCATGCGCATCACAAAGATCGAGGACCTTCGCTGCAACGCCGGCTGGCGGGATTTCTCATTCCTGAAGATCACCACCGACGAAGGCATCGTCGGCTGGTCCGAGTTCCTGGAGAACTGGGGTACCGAAGGGTTGGCCGGTGTCATCGGCCGCCTTGGGGAGAAGCTGATCGGCATGGACCCCCGGCCGGTGGAAAAGATCACCGCGTATCTGCACGGCGTCACCCGCCAGGCGCCGGGCGGCGTCAATCAGCAGGCCATCGCGGCGATCGAGAATGCGCTTGTCGATATCAAGGCCAAAGCTTTGGGCATCCCGGTCTATGAGCTGCTGGGCGGTCCGGTGCGGGACCGTCTGCCGCTCTACTGGTCGCATTGCGGCACGTGGCGCGTCAGCTTCGCCGACCGGATCAAGGAATGGACCGGCTTTGATCCGATCCGTTCGCTCGCGGATGTTGAAGCGGCCGGCGCGGAGGTAGCGCGCCGCGGGTTCAAGGGCCTGAAGACCAACATCATGCGCTTCGACGGGAAGAAGCCGACCATCCATATGCCGGGATTCAACGGCGACGGCTGGCCGGCACTGAACATCGACCGGGCATTGGTAGATGCGTTGGTGGCGGAGATGACGGCGTTCCGCAAGGGCGCCGGCCCGGGCGTTGGCCTGCACCTCGACCTGAATTTCAACTTCAAGACCGAAGGCTATATCCGGCTGGCGCAGGCGCTGGAGCCGTTCGACCTCGTGTGGCTGGAGATCGACAGCTACGATCCAGCCGCGCTGGCCACCATCCGGCGCAGTGCGCGAACGCGCGTCGCGTCCTGCGAGTCGCTCTACGGCCGGCGGCAGTTCCGCCCGTTCTTTGAGCAGCAATCGGTCGATGTCGCGATCATCGACGTGGCGTGGAACGGCATTCTTGAGTCAGCGAAGATCGCCGCGATGGCGGATGCGTATGAGATCAACGTCGCGCCGCACAACTTCAACGGCCATATCGGTTCGCTCATGAGTGCGCATCTCTGCGCCGCCATTCCGAACTTCCGGGTGATGGAGATCGACATCGAGGATGTGCCGTGGAAGGACGATCTGGTGACCCGCCCACCTGTCATCGAGAACGGTGAATTGCTGCTGCCGACCGGCACGGGGTGGTGCGCGGACGTGAATGAGGAGGTCGTCCGCGCGCACCCGCCGCTGCGTCCGGCCAAGTGGCGGGATTAGCAATTGCCCGCGCCGACGGCGAGGCAGTTCAGCATCAGCCGCGCGATGCATTCGTGGTCATCGGCAGGTAGCAGCGGCCGACGCATGGTTGCGCCGGCCCTGGCACGCGTCAGGCCGGCATCCGCTCCAGGACTTCCTGATAGAAATAGCCCCAGTTCTCGGCGCATATCACCGCTTCGGCTGAGGACTTCGTCGCCAGACTCAATGCCTTCCGCTTGCCATAGACCATCTTGCCGCCTGGCGCGTCAGTCGTGCCGATTACCCGGTGCGACAGCTCATGCGTGATAGTGTTGAAGCGCTCGTGCGCGTCCTGATTGATCAGGCCCGAGCCGAGCACGTAGATACGCACGCCGGACGGTGTGAAACCGCTGGGATCGGCGCCAAAGCAGGATCGGATGACCTGCGCAAAATCCCCCTGCTCGACCTCGGCCCCGTCAACCTTCTTGCCGTAGACCTTCTTGACGAAGGTGATGACCTGGCACCGGTTGAGCACATAGTCGCTCATTTTCTTCCGCTTGCCGTCGAAATCGCCATAGGCCGCGCCACTGGGGCGCGCGTCGTCGCCGAACCAGCGGGTGATAACGCCGTCGCCCACGCTCAAGGCCGCCTTGACGACGGTATCGAGCATCTTCGGCACCCATTGTTCGATCGCCTGCTGCTCCGCCGAGTTGACACCGCCTTCGTATCTGATTCTGTACATGGTCCCGTCCCAATTTATTATTCGCGCTGCCTGAGGAACCGTTTCAGTTTAAGGTCCATCGTCCATTCTTTGCAACTGATTTGATGCGGCTGGGATTCATTCGGCACCCCGGTCCTGGCACCCAAACGGTCATGGGGGTCTTTGCTTGGCACCCCGCCGTCCACCAATCCGGGGCGCAAAACGAGACCGCGCCCATGCCAGGGCAACATGCGTGCATGCGCGCAGGCCGGGCGCGGACATAACGTCCGGCGTCTGTCTTGCGGCGTGTCTATTCCGCGGCGAGCGGCAGCGCCTGCGCAGCGGCGCGCATCCAGACAGCCGTGTCATGGAAAACAGCCCCGCCCAGCGGCGGACCCGGATCGTCGCTGGTCAGCGCGTTGATTCCGATGCCGCCTTCGAAGCACTCGCTGGGCCAGACGCTTTCCGCCACCAGGACGCCCGGCTGCATGCCGTCGGCGATCTTCGCGTGCAGCACCACCTCGCCGCGGTCGTTCCCCAACCGTACCCGCGCGCCATCCTCGACGCCCAGGCGTTCGGCGTCATCCGGATGCACCAGCACCGTGGGCCGACCCTCGCGCCGGCGCCCGGACGCCATTTCGGTGAAGCTGGTGTTGAGGAAGCTGCGTGCCGGCGCGGTGACAAGGCGGAACGGCCGGCCCGGCGCGACATCGTCGATCGCCGTCATGTGGTCCGGCAGGCGTGGCATCACCCCACGGCTGTCGCCCATCGCGGCCCAGTCGGGTGCGAAGTGGAACCGCCGGTCGCGCGTGGGAAAGCCCGTCAGGAAATGTGCCTCCGCGAAAGGCGGCATCGCGTCGATCCCGCGCTTGCGCAGCACCGTGGCCGCATCCGGCTTGCCGGAGGCGCGCAGGGTGGCGTCGATGATCTCCATCGCCGTCATCTCGAACCCTGGGTGCTTCGCACCAAGCCGCTGCGCCAGCCCTTGCAGCACCTCATGGTTGGATCGGCATTCGCCCGGCGGTTCGATCAGCTTGGGGCCGATCTGGTAGTGGCTGTGTCCGCCCGCCTGGTACAGGTCGTCGTGTTCCATGAACATCGTCGCCGGCAGCACGATATCCGACCAGCGCGCGGTCTCGGTCAGGAATTGCTCATGCGTGACGACGAACAGGTCGTCGCGGGAAAAGCCGCGCCGCACCCGGTTGCTGTCCGGACAGACGGTCACGGGATTCTGGTTCTGGATCAGCATCGCGTGGACCTGCGGGCCATCGCCGAGTTCCGTGCGGTCCCCGGTCAGCACACTGCCGATCCGGCTCATGTCCAGGACGCGGATGCGCGTATCGACCGCGTCGAGCCCTTCGATCAGGGTCCGGTTCCAGCCGTACATCCCACGATTCGACCAAAGCGCGCCGCCGCCTTCGCGCTGCCACGCGCCGGTCACCGCGGGCAGGCAGGACACGGCGTGCATATTGGCGGCACCGTTGCGGCTGCGGGCGAAGCCGTAGCCGACACGGATGTAGCTGCGCGGCGTGGTGCAGTAGAGGCGCGCGAACGATTCAATGGCGTCGACGGAGAGGCCGGTAATGGCGGCAGCCCAGGCCGGCCCGCGCGTGAGCAGATGTGCCTCCAGCGCTTCCGGACAGTCCGTGTAGCGGGCCATGTAGACGCGATCGGCGTATCCGCCCCTGAACGCGACGTGCATCACGGCACAGGCCAGCGCGCCGTCGGTACCGGGCCGCGGCGCCAGATGCAGGTCCGCCGCAGCAGCGGTCGGCGTGCGGTACGGATCGACCACGACGACCTTCGCGCCGCGCTCCTTCCGGGCGCGCGTGACGTGCGTCATGACATTGACCTGGGTCGAGACCGGGTTGCCGCCCCAAATAACGATCAGGTCGGACTTTGCCATCTCCCGCGGGTCCACGCCGCGCGACTGGCCCACGCCTGCCTGCCAGCCGGCTTCCGGCAAGGAGGTGCAGATCGTCATCTTCTGGCGGGAGTAGCGCATGACATGGCGCAGCCGGTTGATGCCGTCCCGTTGCAGCAGCCCCATCGTGCCGGCGAAATAGAACGGCCAGACCGCTTCCGTCCCGTGCTTCGCCGCCTCATGGCTGAAACGGTCAGCGACCCGGTCCAATGCCTCATCCCAGGAGATGCGGCGGAACTGGGTGGAGCCTTTCGGTCCGGTACGCAGCAGAGGATGCGTCAGCCGGTCCGGATGGTGGATGCGTTCGGCGTAGCGCCCGACTTTCGCGCAGACGACACCGGCGGTGTAGTCGTTGTCGGCATCGCCATGCACCTTGCCGATCCGGTTACCGTCCAGGACCTCGACCGAGAGTGCGCAGGTGGAGGGGCAGTCGTGCGGGCAAACCGAGGACCGGAATTCATGCTTCGCTGTCATGCGGCCGAAGCCTACCCCCAGGCGCGAACCATTGGCAAAGTGTGATCGATCGGTGCAAGGGAGCGGAAGGATGACCGAGGAATGGCGGCGGACGCATGACTGGGGGGCGCTGACCCGGGCCGAGGTTGCGGCCGCCCGGGACGCTGGCGCCCTGCCCGTGCTGACCGTGGGCTCGGTGGAGCAGCACGCGGACCATCTGCCGGTCGATACCGACAGCGTGTCGGCTTACCGCGTCGCGCTTGCCGCCGCGGAACGCTGCGAAAGCCCTCATGTCCTGGTGCTGCCGCCGCCGTCGTTCGGCTTTTCGCCGCATCACCGCGCCTGGGCCGGGACCGTGACGCTGTCCCTGGAGACGTTCGTGGGCTTGGTGACCGACGTCGCGGAGAGCCTTCATCGCACCGGGTTCAAACGCCTCCTGATCGTCAACGGACACGGCGGCAACCAGGGACCGCTGGTATCGGCCTGCACCGCCCTCGCCAGCCGGGGCCTGGAGGTCGGCTACGTCAACTACTTCGCGCCGGCGCAGAAGGACTGGCTGGCAATTCTGCCGGGCGCCGTGCGCGGCATCGCCCATGCCTGCGCCTTCGAGACGGCTTTGCAGCTTGCCCTGCGGCCGGACGAGGCTGAACGGATCGCCGACCGCATCACGCGCCTGCCGCCTCGAACCCTGCCGTCCTACGCCGCCGGCAACGCGCCGGACCCCATCCGTGCCGGCGGCGGATATTGGGCCGCGATCTTTGCGGCGGGCGACGTGGGCTATGTCGGCGACCCGGCCGCCGCGACGAAGGAGTCGGGACAGGCGATGCTGGATCAGGTGGCGGCCGGCCTGGCCGGGTTCTACGCCGCCTTCGCCACGGCGCAGCTTCGCGTGGGGGCGCCCTGATGCCGACCTCCACGATGATGGTCGCAATGCGCGACGGCGTCCGGCTGGCGACCGATGTTCACCTGCCGGATACCGCCGGCCCGTTCCCGGTGATCATGG
>DATNEJ010000146.1:0-7948 GCA_035606775.1 Acetobacteraceae bacterium | reverse complement strand
CGCAGCGTGCGGAGGATGCGGTGCTGGGTGCGGGTGAGGGAGAGCGCGGTGCGGGTCAGCCGCTCCAGCAGGGCGGGCGGCAGCTCGGGATCGGCGGTGCGGGTCATCAGGCCGAGGAAGCTGCCGCCGAGGATGAGGTACTGAGAGACGAGCATGGTCTCCAGGTGGTCGAGCGGGTTGAACTCCTGGAAGGCGTCGCAGACCTGGGCGAGGTGGCTCAGGGGGTCCTCGCCCCGGGTGGGGAGGATGGCGGCGGCGGTGCGGATGCCGCGGGCGAGCGGATCGGGGATCTGTGGGACGGGCTGGATGGGACGCGCGGCCGGATCGCGGGGCAGCATCGGGTTGTGGGTGGGGGTGATGAACATGGCGGGGCCCTACTGATAGTTAGCTACGTCAACTAACATGTAGGAAATTACTCCGCCGCGTCAACAGCGAGGTTTCGCCTCATTCGGAGCGACCTCATAGGCGGCAACGCCTCGATCTCACCGATTTCGCAGATTCGCCTTCGACGGCTCAAAGTGTGATTGCGGCCAAAGATGAAATGTCAGTCTTCGGCGCCTTTACCTACAGGACGCGATTTCTGTCTCACGGCATCGTATCGCCAGCGTACAGCCCCGAGAGTGATGGAACCCCAAGCGCGCATCGCTGATGGCGGTCGCACGGGCGATCTGCATTCGACGCATTGGCAGGCGCCATTCGGATCGGCCAGGCGTTTGGTCGGTATCGCCATTATGTTGGTCGGAACCTTGCTGTTTGCGCCTATCCCATTGAGCAATCTGCCGCCTGGCTTGGCGATTGTGCTGCTCGCCTTCGCCTATCTTGAGGAGGACCGGATGCTGATTTGTGTGGCTCTGGTCATCATCACTCGTGCTTCTGTTGATTGCCGTCGGAGCAACTTGGCAGGCGATGAGTGTAGCCGGCTCGACAACGAGGCTGCTTTAATCCCTGACTTCTTTGACCTGCCGGCTGTCCGTCTATTGTTATGGCAAGTGTTATGGCAGGGCTTTCCCCTGCCACCCTGTCTCTGCTGATGGCTGCAAGGAAGATGTGGGTGGCCGGCACGAGGCCAGCCATGGCCGATGGGTTGCACCGGCTACCCAAGCGGCCCGTTTTATTTTTGTCCCGCCGATGCAATGGTGATCCACACCACCATATCAGTACAGATGAGGCGTGCCGGTGTGAGGAGATCAATCCTCCCACAGCCCGAGGAACATCCAATGAGAATCCCTGTCTGGTTCAAGCCTGGCGTTTGGGGCGTCGGGGTTGGTGCAGTCGCGATGGCTATTGTCGGCTTCACGCAACTCGGATGGACGACGTCGGGGAATGCCGAGTTGCTCGCCCAAGAGCGTGCCAGCACGGCAGTCGTTGCGGCACTTGTGCCGTTCTGCGTAGCGAAGGCGCAGCAAGACCCCGACAAAGGCATATACGCAAAATTGCGGTCGGAGACGTCATCCTATTCGCGCAGCGACATGGTGATGAAGGCCGGATGGGCGACCGTGGGGAATGAAAAATCTCCCGACAACGCTCTGGCGCACGCCTGTTCAGAGCAGCTCACCAGCGCAAAGGCCAGCTGACAACGCATCGATCACTGCCCGGTGGCGAAAGCAATCAGTACGCCGATTGCCACGCCAGCGGTCGCTTTCAATAAAACCCTCCGGCGCAGGCCGGTGGGTTCTCCTCCGTTAAGGAAAGCATGACAGGTAGACCAGAACTCGGCACCAAGTGCACTTGCATGGAGTGCCACGAACGCTTCTACGATCTGAACAGGTCACCAGCGATCTGCCCGAAGTGCGGCGCTCAGCAACCGCCGGAGAAGCCACGCGCGCTCCGGCCTCCTCGCAACGCGTTCGGCGTCGGATTGAAACCGCGGCAGCTACCCTCGGCCGCCACCATTGATGATGACGTTGAGCCGGCGGGCGCGCCGGAAGTCGAAGGCGACGTGGACGTGCCCGAAGCCGATGACGAAGTCGATGACGACGTTGAGATTGATCCCGATCTCGTCAAACCGGCCGATTGATACCAGCAGCCCGAACTTTTGACTCGTCGGTCGATTGTCGGGCCGCTGGTATCAGCCCCGCGGGCCGCGTGTATGAATCGCCGGGCACAGCGCGTGACCGGCCGGCAGTTGTACGGACGCCGCTGAAGAACACCCGGCGCCCGAATCAACGCGGTATGCGCAGTTTTGCGTTCGAAGTCCGGCACCCGTATTGATAGACGACGCGACACGCGATTCCCAGTGATTCAGCCTGAAGCGATCACGCTCTCGCAATCCGAACCAACTCAGCTTCTCAACCGCGCCGCGACGAGGCGGGCGATTTCGGCTGGCGCCTGGTCAGGAATGGCGAAGACAGAACTGACATTGATTTCGCAGAGCACATACGTGTCTTCGCCCGACGCGGTGCGCGGGCCATACAGGAAGTCGGCGTCCCAGATGATCGGCAGCGATGCCACGTCCAAGCCGAGGATCGCCATCATCTGCGGTGTCCATTCAGTCTCCATGCTGGTCCGCAGTGCCTGAAACGGTTCGGCCGAGGCCGGATGCATGATCCGCGGACCTGGCTGCGCAGCCGGTGAGTCCGGCCCCTCCGGCGGTGGCGGGATCAGCGCCTTGATGAGCTGATGGCCAAACCCGACGACCTTATCGGCGCCCATGTAGCACCGGATCATGCCGTCCGGCAGGCGCGGCTGGAACGGCTGATCGAGGATGCCGCCATCCGGGGAAAGATACGTCTCGCAGCGCGTCAGAAATGCCGACAATGCGAGCTCTTCCGGGACGCTTCCCCGCTGTGCATGCAGCACCCGCACCTTGGTCGCCGCGCGCAAAGCCGCATCGATCTGCTGTACCTTCCACACTCCCTGACCGCCGTTGCCGCGGTTCTGCTTCAGCACGCGTGGTCCGGCGGTTCGCAGCCGGATCGGGAATTCGGCCCGGAATGCCTCGGCTGAACGATAGATGTGGGTATCGGTGCCCCATCCGAGATGCTTGGTGCGGAACAGCACTTCCTTCACGCCCATCTTGAGAATGACGTCGGGATGCGCGCTCACCCACGGACCGCGCGCCGCGACGTCACGCAGCAGCGCGTCAAGCGCCGCGCGCGTCTTTCCCCCATGCAACGGATCGACCCAGACCAGGACACCGTCCGCGGTCAGAAGCTGCTCGCGGAGTTCATCCGCAAACGCTTCATCATAGACAGCCGGTTCGGCGTGGATGCCGATCGCGCTCAGTTCCTCGAACACGCGATGAAAGCGATTGTTCTGCGGGGTCGCCGTTCGGCGCGTTTCCCGGTCGCCTCGCCAGAGCACGGCCACTTTCGGCGATTGCGTCATCATTTCTTACCTCGCTGCATGGCTTACGCCTGTCGGCGCGTGACCATCGCAGGCGGCATGGCCGAGGACGTGGATCACGCGATCAAACAAGCAGGCGGCGTTGGTGCGGTGCTTCCATTTGCACCGCGCAGGATCTATCCGCGCTTCGTGCGAAAATACTGGTAGAGGTTGTCGAAGACTGGACCGCCCTGCGTTATCCGTTTCTCGTCGTCCTGGCTGGCCGCCGCGATGCCGGCGATCAGGTGCGCGATGCCGGTGGCTTCCTCGCGACCGAACTTGGCGTCCTTCAGGTCGATGTCGTGGACAATCTCGGCGATTACCTGGAGGGCGGGATCGGACAGGCCGGCGCGGCCCAGCAGGACTTCGAAGCTGCAGCGATCGCCTTCATGGGTGAACTCGCCCTCGAACATATCGAAGCGCAACTCGCCTTTGTTGGGGACATAGCCCTTCCCCGGTACGAAGCGGATCGTCGCACCCGGATCGATGAAGCGACGGATCAGCCAGGCGCAGGCGATGCGATCGACATGCACGCTCTTGCGCGTGACCCAAACCCGACCCTTGAGGCTTTCCGTTGCCTGCGATGCCGTCTGCGACTGCGTCTCGGTCATCTCCCTGTCCTCCGCGATCCTGGCTTCGAGCGCCGTGACGAGGCTTTCCGCCGAAAGACGACCCGTGGCGCCAAAGAAATCTATCGCCGCAATATCTGCGAGCCGCTTGCGTAACCGCCTGACCTGCGTGCGGATTTCAGCCGTCTCCTCCTGCGGGGCGACAGCGTCCAACCTGGCGGACTGCGTCCGCGCTTCCTTGATCACCGCTTCGTAGTCGATATCGCGCGCGGCATCGAACAGTGCCCGCGCCTGAGCGTCCGACAGCCCATCGATCAGCCGCGCTTCGCAAACCATCGCTTCGCCGCCGCCCTCGGCGATCTCTTTCAGGAGCCACGCGAAATCTTCCTGCGTCTCGGCGTTCGCCGGCAGCGCGTAGACGGTGCTTTTCACCGCGACCGCCCCGATCCCCTGCAGTCGCCGCCAGATTTTCACCCGGAAATAAGCGGGCTTGGTCGGCAATTGATGGATCAGCAGCAGCCATCGCTGCCCCGGTGGAGGGTCCCCCTCGTTCATAGGCGAACCGTATCACCATACAAGCCAATTTGCAACATCTGTATCATCTACATGGCGATTGCGGCGTTCCAGGGCAGGCCCGGAACAGGCAAGCCTTTTGTTACCGCCATCCGCGCCCACTTTCGTGAGAGGGAGGACGCACTCATGGCATGGGTCGCACGCAAGCCTCCGATATTCGCGCTGGGAGCGATGATCTGCCTGGCTGCCGCTATGCCCATCGAGGCTGCGGCGGAAGCGCCGTTGGTGCTCGAGCGGACGATCCCGCTCGACAACGTCTCCGGACGCATCGACCACATGGCTGTCGATGTTGCCGGAAAGCGCCTGTTCGTGGCGGAACTCGGGAATAACAGCGTCGATATCGTCGATCTTGGGGCGGGCAAGGCCGCGCACCGGATCAATGGGCTGAAGGAACCGCAAGGCGTCGGCTATGTCGCGACCCAGGACCTGATCGTCGTCGCCGGCGCCGGTGACGGTTCGGTGCGCTTCTTCCGAGCCGGCAATCTGTCACCGCTTGGCGCCATTGGCCTGGGCGACGACGCCGACAATGTCCGCATCCATCCATCCACGGGGCACGTTCTTGTCGGTTATGGTTCCGGCGGGTTGGCTGTGATCGACGCGGCCAGCCGGTCCAAGATCGGGGACATCCGGCTGCTCGGTCATCCGGAGAGCTTTCAGATTGACCGGACAACGAACCGGGCTTTCGTCAATGTGCCCGATGCACACCAGATTGCGGTTGTTGATCTCGTCTCGCGCAGGCAGGTCTCGGCTTGGAAAGTGCCGGGCCTCAGCGCGAACTTTCCCATGGCGCTTGCCGGCGCAGCCGAACCGCTCGCCGTGGTCTTTCGCAACCCGGCGAGGCTTGTGCTGCTGGATCCGGCAACGGGCGCGGTGATGCAGCGGCTCGACACCTGCGGCGATGCCGACGACGTCTTCTTCGACGGCAAGCGAGACAGGATCTACGTGAGTTGCGGCAGCGGTTCGGTCGATGTCATGGCGCGCGGTGCGCACGGATTCCAGCCGACAGGGCGCATCCCGACTTCCGGCGGCGCCCGAACGTCGCTGTTCGTCCCCGAGCTGGATCGGCTCTTCGTCGCGGCAAGAGCCGGATGGCTTGGGTCGCAGGCCTCCATCCTCGTGCTTCGCCCGGTCCCCTGACGATCAGGCCCGCCGCACATTCCACAGCGCAGTGATCGGTGCACCGACGAAGCCGGTCAGATCCGAGCGGTGGGCGTAGGGAATGAAATACTGCCCCAACGGAATGAACGGCGGCTCCTCGAACGCAAGCGCCTGGATCTGATCGGCGATCGCCTTCTGCGCCGGGAAGTCGAGGGCGTCGAACCACGCAGCGCGCAGCGCCTCCATCTTCGGGTTCGGCTTCACCCCCGAGAGCGGAATGTTGCTGCCAGGATTGGACGGCCACAGGCCGGCCCAGCCGACGCAATAGCAGCTCCAGCCGGCGCGCACCGCCGGGTCCGTGCTGCGTGCCCGCGACGACAACGTGCCCCAGTCCATCGCCTGGTAATCCACATTCAGGCCGATCTCCTGGAACAGCGCGCGCGTCACTTCGGCCATGGCGTGCGACTCCGGCAGCTCCGGTACCATCAGGACGATCTTCTCGCCCTTGTAGCCGGACTCCGCGATCAGCTTCTTCGCCAGCGCGGGGTCGCGCTTGCCGTTCAGGATCTCCATGCCGACGTTTGACGCGAAGGGGGAGCCAGGCGTGAACGCGCCCATGCCGGTGCGCGCCAGGTCCGGCTGGTCACCCACCACCGCCGCCATGAAATCCTTCTGGTCAACGGCCGGGAACAGCGCGCGCAGCAGCTTCGGATTGTCGAACGGCGGTGATGCGTTGTTGGTCCACAGGATGCCGAAGAATCCCATCGGGTCCACCTGCGTGACGGACACGCCGGGGGCGGACTTCAGCTTCGGTACCAGATCCAAAAGCGGCCGTTCGAGCCAATCGACCTCGCCGGTCTGCAATGCCGCGGCGGCGGTGGCCGAGTCCGGAATGAACTGCCATTCCACGCGATCAAAATACGCCATCTTGCCGCCTGCCCACATCACCGGCTTCTCCTGCCGGGGCACGTAGCCTTCGTGCCGCGTGTAGACGGCGTGCGCGCCGGAGACGAACTCATCGGCATGGAACCGGAACGGACCGCTGCCGGTCTGGTCGGTGATCGGCTTGGAGATGTCGGTCCGCGCCAGCCGTTCCGGGCGGATGAAGCAGGTGGTGCCGCCCAGGCCATACAGCAGGTGCGCGTACGGGCGCTTCAGCCGGATTTCGAAATGCGTGTCGTCCAGCGCCTTCATCTCCTCCATCAGCGCCACCATGCGCTGACCGAACGGATCGCGCTTCGCCCAGCGCGCGATCGAGGCGACGCAGTCGGACGCCCGCACTTTCTCATTGTCATGGAACACCAGGCCGTCGCGCAGCGTGAAGCGCCAGTGCAGCTTGTCGTCGGACAACTCGTGACCCGCCGCCATCTGCGGCTGCGGCACGTAATTTCCGTCCAGCCCGTAAAGCTGGTCGCAGGTCATGTACGCGTGCTCCAGGCCGACGATGGAGATCGACCAGACCGGGTCCATGACGATCAGGTTGGAGTAAGGCACGAAGCGCAGCGTCTTCGCTTTGGCGCTGCCGCTGACGGACTGGGCGGCGGCCCTGCGCCGTGGGACGGCCGCGGCGGCGGCACCCAGAAGCGGCAATTGCAACGCCGATCGGCGGCTTATCGGCGCAGTGCGTGTGCGCATGATGTTTCTCCCCGGTTCGTTATGCGTTATGGTAGCGATACCGCGTTGCCCGCGTCCCGGCAAGCAGCACGCTTGCCTCCGTTCGCCGGCACGGGCCATGGCCGAACGCGCGCGGCGGCGATACATCCACGATCACCCGTCGTGCGAGAACCTGCAATGACCGACATCCCGACCAGCCCCTTCGTTCCCGGCCCCCGCTGCGAGATTGCCGGCGCCGCGCACGGTCCGCTCGCCGGACTGACGTTCGCCGTCAAGGATCTGATCGACGTCGCCGGTTGGCCGACCGGCGGCGGCAATCCGGACTGGGAACGCACACACGCGGTGCCTTCCGTCCATGCGCCGGTCGTCGCCAGGCTGCTTGACGCCGGTGCCTCCATCATCGGCAAGACCGTCACCGATGAAGTCTCACTGGGCATCCTGGGGGAGAATCCGTTCACCGGGACGCCGCTCAATCCCGCGGCGCCGGATCGGGTGCCGGGTGGCTCCTCCTCCGGCTCCGCCTCCGCCGTCGCCGCCTCCCTCTGCGACTTCGCGCTCGGCACCGATACCGGCGGTTCGGTGCGCGTGCCGGCCAGCTTCTGCGGGCTGTTCGGCATCAGGCCGACGCATGGGCGGCTGGATTTCAGCGGCATCACTGCCCAGGCGCCGACGTCCGACACCGTGGGCTGGCTCGCACGCGACGCGGCGGTGTTCGCACGCGTCGGCGAGGTGCTGTTCGACTCCTCGTTGCCCGCATCGTTGCCGGATAC
>DATNEJ010000123.1:0-9231 GCA_035606775.1 Acetobacteraceae bacterium | reverse complement strand
GTTGTTGACCAGAAGTTGGCGGTCCATCGAGGCAATCGAATTCACCTGGACCGGCTGATAGTCGATGATGATGAAGGCTGCGTTCTGCGGCGTAAGCAGATGATCCTTGACCGGATCGCGAATGGCTTCACTGGTCATGGGATTTTCCTTCCGTTGGAAGCTCGCCGGGATCGACGCGGCGACGGGGCGAGCATTCCCGCCGCCGTGTTTGCGAACAGAACCACGGCGCGTCACGCGGGCCGTGGTCCCGTCTCGCGTCAGGCGGCGATTTCGCCGAAGCGGCCACTCTGGAAGTCGGTCATCGCCTGCCTGATCTCTTCGGCGGTGTTCATGACGAAGGGGCCGTGCATGACCACCGGTTCATCGATCGGCTCGCCGCTCAGGACCAGCAGTGCCGCGTCGCTCTCCGCCTCCAGCGTGATCCCGCCACCGTTGCGGTCCAGCAGCACGAGTTGCGCGTCGTGGGCGACGTTGTCGCCGTTGACCTTGACGGCGCCCTTCAGCACCACCACCGCCACCGTGCGGCCTTCCGGCAAGGTCAGTGAGGCGGCGCGATCCTGCTTGAGCCGTACGTCCCACACATCGATCGGCGTGAAGGTGTGCGCCGGGCCGCGCCTGCCGTCAAAGGCGCCGGCGATCACCCGCAGCGTGCCCGCGCCCTCGGGCAGCGCGACCGCCGGAATGTCGCGGTCGAGCAAGGTCTGGTAGCCAGGTTCGGCGTTCTTGTCCTTCGCCGGCAGGTTGACCCAGAGTTGGACCATCTCCAGCGTCCCGCCCTTTCGGGTGAACGCCTTGGAGTGGAACTCCTCGTGCAGGATGCCGCCGGCTGCGGTCATCCACTGCACGTCGCCCGGCCCGATGATGCCGCCCTTGCCGGTGGAATCCCGGTGCTCGACCTCACCCTGGTAGACGATGGTCACCGTCTCGAAACCACGGTGCGGGTGGGTGCCGACCCCGCGCGGCGTGTCCGCAGGTGCGAACTCAGCCGGCCCGGCGTAGTCGAGGAGCAGGAACGGGCTGACATGCTCCCCGTGGCTCATATGCGAGAACAGCGAGCGGACCGGGAAGCCGTCGCCGACCCAATGGGGTCTGGGTGCGCTGAAAACCCCGAGAACTTTCCTCACGGCGCTTCTCCTGTGCTGCGCCTTGCGGCGCGTTTGCGTCACCGGAGAAATACGGATCGGACAAGGACCGCAGTAGCCGCTGAAATCGCGCTATACTGTCCTGAAAACAGGACAATGCGCATGCAGGACCTGAACGACCTTCGGTTCTTCGCCGAGGTGGTGGAGCAGAATGGCTTCGCCGCTGCCGCCCGCAAGCTGGGCATGCCGCGGTCGCGGCTGAGCCGCCGCATCGGCTTGCTGGAAGAGCGCCTTGGCGTGCGGCTGATCCACCGCTCGACCCGCCGCTTCGCCGTCACCGAGATCGGCCGGGAATACTACCGCCACTGTGTGGCGATGATGATCGAGGCGGAGGCCGCGCAGGACGCCATCGACCGGGTCCGCACCGAGCCGCAGGGCGTCGTGCGGGTGAGCTGCCCGGCCTCCGTGATCTACTTCCAGGTGGGCGAGATGATTGCCCGCTTCATGGCGCAATGTCCGAAGGTGGAAGTACTGCTGGAGAGCACCAATCGCCGCGTGGACGTGATCCGCGAGGGCTTCGACCTCGCCATCCGCGTGCGGTTTCCGCCGCTGGAGGACAGCGACCTGATCATCCGCAAGCTGGCCGACAGTCCGCAGCGCCTCGTCGCCGGTCCGGCGGTCGTTGCGGCACTCGCGCGGCCGCTGGTGCCGGCCGATCTGTCCATGCTGCCCAGTCTTGCGTGGGATCCGGGCAGGCTGGAACACGAATGGCGGCTGGATGGTCCGGATGGTGCGACGGCGACGATCCGTCATGTACCGCGCCTGGTCACCGAGGATATGGTGGCGCTCAGGCTGGCGGCGCTGCAGGGCATCGGTGTCTGTCAGTTCCCGAGCTTTGTCGTCGAGCAGGATTTGCAGGCGGGACGGCTGGTCGATCTGTTGCCCGACTGGGCGCCGAAGCCCGGCATCATCCATGCCGCGTTTCCGTCCCGGCGCGGCCTGGTGCCGTCGGTCCGTGCGCTGCTGGATTTTCTCGCGAAGGAATATGCCGCTCTTTCGGCCAGCGCTGCACAGGCGGATGCGACGGAATCACCCGGACATGAACCGACAGTTCGGAAATGATCGGGCCGATGCGGATGCCTTCTGCAGCACGACGTGGCCATGCGCGGACGGTGCGATGGTGACGACTGACGCAAGAGCCGGAAGTGTCAACGCTTCCGCTAATTGGTACAAAAAGCCGATCGCCGAAGACGTGAATCGCCCGATCGAACAAAGAGCCGATGAGGATCAGCCGATGCCGGATCGTATCGTGGAACGGACCTACGGAACCGTCAGCCTGGAGCGGCGGAAGGAAATGACTGGCCTCGACTTCGTGCAAGGTCTCGCGAACCGGTCGCTTCCTCTGAACACGATCGCCCGGACACTGGGTTACGATGTCACCGAAGCCGAGAACGGACGCGTCGTCGTGGTCGCGGAAACCAACGATACGCTGCTGAACCCCGCCGGCACAGTGCATGGCGGCTTCTCCGCGACATTGCTCGACAGTTGTATGGGTCTCGCCATCCAATCGACGCTGGAGAAGGGCGTCAGCCAGACAACGCTGGAATTCAAGATCTCACTTGTGCGGCCGATCACGGCCGAGACCGGAACCATCAAGGCGGAAGGCACGGTGTTGAGCCGAGGCCGGCGCATCGGCACCGCCGAAGGCCGCATCACCGATCGCAGCGGACGCTTGCTCGCGCACGGCACGACAACCTGCCTGATCTTCGAAACCTGATGCGGTGATCAACGCCGAAACGCCCACCGCGACTGCTGCCGACGATGGGAGGCGATTTCCGCGCGTCGGACTGGCCGTCCGATTTGGCCGATTTCGCGCTGCTCTCCCCCAGCCACGCAACCGTCCGCACCGGATTCGCTTGAAAACAACCTGCGGTTGTTGCAACGTGACAGCCAGTACGCCGTCCTGAAGCACGGCGGTGGGAGGAGGCAGCAGACAAATGTATGACCTCGACAATCCGGCAGCACCGGCGGGCGGCGTTCAGGCAAACATCACGGGTACACTTTTCCAGCGCTGGATGAAATCGTGTGGCGGGACATGCGACAGCACCAACCCGTACCAGATCGTCGCCATGCTCAGCGAGGGCGACATAGTGACGATCGGCGACGCGGAAGTAAAACCGAACTGGCACCTGACGATGATGTCGGATGACCGAGGCAGCGCCGTCTCACGCAACTTCCACTTCAAGGTCGAGATCGGCAAGGCCTGTTCGCATTACTGGCACTATGTCCTGTATCGCGTTGCCGCGACGCACACATGGCAATGGGTCGGGGACCGCAACACGCTGATCACCACAGAGGTCACGAATCAGGGGGGCGGTGGTGGCGGATCCGACGCCACGGCGGTCAAATCCAACCTCACGCTCGTGACGATGCAGGCGCGGGTTTACAAGATGGAAGACAAGATGAGTAAGAAAATTCAGAACAAGCTGACCGTGAAACTGACGAAGTGGGAAAAGGACGGCATCATCACGGACAACGGCAACGGCACCTGGGACGGAGGGACGTCCGTCAGTTGACCACGCGAGGCTCCCGCGGCACCCACGCGATCACAGCAGGCAACCTCACCTTACCGCCGACAACGGCGCCGCCACCTCCTCCAGCGGCCGGCGTTCGGCATTGATGCTCAGCCACCAGGCCACGATCGCCGCAGCCACCATCAGCCCGCCGCCCAGCAGATAGCCATAGAAAATCGACACGCGTGATCCGGTATCGATCAACGCACCGAACAGCGCCGGTCCGGCCACCCCGCCAACGGCCGTTCCAAAAGCGTAAAACAGCGCAATCGCGATTGCCCGCACCTCCAGTGGGAAACTCTCGCCCACGGTCAGATAGGCGGAGCTGGCAGCGGCGGAGGCAACGAAGAAGATGACGGTCCACGCCGCCGTCTGCTGCTGCGCGTCCAGCCATCCCAGCGCGAACAGCCAGCCGGTCAGCACCATCAGCACGCCCGACAGCGCATACGTCGTGGTGATCATCACCCGCCGGCCAAGCGTGTCGAACAGCCGGCCGAGGATGAGCGGGCCCATGAAATTGCCCAGCGCGAAGGGCAGCATGAACAGGCCGACCCGGCCGGATGGGATGTTGTAGAATCGGGTCAGGATCAGCGCGTAGGTGAAGAACACCGCGTTGTAGCAGAACGCCTGCGCGGCCATCAGCGACACGCCCAGCACGGTGCGGCGCCGGTAGTCGACCACCAGCGAACGCGCACCGGCGGCGAACCAGGACTGCACATCGGTCCGTAGCCGCAACATGCCCGGCGGCACCGGCGGCAAGGGCCGGCCGGTCTCGTGCACGATCCGCCGCTCGATCTCCGCCACCACACGTTCGGCCTCCTGCGGCTGGCCGTGCGTCATCAGCCAGCGCGGGCTTTCCGGCAGCAGACGGCGCAGGAACAGCACGATGAATCCCAGCACGCCGCCGATCACGAAGGCGGCGCGCCAGCCGATCTCCGGTGGAATGATCGCCGGGTCCAGCACCACAACGGCACCCAGCGCGCCGAACGCGGCACCGATCCAGAAGCTGCCGTTCACCACAAGGTCGGTGAAGCCGCGGCGGCGGGCGGGAATCAGCTCCTGGATCGTCGCATTCACCGCCGCATATTCGCCGCCGATCCCCGCGCCTGTCAGCATGCGGAACAGGGCGAAGGACCAGAAATCCCAGGACAGCCCGCAGGCGATGGTGGCGAGCAGGTACACCAGCACCGTGATGGTGAACAGTTTCTTGCGGCCCAGCCGGTCGGTCAGCCAGCCGAAGAACAGCGCGCCGCACACCGCGCCCACCAGATAGGCGCTTGCCGCGGCCCCCACCTGCGTACCCGTCAGATGCAGAACCGGGCTGTCCATGAGCGCACCGGCCAGCGAGCCGACGACCGTCACCTCCAGCCCGTCCAGGATCCACGCAATGCCGAGCGCTATGATGACGAGCCAGTGGAAGCGCGCCCAGGGAAGCCGGTCGAGGCGCGCCGGTACATTGGTCTCATACACCGCGCTCCGGTCCGGCATTGCCCTGGCCTCCGCTGTTGCTGCCATACTGTCCGGGCAGGCACCCGGAGACCGACACAGATGGACCAGTTCCTGACAGAAACCGAGGCAACAATCGCGCGATGGTTCGCTGTCGCCGCGCCGAACGACCCGGCACACCGGCTTGCGGCGGAGCTCGCCGATACGATCAAGGCGTTCGAGGCGCTGCGCGGCACGATCCGCTTCGAAGACGAACCGTCGAGCTTCGAGGCCGCGTTGCAGGAAACCAAGGACCTCGGCGCATGACCGACCTCGCTGACCTTTCGCTGGTCGAAGCGGTGCAGGCCGTCACGAGCGGCGAAACCACCTCACGCGCACTGCTCGAGGCCTGCTGGGCCAATCTGGAGAAGGCCAATCCGCATCTGAACGCCACGATCTGGCTGGATCGGGAAGCGGCCGAGGCATCCGCCCGCGCCGCCGACAAGGCCGTCCGCGACAAGGCGCCGCTCGGCGCGCTGCACGGCGTGCCGATGGCGCACAAGGACATGTACTACCAGGCCGGCCGCCTCAGCACCTGCGGATCGGCGCTGCGCCGCGACTACCGTCCGACAATCACCGCCACCGCCGTGCAACGGATGGCGGATGCCGGTGCGTATGTGTTCGGCGGCCTCAACATGGCGGAGTTCGCGCAGAACCCGACCGGGCACAACAAGACGTTCGGCGACTGCCACAATCCGTGGAATTTGCCATACATCACCGGCGGGTCCTCCTCCGGTTCCGGTGCCGCCGTCGCCGCGCGCATCACCTACGCCGCGCTCGGCTCGGATACCGGCGGATCGATCCGCCTGCCGGCTTCGGCCTGCGGCGTGACCGGCATCAAGCCGACGCAGACCCGCGTGTCGCGCTATGGCGCGATGCCGCTGTCGTTCTCGCTGGACAATGTCGGGCCGCTGACCCGTTCGGCGCGGGATTGCGCGCGTATCCTGCGGGTGATCGCCGGCCATGATCCGCACGATCCGACCAGCGCGCGCGAGAAGGTGCCGGAATACGAGGCGGCGCTGGACGGTAACCTGAATGGGCTGCGCATCGGCGTTCCGGTGAACGTCTTCCAGGACGATGCGGATGAGCCGGTGATCGAGGCGATGCACCAGGCGCTGGATGTACTTGCCGCGCGCGGCGCGAAAGTGATGCGCATTACTTTGCCACTGATGGATGCGGTTGCCGGTTATGGCGGAATCCTCTCCCGCGTCGAGGCCGCACCGATCCACGCCGAATGGATGCGCAGCGATCCGCAGGCCTATGGCGCGCATATCAGCGCGCGGATGTATCCCGGCTATGCCATCCCGGCGGCTTATTACGTGGAGGCGCTGAGCCGCCGCGGACCGATTCTGAAAGCCTTCGCGCGCGAGGTATTCGGCCAGGTCGATGTGCTGGTCACGCCGACCATCCGCACCTGCCTGCCCACGCTGGCGGAGACCGATATCGACCACGGCCCGCCGGGCACGGAGACGCGCTTCATGGCGGTGTCTTCCAACACGCGGCCGTTCAACTACCTGGGGTTGCCAGTGGTCAGCGCCCCCTGTGGCTTCGATCCGAACGGCTGTCCCATCGGCCTGCAGATCGCCGGCCGCCCGTTCGGTGAGGCGCGCGTCCTGAAGGTCGCCGACGCCTATCAGCGCGACACCGACTGGCACCGGCGTCGCCCGCCCGTGCTGAACGGCGCCGCATGAGCAAACCCAAGGTCGCCTTCATCGGCACCGGCGGCACCATCGCCTCGCTCGGGCGAGGGCCGCTCGATTTGCAGGACTACGGCGCAACCGGCCAGGTCATGCACGCGGACGAAATCCTCGCGCGCTGGCCGGAAACCGCGCTGGTGGCCGAGGTGATTCCCGTCCGCTACCGCAACGTGCCCAGCCCGGCCATCGGCTTTTCCGACTGGAAGACGCTGGCGGCGCTGTGCCGGCAGCTTGTGGCAGACCACGCGGATCTGGTTGGCATCGTCATCGGCCACGGCACCGCGACATTGGAGGAGACGGCCTATTTTCTGCACCTGACGGTGAAGGTGGCGATCCCGGTGGTGCTGGTGGGCGCGCAGCGTCCGTCGAGTGCGCTGTCGAGCGATGCCGGCATGAACCTGGTCAATGCGATCCGCGTCGCGGCCAGCCCTGAGGCGCGCGGCCTGGGTGTGCTGGTGATGCTGAACGACGAAATCCACGCGGCGCGCGAGGTAACGAAAACCTCCACCCTGCGCCTGCAAACCTTCCGCACGCCGGATTTTGGCGCGCTCGGCCATGTCGACGGGGATGCGATCGCGTTCTACCGCCGGCCGCTCCGGCGCGGCGCGCCGGACACCGAGTTCGACATCGCCACCCTCGATGCGCTGCCGCGGGTGGACATCAGCTACGCCTATGCCGGCGCCGACGGGACCGCAGTGCGTGCCTTCGTCTCGGCCGGTGCCCGCGGGATCGTCTCGGCCGGGTTCGCGCCCGGCTTCACCCCGCCCGGGGAGGCCGCGGCGTTGGCGGAGGCGGCCGCAAAGGGGATTGTGGCGATGCAGTGCACCCGCGCCGGTTCAGGCCGCACGTTCCGCAGTACCAGGCTGGCGCAGGCGGGACTGCTGATCACGGACAACCTCAATCCGCAGAAGGCGCGCATCCTGCTTTCGCTGGCGCTGGCGGTGACCAGCGATCAGAATGAGATCATGCGAATCTTCCGGACCTACTGAGCATGAGCGCCGATCCCGAGGCGGTACGGGAATTCGAGCGCAGCGGCTGGAACCGTGCCGCCGCGACCTATGAGGAGTCCTTCGCCACCGCCACGCGGCAGTTCATCCCTGCCCTGCTGGATGCCGCCGCGGTCGGTCCCGGCATGCGGGTGCTGGACGTGTGCTGCGGCCCGGGCTTCGTTGCCGCCGCGGCCGCCACGCGCGGGGCATCGGCGACCGGCGTTGATTTCTCGCCCGCAATGCTGGCGGTTGCGGAGGCGCGGCACCCGCAGGTGCCGTTCGATCCGGGTGACGCGGAGACCCTGCCCTATCCGCCGGCCAGCTTCGATGCGGTGGTGTCCAATTTCGGCGTGCATCACGTGCCGCGTCCGGGCATGGCGCTGGGTTCGGCCCATGCCGTGCTGCGGCCGGGCGGGCGGATCGCCTTCACGATCTGGGCGGCGCCGGCGGACAACGTAGCGTGGAAGCTGATGTTCGACGCGGTGGAGCGGTTCGGTGACCCCGCGGCGTCTCAGGCACCACCGCCCGGCGGCGGGTTCCGCACGCCGGACATCTGCATGGACGCGCTGCGCGAGGCCGGGTTCGCCGACATCCGCACGCGGCGGCTGGACGCGACCTGGCGGCACCGGGATGGGCGGGCGCTTGTGGCAGCGTTGCAGGCCGGCACTGCACGGATGGCGGCGCTGATCAGCGCCCAGGATCCGGCCGCCCTGCCCGCCATTATCGCCGACATCAACGCCCGGTCGGCGCCGTACCGGGATGAGGTTGGAATTGCCGTGCCGATCGCGGCGTTCGTTGCATCGGGCATGAAGGTCTGAGCCGATGGATGTCTATCACGTGTGGTGCGACCTGAAGCCCGGCATCGGCGATCTGGCGTTCAGCGAGAAGGTCGGCGCGTATATGGGCCATCTGCGCGAGCAGGGCCTGATCGCCGGATGGCGCCTGACCCGGCGCAAGCTGGGTCTTGGCCCCGCGGGGCTTGGTGAGTTCCACCTGATGATCGAGGTGCGCGATCTCGCGCAACTCGACGCCGCGTTCCAGCGCGTGGCCAGCCGGACGGAGCCGGTGGAAGGCGTGCATTTCGGAGTGAACTCGCTGGTGCGGAATGCGACGTTCGCGCTGTACCGGGATTTCCCGGATCCGTTCCGGCATAAGGGTGAGGAGCGGTTCTGATCCGCGGGCGCGGCGCGCCTCCGACCAGTTGCGCGAGAGAGGCAGAGCCTGTTCGGTGCTTCGATCCGCACCGAACAGGCTCCATCTCTTTGTTCGATCGCGTGATTCACGTCTCCGGCGATTCCGCCTGCGACGATCACGCTCTAAGTTTTATCGCGTGATTCACGTCTCCGGCGATTCCGCCTGCGACGATCACGCTCTAAGTTTTATCGCGTGATTCACGTCTCCGGCG
>DATNEJ010000113.1:0-6917 GCA_035606775.1 Acetobacteraceae bacterium | reverse complement strand
CAGCGGATAGAGCGGCTTGTATTCCGCCTCGTGGCTGTCGATGCGTTTCACGACCGCGCGGGCCAGTGCCTCGGCACCCGCGCCGCCATGTGCCCAGTGGGTGCAGGAAATGACTTCCACGCCCTGGCTGGCCATCGCATCCCGGATCGCCGCGAACTCCGCTTCCGTGTCCGACGTGAAGTGATTGACGCCGACGACAACAGGCAGCCCGAACTTGCCCAGATTCTCGACATGGCGGGCGAGGTTTGCCACGCCGCGCTTCACCGCATCGACATTCTCGGGGCCAAGCGCATTGCGCGCGACGCCACCGTGCATCTTCAGCGCGCGGACGGTCGCCACGACCACCGCGCAGGATGGCTTGAGGCCAGCCGCCCGGCATTTGATGTCGAGGAATTTCTCCGCACCGAGATCGGCGCCAAATCCCGCCTCGGTCACCACCACGTCGGCGAGCTTAAGGCCAAGCCGCGTGGCCATGACGGAGTTGCAGCCGTGCGCAATGTTGGCGAAGGGGCCGCCATGCACGAAAGCCGGCGAGCCATCCAGCGTCTGCACCAGGTTCGGCGCCAGCGCGTCCTTCAGCAGCACGGACATCGCGCCGTCCGCTTTCAGATCAGCGGCGGTGACATTGGTGCCGTCGCGCTTCTGCGCGACGATCATGCGTCCCAGCCGCGCCTGCAATTCGGCGAGGTCCCGGGACAGGCAGAAGACCGCCATTACTTCGGAGGCAACGGTGATGTCGAATCCGTCTTCGCGTGGGAACCCGTTGGCGACACCGCCCAGGCTGCCGACGATGCTGCGCAAGGCGCGATCGTTCATGTCCAGGCAGCGGCGCCAGGAAATGCGGCGCGGATCGATGCCGAGAGAATTGCTCCAGTAGATGTGGTTGTCGATCATCGCGGCGAGCAGGTTGTTCGCCGAGGTGATCGCGTGGAAGTCGCCGGTGAAATGCAGGTTGATCTGGTCCATCGGCACGACCTGGGCATGACCGCCGCCGGCGGCGCCGCCCTTCATCCCGAAGCTCGGGCCCAGGCTGGGCTCGCGCAGGCAGATCGCTGCGCGCTTGCCGATGCGATTGAGCGCGTCGCCAAGGCCGACGGTCGTGGTGGTCTTTCCCTCCCCGGCCGGCGTCGGGCTGATGCCGGTGACCAGGACCAGCGCGCCGTCGGGCCGGTCCTGGACCGAGTTGATGAAGTCGAAGCCGATCTTGGCCTTGTGACGCCCATAGGGTTCCAAAGCGTCGTCCGGAATGCCGAGGCGGGAGGCGATCTCGGCAATCGGCCGAAGCCTGGCGGCGCGGGCTATCTCCAGATCAACATTCATTTCAGGCTGCCTCCCTCTTGTTGATGCCGATTTCCCCGAGCGCCTGGTCCATGGCGTCGACCGCGCGGGCCATATCGGCCGGCGTGATCGCGCCAATGCATCCCACGCGGAAGGTCGGCATTGACGTATTATAGAAGTTGCTGATCAGGATGCCGCGCGCCTTCAGCGCATCGACAAAGGCTTGCAGATCCCAGGCGGGATCGGCCGGGGCGTGCACATTGACGATGATCGGTCCCTGGTGCCGCCGGTCCAGGTACGGCGTCAGGCCAAGTCCGCGGATGCCGTCGTAGAAGGTTCGCGTATTGGCGGTGTAGCGCGCCAGCCGCGCGGGCTGCCCGCCTTCCGCGTCGTAGAAGTCCAGCGCGCGGTCGAGCGCGGCCAGGATCTGCGCCGGCGGGGTGAAGCGGGAGCCGGCGGTGCGCAAGGAATGCGCGTGCAGATCGGACAGGTCGAACGACCAGCTTCCGGCGTTGCCGGCGCAGGCCTCCAAGCGATCGACACGGGCGACGGCGAAGGCCACGCCGGGCAGTGCCTCAAGACATTTGTTGGCCGTAAACACCACCGTGTCGATTTCCGGCTGGGCCGACAGGTCAAGCGGCAGGGCGCCGAAGGCGGAGACCGCATCGACGATCAGCCGCCGGCCGGCGGCCCGCACCGCAGCCCCGATCGCTGGCACGTCGTGCACGACGCCGCTGCCGGTTTCCGAATAGACCTGTCCGACATGGGTCAGCGTCGGGTCGGCGGCCAGCGCGGCGGCGACGGCAACCGGGTCGGTCGGTTCGGTCGGCGGGATCGGCAGCGTGACCGGCACCCGCCCCGCTTCCCGCGCCAGGCGGATCATGCGGTCGGCGTAAGGACCGGTCGCCGGCACCAGCACTTTGCCGCCCGGTGGAATGAAGGTGCGGAGCGCGGCTTCTGTGACAAAGTGGCCACAGCCTTGCAGCGGCAGCGCCGTGTGCTCGCCCGGCACGCCGTGGGCCACGCGCAGCACGTGGCCTCGCAGGTTCGTGTAGAAGTCTCGAAAGTCGTTGTCCCATGGCGCGAGGTCAACGTTCAGGGCCGCGCGCACCTCTGGCCGGGTGGTCACGGGACCAGGAATCAGCAGGAGCATGGCGGCAGGCATCGCATGGCGGCGGGGGAAAATCCACCCACGATACAAGTTGTCATGCTAGAATGCCGGTATGCACATGCCGTTCGCCCTGCCCGACTGGCTGCCCTGGTGGCTGCCGCTGGTCTTGCTTCTGCCGGTTCTTCTCTATGCCCTCGCTTTCCTGTTCATGCCGTTCAGCGTGATCGGCGTGAAGGCGCGTCTGGAAGTGATCGAGGCGCGCCTGGACGAGATCCAGAACGAGATTCGCCACTTGGCTTTGCGGCTGCCGGCGGGCTCGTCACAGTTGGAGTTTGAGGAGGTTTACGCCTCGCCGCGCGTGGAGCGGCCGATCGCCGAAACGGCGCCAGTTCGGCCGCCGATCCCGCCTGCCGCGCACGAGCTCAAGGCCGGCGATCAGCTTGTCGATCGTCCGCCGCCGCCGCCGAACACGAGGCCGGTCCGCGCGACCGAGGAGCCGGCCAGGTCCTTGCGGTCCGAGCCCCGGCTGGATTGGCCCCGCCAGGCCCGGTAGGGGCCGTATACCTTCGCTCTATTCGGCGGCCTTGGGCCGCTCATCGCCCAGGCGCACGCCGCGCACGACATAGTCCGCCGCGACACGGATCGCCTCGATCATACTGACCGCGCTGGCTTTGCCCGTGCCGGCGATATCGAACGCGGTGCCGTGATCGACGGAGGTGCGCAGGATCGGCAAACCCAGCGTCACACTCACCGTCTTTTCGAAATCCATCATCTTCGCGGCGATGTGGCCCTGGTCGTGGTACAGCGACAGGACCGCGTCGTAGCGGCCGATACGCGCCAGGTGAAAGACGGAGTCGGCCGGCACCGGCCCGCTGACATGCATGCCAAGCTCGCGCGCTGCAGCGATGGCGGGCTTGATCGCCTCGATTTCCTCACGGCCGAACATGCCGTCCTCCCCGCCATGCGGGTTCAGCGCAGCCACGGCCAGGTGCGGCGTGTCATAGCCAAGCTGGCGCAGCGCCTTCATGCACTTGTCGATCCCCTTGGCGACCCGGTCCCGGGTGATCAGCGCGCAAGCCTGCACCAGGGAGACGTGGCGGGTCAGAAAGAAGATCTTCAGGCCGCTGATGGTGAACATCGTCATTTCTTCGGCGGCGCCGGTGTGTTCGGCAAACATCTCGGTATGGCCGATGAACGGGATCTTCGCGGCCTGCAATGACTCCTTGTTGATCGGCGCCGTCACCACCCCGGCTATGCGATTGGCCATCGCCAGGTCGATGGAGGCGCGGATCGCGGCATAGGCAGCCTGGCCGCCCAGCGGCTGGACCTGGCCCATGCGCAGACCATCAGGGTCGGCGGTTTCCTGATGCAGCACGTCGATCGTGCCGGGGCGATCGGCCAGACCCTCGGGTCCGCCGACCGGATTGAGCGTCGCGGTCAGGCCGCAGGCGGTCAGCGCGCGTGCCAGCACCCGCGCATCGCCGATCACGAAGCTTCTGGACACGTCGCGCACGTCGTCGGACAGCAGGGCGCGCACGCAAATTTCCGGCCCGATGCCGGCCGGGTCGCCCATGGTGGCCGCCAGTATGGGTCGCTGTGACATCTGAAAGCCTCCTCCTGTGCCTGCATTTAACGCCGGGTGCCGTGCCTCGGCCAGTGTCTTGGCCCAGGGGACCGTTACGTCGGAAGGTTACGTCGGTTGCCTCCACCCGGCGGATACGCTTCTCTGCGCCGTGAACGCTGACGGTTGGAGGCTGGCATGCGCGTCACCGTGGTGCAGATGAACCCCGGCGCCGACAAGACCGAAAACATTGCCCAGGCGCGCCGCTTGATCGAGGGGGCGGTGGCCGAAGACAAGCCGGATATCGTGAGCCTGCCGGAGGTCTGGTCCTCCCTGGGCGGCGATCGCGCGAGCCGCATGGCCAATGCGGAAGTGCTGCCGGAGAAAGGCTCCAACGCACCGGGCGGCGCGGCCTACGAGTTTTTGCGAGAGACCGCGCGGCAGGCCAAGGTGCACGTGCACGGCGGGTCGATCATCGAAAAGGGGCCGGAGAAACTGTTCAACACCACCGTCGTCTTCAACCCGGACGGAACTGAACTGGCACGCTACCGCAAGATGCACCTGTTCGACATCGTGGCCCCAGACGGGACGGGGTATCGCGAGAGCAACACCTATGGCGCCGGCGATGAGGTCGTGACGTATCAGGCCGACGGCGTCACGGTCGGCTGCGCCATCTGCTACGATGTCCGCTTCCCCGACCTGTTCTGGAAGCTGCGGGAAAAGGGCGCTGAACTGATCTTCCTGCCGTCCGCATTTACCTTGGCAACCGGCAAGGACCATTGGGAGGCGCTGATTCGCGGACGGGCCATCGAAACGCAATGCTGGTTCGCCGCGCCGGCGACGTGGGGCAAGCATCTGGAGGGCAAGGGCGAGCCGCGCTTCACCTTCGGCCACTCGCTGGTCTGCGATCCATGGGGTCATATCGTCGCAAAAGTGTCGGACGGAATCGGCTGGTCGACCGCTCGCCTGGACCAGAAAGTGACCGTACGGGTGCGCCGGGACATGCCGGTGCTGGAACACCGGAAGCGCGTTTGAGCGCCACCATCTCGCAGCCTGCCGGCGGCGGCTACCTCGCGGGGCAGATCGCGTTCCAGGCCGCTTCGACCGCGCTGGCGGTGGAGGCGCGCAACCGGCTCGGCGCGCTCTATGGCGACTGCCCGCCAGAGCGGGCATCGGTGGTCGTGGCGCTGGGCGGCGACGGTTTCATGCTGGAGACGATCCATCGCGTGCTCGATCTGAAGGTTCCCGTCTACGGCATGAACCGGGGATCGGTCGGGTTCCTGATGAACACGTTCAGCGAGGACGACCTGCCCGGACGGCTGTCCCGCGCACAGGCGGCGGAACTGCACCCGCTGCGCATGCGCGCTGTCACCACCAGCGGCGCGGTGCAGGAGGCTTTGGCGTTCAACGAGGTCAGCCTGCTGCGGCAGCTGCGCCAGACGTCCAAGATACGCATCGTCATCGACGGACGCGTAAGGCTGGCGGATCTGGCCTGCGACGGCGTGCTGATTTCGACGCCCGCGGGCTCCACGGCGTACAACCTGTCGGCGCACGGACCGATCGTCCCGCTTTCGGCCAATTTGTTGCCCCTGACGCCGATCAGCGCGTTCCGGCCGCGCCGCTGGCGCGGCGCCCTGCTGCCCAGCAGCGCCAATGTCCTGTTCGAAGTGATGGAATCCGACAAGCGCCCCACCGCGGCGGTGGCCGACTTTACGGAGGTGCGCGACGTGGTTTCCGTCGCGGTGAGCGAGGACCGATCGGTTGCCGTAACCGTTCTGTTCGACCCCGACCAGGGCCTGTCGGAACGCATCATCGCCGAACAGTTCACAGTCTGAGCGGGAAGGACGACGCCATGACGATGCCATCGCTGCCAACGGCGAACCCAGAAGATGTTGGCCTGTCCTCGGCAGCGCTCGACCGGCTGTCCGCTGCATTGCAGGAACGCGTCGCGGCGGGACATGTGCCCGGCGCCGTCGCGTTGGTCGCCCGTCACGGGAAGATTGCCTACCACCGCAGCTTCGGCGTTCTGGATCCGGCGAGCGGCGCGCCGATGCGCGACAATGCGATCTTCCGCATCTATTCGATGACCAAGCCGATCGTCTCGGTCGCGGTTATGATGCTGTGGGAGCAGGGACGGCTGATGCTGGGCGATCCGATCGGCAAATACCTGCCGGAACTGGCGTCGCCCAAGGTCGGTGTCGTCAAGGGCGGCGTTCTGGAAACGGTCCCGGCGGAGCGGCCGATCACGGTTCAGGACCTGCTGCGGCATACATCGGGCCTGACCTACGAATTTCGCGGCGATACGCCGGTGCACAAAGCATATGCCGAGGCGAAGATCGCCCGCCTGCGCCAGTCCAATGCCGACCAGGTCGCGGTGCTCGCCAAGCTGCCGCTGCTGCATCAGCCGGCGACCCGCTGGGAATACAGCCGCTCCACCGACGTTCTCGGCCGGCTGGTGGAGGTCATCTCCGGGCAGAGCCTCGGCGCGTTCCTCTCGGCAAACATCCTTGGCCCGCTGGGGATGACGGATGCCGGGTTCTCGGTCCCCGAGAAGGACCACGGCCGCATCGCCGAAGCGTTCGCGAAGGACCCCGAGGGCGGCGCTGATGTGCAGTTGCTGGATGTGCGGCGCCCCGCGCTGTTCGAGTCGGGCGGCGGCGGCATGGTCGCGACGACAATGGACTACGCCCGGTTCCTGGCGATGCTGCTGGGCCAGGGTCGGTTGGGCGAGGTGCGGCTGCTCGGACGCAAGACGATTGAGCTGATGACGTCGGACCATCTGGGAACAATCCAGGGACCGCCTGACCTGCTGCCGCCCGGCCACGGGTTTGGTCTGGGTTTCGCGGTTCGTACCGCGCCGGGTATGGCGCCGTTCCCTGGATCGGTGGGCAACTATTACTGGGGCGGCGCAGCCGGAACGACATTCTGGGTCGATCCGGCGGAGCGGCTTTTCGCGGTCATGATGAT
>DATNEJ010000102.1:0-2246 GCA_035606775.1 Acetobacteraceae bacterium | reverse complement strand
ATCCAGGCTCGCAGCCTGGCTCCATGCCAGGAGGCTCCGGGTCAATCAGGCCACGCCGCCGTGGTCGAGATGCGCTGAGTATGGTTGTCGCTCGGCTGGGGAAAGATGGCCGACCGCACCATAGATGATTGCCTGTGCGCGAGGCGGCATGCCTCCGCCGTTGCCGTCCGCACCCGAGCTTTGGTCGCCGCTGTCGGGCGATGTTCCGGTACCGAACCGCCCGTTCTCGTCCCGTCCCTGATATATCCAACTATCGTTGGCCGGCATCGCATATCGTTCCCTCGGAACCGCCGAAACGTGGACGAACCAGGATACACGATTTTGGTTAGCGGAAGGTTAATATAACTAACCTTTCTTATTGCAGGCGAATCGCCGAAAATCGCCGCCCGACCACCTGCTCACTGGCAGCGCTTCATGACGATCTTCCGGTTTTGGCGCATGCGGTGCAGCAGCTGCTCGAGAATCTGATGATCGTGTCCCATGCCGTGGTGTAGGAGCGATGCTCCCGAGCAGCATTGGCTGCGGGGTCAGGCGGCCATGACGGGCAGGCTGACGGCCGCAGTATCGCTGAGCGATCCGAGGGTTTCCAGGGTCATGTAGCGGCGCTGCACCGCCCATTCGTCATTTTGCTCGAGCAGGATGGCGCCGACCAATCGAACGATGGCGGCTTCATTTGGAAAGATGCCAACGACATCGGTGCGCCGCTTGATCTCGCCGTTCAGCCGTTCGAGTGGGTTGGTGCTGTGGATCTTGGCGCGGTGCTCCTTTGGGAATGTTGTAAAGGCAAGCACATCGGCCTCGGCGTCATCCATCAGTCTGGCGAGCTTTGGCACACGTGGCCGCAGCTGATCGGCGACGGTGCGCCACTGCGTGCGGGCGGCGTCGGCATCGTCCTGCGCGAACGCGGTGCCGATCCAGGCCGAGACGATGCGCCGCTGTGTCTTGCCGGCATGTGCCATGGCATTGCGCATGAAGTGGACGCGGCAGCGCTGCCAGGAGGCATTCAACACGCGAGCGGCCGCAGCCTTGAGGCCCTCGTGCGCATCCGAGATTACCAGTTTGACACCGCGCAAACCGCGCCGCGCCAGGCCGCGCAGGAAGTCGGTCCAGAAGGTTTCCGCCTCGCTGGCGCCGACTGTCATGCCAAGCACTTCGCGGCGGCCGTCGCTGTTCGCGCCCACCGCGATGATCACCGCCACCGATATGATACGCCCGTTCTGGCGCACCTTCACGTAGGTTGCGTCCAGCCAGACATACGGCCAGTCGCCCTCGATCGGGCGATGCAGGAACGCCTGCACGCGTTCGTCGATGTCGGCGCACAGGCGCGAGACCTGACTCTTCGAGACGCCGGAGCAGCCCATCGCCTGCACCAGGTCATCGACGCTGCGGGTTGAAATGCCGTGTACGTAGGCTTCCTGGATCACTGCGGTCAGCGCCTTCTCGGCCATCCGCCGTGGCTCAAGAAAACCTGGGAAATAGCTGCCTTTGCGCAATTTCGGTATCCGCAGCTCGACGGTCCCCGCGCGGGTCTCCCAGTCCCGGTCGCGGAAGCCGTTGCGTTGGTTGATGCGCTCGGCAGTGCGTTCGCCGTGGCCGGCACCACAGAGGCCATCGGTCTCCAGCGCCATCAGCCGCTGTGCGGCGAAGCCGATCATCTCGCGCAGCAAACTGGCGTCGGAGGACTTCTCCAGAAGGTCCTGAAGGGCGATCTTGTCATCGGTCATCGTGGTGTGTCCTTGGGTCAGAGTTGCGAGTCGCAACCCAATTCTACCCAGGTGCACCGCGGTGACCGCCGCTGTGGATAAGTAGCCCGCCTCCGCCGTGACTCTTGGCGGTCGCTCCGGCGGGCTACTTACCCACAGCTCCTACACCACCACTTGGGGCACGACCGTCAACACCAGCGACGCGTGCGCATCTGATAGCCGCCGTGCGGGGGTTGGGCCGCGAAGCGGACCGACGCGGCGCGCCGGGTGAGGGGGCAGCCCGGCCGGAAGAACCCTCATCCGGCACGCTTCGCGTGCCGACCTCTCCCACTTCGTTGGCGAAGTGTACGCCGCGCAAGCGCTGTCCCAGATGCGTGTCGCCAATCCGCGACGCACGGAAAATACGTCACCGCATTTATGAAATGAAGTGCGTGGCCACAACCCGGAACCCGTTCCCGCGCTCCTGTTGACCTTGATCGATCAACGCCGCCAAACCCGATGGATGTCTGGCCGGTTTGCATCGGCGCACAGGCATTTGCGCCG
>DATNEJ010000495.1:0-3218 GCA_035606775.1 Acetobacteraceae bacterium | reverse complement strand
CCGGAATGTGCCGATGCGCAGCGAAACGGAGCGTATCCCGTGGCGGTCGTAATAGTTGCGCAGCATCGTCTCACCCAAAACCTTGAACACACCGTAGAGACTGTCCGGCCTGGGCGGCAGCGCGGGTGAAACGCTCTCGGTGATCGGATAGCAGCCGAAGGCGTGGTTGCTGCTGGCGAAGACGATGCGCTCCACGCCGGCAAGCCGTGCCGCTTCGAACACGTCGAACAGCCCGCGCGCGTTCACGCGGAACAGATCTTCGAGCGTGTAGTTGCCGAGCACACCGGCCAGATGCACGACGGCACGGACGCCCTGCATCATGTGTTCCAGCGCCGCCCGGTCGGCGATATCAGCGACGATGGCTTCCTCGTTGTTGGCAAGGTCGCGTACCGGTCGGATATCGGTCAGGCGCAGATGGCGCCAGGCGGGGCGAAGCCCGTTGCGCAGCGCCGAACCGATGGCACCGGCGGCACCGGTGATCAGCACGCGATCATTCTCGGGGTTGATCATGGCGGTCCTGTTCCTCCCGCGCCATATGTGCAAGGACATGGCGCTCCTGCCACGTCCAGCCCAAGGGGGTTTGCATGACGCTTCCCAAATATCAGGTCCTGATCGGCGGCGAATGGCAAGATGCGGCGTCAGGTGCGCATTTCGAGACCCAGAACCCCTACACCGGCGCACCTTGGGCGCTGATCCCGCGCTGCGCCGAAGCCGATGTCGGCCGCGCCGTCGCCGCGGCCAAGGCCGCATTCGAAAGTGGTCCCTGGCCGGCGATGACCGCAACCCAGCGTGGCGCGTTGCTCCGCAAGCTCGGCGACCTGATCGCCGCGAACGCCGAACCGCTGGCGCAGACCGAAGTGCGCGACAACGGCAAGCTCATTGCCGAGATGCTTGGCCAGACCCGCTACGTTCCGCAGTGGTACTACTATTTTGGCGGCCTCGCGGACAAGGTCGAAGGGGGCGTGCTGCCGATCGACAAAGCCGGTGTGTTCAATTTCACTCGCTGGGAACCGCTTGGCGTGGTCGCGGCCATCGTGCCGTGGAATTCACCGTTGTTGTTGCTGAGCTGGAAATTGGCGCCGGCGCTGGCGGCGGGCAACACCGTCGTCATCAAGCCGAGCGAGTACACCTCGGCGTCCACGCTGGAGTTCGGCCGCTTGATCGAGCAGGCGGGCTTCCCACCGGGCGTCGTCAATATCGTCACCGGCTTCGGCAATGAGGTTGGTGAGCCGCTGGTCACGCATCCGGACGTGGCGAAGATCGCCTTCACCGGCGGCGAGATGTCCGGGCAGCGCGTCTATGAAAGCGCGGCCAAGGGACTGAAGCGCGTAACGCTGGAGCTTGGCGGCAAGTCGCCGAATATCGTGTTCGACGACGCGGTGATGGACGATGCGGTGAAGGGCGCCATTTCGGGCATATTCGCGGCGTCGGGCCAGACCTGCATCGCGGGTTCGCGCCTACTGGTACAACGATCGATCCATAACGAGTTCGTCGACCGGCTGGTTGCCTTCGCCCGGACTGCCCGGATGGGCAACCCGGCCGATCCGGAAACGCAGGTCGGACCGGTGACGACAGCGCCGCAATACCGGAAGATCCTCGACTACATCGCCATCGGCAAGAGCGAGGGCGCCCAGGTCGCGCTTGGCGGCGGTCCCGCGGACAAGGCGAAATTCGGTGACGGATGGTTTGTCGATCCAACAATCTTCACCGGTGTCAGCAACCGGATGCGCATTGCGCAGGAGGAGATTTTCGGGCCTGTGCTCTCCGTCATCCCGTTCGCGGATGAGGACGAAGCGGTCGCCATTGCCAACGACACGGTCTACGGCCTTGCTGCCGGCGTGTGGACGCAGAACATTCGGCGGGCGCTTCTGATGTCCGAGCGGCTGCGCGCCGGGACCGTCTGGGTCAACACCTATCGGGCCGTCAGTTTCATGTCGCCGTTTGGCGGTTACAAACGAAGCGGGCTTGGGCGCGAGAGTGGCCAGGACGCCATTTACGAGTATCTGCAGCAGAAGAGCGTCTGGATCAGCACGGCGACCGAGGTCCCCAACCCCTTCGTGCTGCGCTAGGGGCGCGGCCAGGCGGTCACAGCTTGACGAAGCGACCGCATCGGTGAGGATAAAGCGGTCGGCCGACGAGATCGCGTCCTCCCGGGGGGCCATAGGTGCCGCATGCCGTGGTCGGTTCCAGTCCGGCACCGACCCGGCGGGGCGGCACGGCGTATCCGGACGCGATTCCCTGTCGCCACGATCCATAGGGGGCAATAGGGAGTGATACGCGTGCGTGACGACATCTCGCTTGTCTGGCCGGCCTCCGGCACCATGCAGGTGATATTGCTTCCGGGCGGCGGCTGCACCGTCAAGTTCATCTTTGCCGATCGAGGGATCGTCCGATCGGTCAGCAAGGGACAGATCGTCAAGGTCCGCAATATCCCGACGAAGCGGATCGCGCAGCATTATGAGATTATCGTCCGGCATGACGATGCGTTTGAAAGCAGCTATGGCATCGTCGATCAGACCCCGCATCTCCCCGTCGGAGGAACTGGCCGGATCGGGACGCCAGGGACATTCGTTGAGGACGGCGACGAGCTCTACGACATAAGGAACGGCGGCATCCTGCACTTCCAGCTTTACCGGGCAGGCAGGCTCGTTGATCCCAGGACGCACATACGGGCGGTGTTTGACGGCACGATCGAGGCATCGCGCCCGTCAGTGGAGCAATAGGCGGTCGCCGATGGGGCCGTCGATGATCTGCCGGAAAGCGGATGAGGATCAAGCGGCCCGTCACTCATCAGCCACGGCCGATACAAGGTATCTTCGTCGCCATCATGGTCATGAACTGCACATTCGCGTCGAGCGACAGGCTCGCCATGTACGCGACGCCACGCGCGACATCGTTCACGTCGATGCGCGCATTCGAACCGTTATTGATGATACGCCCGCCGCGTGGCTGCTGGCCCCTCATCATGCGGAATGCGTGCTGCGCGCAAAGGAACGAGCCAGTCAGGTTCACCGCAACGACGTTCGACCATTGCGCGAGGGTCAGATCCTCAATCGGGATGTTACGTGTGCTGGTGCCGGCATTGTTGAACAGAAGGTCGATCCGGCCGTAAGTCGCCTTGACCGTCTCGAACCGCGACTCGATTGAAGCCGGGTCGGTGACATCCGTTGGCACCACCAGCAGTTCTTTCGCGGGCACTTTCCAGCGGGCGGCGGCGG
>DATNEJ010000093.1:0-17851 GCA_035606775.1 Acetobacteraceae bacterium | reverse complement strand
CGAAGCTTTGATCCGGCGGGTGCGCGAGGGCTTGTCCATCGTCGGCATCCCGACCTCAGAACGCAGCGCAGCGCAGGCGCGGGCGGGCGGCATCCGGCTGGTGGACTTTGCCGATCATCCGCGGATCGACCTGACCATCGATGGGGCGGATGAGATCGCCCCAGGGCAGCTCGATCTGGTGAAGGGCCTCGGTGGCGCGCTGCTGAGGGAGAAGATCGTCGCCGCGGCCAGCAAGCGGCTGGTGATCGTCGCGGACGCGCCCAAACTGGTGGAGCGGCTGGGCACCACCACGCCGGTCCCGGTGGAGGTGGTGCCGTTCGGCTGGCAGACCACCGTTGTTCGCCTCACCGCGCACGGTGCACACCCGGTTCTGCGGGTGGGCCAGGACGGCGAGCCGTTCCTCACCGATGGCGGCAACCTGATCCTGGATTGCGGCTTCGAGCCGATTGCCGACCCGGCGGCGCTGGAACGGGCGCTGTCGCAGACGATCGGCGTCGTGGAGAACGGGCTGTTCATCGGCATGGCCGACATGGCGCTGGTGGCGACGGCCGAAGGGGTCCGGCGGTTCGATCGGGATCCGCCGCGTTCGGTGGCGTGATCTTCTGTCCTGGCGTGTACCGGCGATCCCGCCTGCGACGATGACGTCCCAGTTCCGCCGCACGGCATCTCCTTTCCGCCGTCACGCGCCCCGTGTCGCGCGTACAGCCTCCGCCACCTGCGCCTGCGATGCGCCCGCAATTCGCGCATTCGGCCGCGTGCCGCCCAGAAAAGCGACGGCCAGCAGAATCTCATCCGGCTTCGGGGCGTCAGCGATCGACACGGTCATCGTGTCCATCGCGTCGTAATCCCAGGCATCCTCCATGCCGCCGAAGATGATGTCGATCGGGCTGCCGGTAGCGCCAACTTTCGCGTTGCCGGGGATCAGCGCCGGCCCGCCGCCGGCGCCGCGTCGCATCGCCAGGCCGATCCGCACATGGATCATGCTGGCGCCGTGTTCCAGATCGCCGGCGATACCGACCAGCGCCGCCTTGCCGTAGGCGCGCGGCTTCAGCGGCGCCAGGCATTCCAGCGCTTTCCTGGTTAGTACCTCGCCCGCCTTCACCGACAGATCAACGAGATCGGTGAAGTCGTCGATGGCGGGTTGGCCGGCATGGGGGTTTCGCAACACCCCACAGGCGGCAACACGTCGCGTTGGCGAGGCAAGCAACCGTCCGGCCTCACTCATGACTTCCTGGTTGATGATCGTTACCTGTCGGAACATCGCCATACTGCCCTGCTGCGCCTTGCAGCTACAACTCGCCATCCCAGCCCGCAATGGTACCGTACCCTCGGAACCGACGGTAATACCAGCAGCCCGCAGGGCTGACTGGTATGCGCGCAGGATTGGTGTGGCGGCTGCGCGCGAAACCAATGACATGCCAGCGGCCCGACAATCGGCCGATGTGTTAAGAGTCCGGGCCGCTGGTATAAGATCTCATTTCCTGATTTCCGGATGCGGCCTTCGGCCTTGCGGCCTGTCTCCCGATGATGGAGCATGGATAGAGATGGCGAAGCGTTCTTGCCTCATCGCCTGAGATTTTGATGACGATATCAAAACAGGAATTGGTTAGGCTGCCCTGGGGAGAAGCCTGATTCGCGTAGAGTAGCCAACGCCGAAATTATTGGACCGAGTGGTCGTCAGTCTAAAACCAGGCTGGCTGCTGAAAAGCCGCCCCTTGCTCACCACGAAATTATGATTCGCTGCCTTGGCGCGACATGTAAACTCGATGGGCACCGTGTCTGTGGTCGACTCGTTTCGTTCGTTTCGTGTCCGGCTGGCTTTTCAGTGACCTGCTACAGCGAGAGAGGCAGAAATGGTTGAGCGGTTGGCACTGGGCGTGATCCCAGCGGCAGGCTGGCGCGCATCCGAAGTTCGCTCCGTTGCGCGGGAAGCTGAAGAAGCGGGCTTCGAGGCAATTTTCAACACCGAGGTCAACAGCGATTCGCTTGCGACCGCTCAGTTGATGGGCGAAGCGACCACCGCGATCAAGGTCGGGAGCTGGGTCGCAAATATCTACCTGCGCCACCCATACCTATGCGCGAAAGCCGCTTCATTGATCGCGGACGCGACCAGCGGGCGAATGATTCTCGGTCTTGGGGTCAGTCATCAGCCGGTAAACCAGGCTCTTGGGATCAGCATGGCCTCACCGATCGACGCACTGCGCCGCTACACGACCGATGTCGCGGCTTGGCTACGCGGCGATGGTCCATCCACGCATTTACCACAACAGCCAGCGCCTTGCCCTGTGCCAATCTATCTTGGTGCGCTCACGTCTTCGACCGTCGAATTGGCCGGCGAACTGGCCGATGGTGTGATGCCGTTTCTCTGGTCCACCGGCCGGGTCTCTCGCGGCAAGGCCTGGGGTAATCGCGGCCGTGGCAGAGCCCCAGGACGCGGCAGGCTGGAGATGACACTCGGTCTTCCGACCTTTATCGGTGACGATCTGCCGGCTTTGAGGGCCGAAGCTCGTGCAAATCTCGGGCTTTACACGACACTGCCTTTTTTCCAGCATTTGCTTCGCGTCAGCGGATTTACCGCGGAAGCTGAAAAAGCCGAGCAGGGTGCCGGCGCCGAATCGTTGAGTGACGTTTTCCTTAATGCGGTCTGTCTCATAGGGCCCGTCCCACTGTGTCGCGAACGACTTGCGGTCTATAGGGAAGCGGGACTGGACCTGCCTATCTTGATGCCGCCCATTGGGGTCGAGAGTGCGCGTGCCGTTATCAAGGCCTTTGCTGTTTGATGTCAGCGGCCTGGAAAAGCGCCTCCAGAGCGTTCGGTTGGTCTGCTGCCCTTGGACGGCCGCTCGCGAACCCGACCGCCCCCGCCCGGCCGCAAGCGATGGAATTCCCACCGCCTGCTCCGGCGAGTCTCAGTATTCGTCACGCACACTCCCGCCATAGGCCGCAGCCGCCATGGCAACAAACGCGCCGATCAGCAACGACAGGGCGGTAAAGATGGCAAAGTTTGCCGTGGCCTTTCGGGTGGCATCGGCCGCTTGCCGAAGCTTCGTCTCGGCGTTTTTGACGCCGGCGATCGTATCATCCACACGCTTCTGAGCATCGGCCTGCGAAAGCCCGGTCTTGGACGCCACGATCTGCGCGAGATAGGTACGATCGGCCGGCGGCACATCACCATTGCGGACACCGTTGGCGAGAATGCGCGTCGCCTGCGCGGTCACCTCTTGCGTGTTCTCGGACGCGTCCGCATGCTCAGAGCGGAACAGCCCATCGACGGCATAATTGGAGACGGCCGAGGTTGCCGCCTGCGCGGCACCACCGGCAGCCGTTGATGCCGCCCGCACTCCAGCACCCGCCGCCAATGAAGCCACTGCCGCCAACAGAAACGTTCCAACGATGGTGGCGAGCGCCCATGAGAGGAAACCGTGTGCTGTATCGCGGAAAAAGACCTCATGCGTGTGAAGGCCGGTCCATTTGGTGCGAAGGCGTCCGGTGATAAATCCCCCAAGCGCCGACGCTAGCCATTGGATCACGATGAGGCCGATGCCGGCACTGATGGTAAAGGTCGTCGCTGACGCGCCGGCATTTGGCCATGCCGATATTGACGTCAGGCCTAAACCGGCGCCAAGCGATGTAAGCACGATTGCGAGGGCGATACCTCCAACCGCGCCGGCGAAGATCGCTGCCCAGCTAACGGCGGAGAGCGATGATTCACTGCCGTCGACCGAAGTCCGGTCGAGGACAGATTGGGATTGCATGGCCATGATCAGTGCCAGATCAGCGCAAGCAGGATGATGATCGGGATCGGCACGCCAAGCAGCCAAAGAAGAATTCCACGTCCCATATTCGCTTTCCTCCGCCTTTACGGTTCCGACGCGAGATCAAACAACTTGAGGGAAATTCACCGGCAGTTTCGTTGAACTGCTCAGGCAGAAACTGTGCAAACGCCACATCGGTTTTTCTGACCGTCACGGATTGGACGAATTCCTTTCCGGCGTAAAACGCCAACCCGCAGGGGATCGGTTGATGGCTGTGCGTAACGTAGTCGTGAGCGGGTCAAATGCTTGTGGAAATTTTCGCAACGCTTACCGGTGGGATGTAACGCGGCGATGGGTCACGAGTTTCACAGCTCGGCAGGATAGGGCTGGCGGTCGGCAAACTCTGCTGCCGGACACGGAGGGTTGAGCATCGTCGGTTGCCGGCTCCCTCCCGCGAGCCACACGCCAAGCGGTCGCCGGGAGGTCCTTGGCCGGCTATCCTGATGAGGTCCTGATCAGTCGAGGGGGAACCGCAATGAGTGCAGCGACAGCGGACAAGCCGATCGTCCATTTCGTCGGCAGCATCCCGCTGCCGGACGCCGAAACGGTGTTCCGTACCCTGGCGGCCGCAGCGGCACCACACCTGAAGCGCCTGCCGGACGGTGAGACCGGTATTCGCAAGACCTGGATCCGCTTTCTGCAGGGAGTGTTGGCCGACAATCCGGCGATCGAGGTGGCAAGCGATGTACCGCCGTTCAAATTCACCCAATGGGACGGCACGGTCTTGCGCGAAATTCCACGCCTGCGCGTAAAGCCGGGCGCACGGCTCGATCCGGAGACCGTCAAGACCGGCTATGCCGCCATGGCGATCGAGTCGTGGCAAATGTTCGACCGGCTACAGCGGGAAGGCGTGATCCCTGCCGGCATCAAGTTCCAAATCTCGCTGCCAACCCCGATCGCGCCGACCTACAACAACATGGTGCCGGGCGACCGGCCGGCGCTGATCCCGGTATTGACGACGCACATGCTGAATGAGGTCGCGGCGATCGCCCGGGCCTTGCCGCATGATCGCATCGCGCTCCAATGGGACGTCTGCCAGGAGGTTGTCGCCTGGGAGGGCTACTACGAGCCCGGGCCGGTCGATTTCCGGCATGAAACGATCGCCGAGCTGATCGCGATCGGGAACGGTGTCCCGGCGGGAATCGAGGTTGGTTACCACCTGTGCTACGGCAGCCCGGCAGACGAGCACGTGATCCAGCCGAAGGACGCCGGAATCATGGTCGAGATGGTCAATGCGGTTTCTGCCGGTGTGGGGAGGCCGCTCGCGTTCTTCCACCTGCCGGTACCTCAACCGCGTACCGACGACGCCTTTTTCGCACCGCTTGCCGGGCTGAAGCTGCGCCCGGAGACCGAGCTCTATCTCGGCCTCGTGCACCGTGACGACATGGCCGGCAACGCCGCTCGCCTCAGCGCCGCGCAGCGCCATGCCCGGGTCGATGGCGTGGCCACCGAATGCGGCATGGCACGCGGCGATCCCGAGCGTTTTCCGGGGCTGCTCGCAGCGCACGTGCAGACTGCCGAACTGGGGGCGCGGGGATAGAGCAGTTCGACGAGCGGCATGGTCTTTCGCGGAGAGATGCCGGGCCGCGCGCATAGTCGATCAGACAAAGTCCGTACCGCACGCGATCACCACGGATGGACTTTGATTGGCGCTTCCCTGCGAACCCGACTCACCCAGCCAACGCTCTATCCCGAATGCGCCGGCCCGCCCTGCTCGGCCTCCAGCCGGAACATCGCGCAGGGCGTCTTCCGCCTGGCCAGGGCGGCGCAGGCATCGCGCGCGTCCTCGGCCGACAGTCCGACGACGAATGCCCGCCAGAAGGTCTTGTGACGCACCATCGCCGGCTCGATCCGTGTCTCTCCGCCATCGGCAGCCCGCTTTCCCATGGCGGCGGCACCCCGCGCGGCGCGGCGTGTCGCGTAGCTGCCTACCCGGATGCTCCAGCCCTGGGACTGCTCCCTGGCTCGGGCCGAAATCTGACGTGGCGGCGGCGTCGCGGCGTGGGCCGAGGCGATCAGCACGCCGCGGGACGCCGTCTGCACCGGGTGACGGTCGACCGGCACATCCATCTGGCCGAACCCTTCGTTCAGCAGCGACGCCATGTGCACGTCACGCTCCCCGTTCGAGCCGGCACCCATGACCACGCCGATCAGCCTGACCCCGCCGCGCAGCGCGCTGGTCACGAGGTTATGGCCGGCGGCGGCGGTGTACCCGGTCTTCATGCCGTCCGCGCCCGGATAGGATTTCAGCATGGTGTCGTGGTTGAAGATCGTCCGCCCGTGCCAGACGAAATTCGGGGCAGAGAAGTACTTGTAGTAGCCGGGGAAATCGTTGATCAGCCGGCGCGCCAGCACCGCCATGTCGCGCGCCGTTGTCCATTGGTCAGGCGCGGGCAGGCCGGATGCGTTCGTGAATGTGGAGTGGTTCATCCCCAATGCCCGGGCGCGCAAGGTCATCATCTGCGCGAAACGGTCCTCGCTGCCGCCCAGATACTCGCCCATCGCCGCTGCTGCGTCGTTCGCTGACTTGGTGACCAGGCCCAGGATGACCTGCTCCACCGTGATGCGGCTGCCGGGCAGAAGGCCGAGCTTGGTGGGTTCCATGGAGGCGGCGTGGGCGGAGACGGGAACGAGGTCGCCGAGGCCGATACGCCGGTCGCGCAGTGCCTCGAACGCCATATACAGCGTCATCAGCTTGGCCAGGCTGGCGGGATGGCGCAGCGCGTCGGGATTGGCCGCTTCCAGCACGTCGCCGCTTGTGGCGTCCACGACGATGGAGCTGTACCGGGCGGACCCGACTTGCGCAAAGGCAGATACCGGGATGACCGCGATCAGGAATGCGAGCACCGGCGCGATCCGGAGCAGCAAATAGTTTCCCGGATGGCACCCACGCGCTGCCATTCCTGTCCCTTTCGTAGCGGTCGGCGCAACTGTATGGGCGCCGGCGGGGGCGTGTAAAGCCGAAAAATCCGAGAAAAGCGTAAAACCTGAACGGGTTACAGTCCAACGTTGGCACCGTTCGGCCTTGCTGGCGGCCAGACAGAATTTTTGTGCGCCGCACAAAAATCACTTGATAGCCCCTGAGCGGGCTTCTATATCCCGTTTGTGTTGCGGTGCAGCATAAACCGAGTCACCGCAACGGGACAGTTTTCGGGCAGGCATCGCCGGCACCGGTTCTGCCGAACCTGCCCGACCTTTAGGAGAGATATGAATGAGCATGAAGCCGAAGACACTGGAGGCCGCGGTAACCACTGAGGAACCCGCCGTGACCGCCAATCAGACTGCCAACAAGGGTATGGACACTGCCGTGAACAGCCTCAATGACGGCATGGCGCAGGCGGCCGCCGGGTTCGAGACGACCCAGGCCAAGGTAAAGGAAGGAATGGAGAAGGCGATGAAAACGGCGGAAGAGCTGGTGGCGTTTGGCCAGGGCAATGTCGAGGCTGTCGTGAAGTCCAGCCAGATTTGGGCGTCAGGCATGCAGGATCTGTCGAAGCAGATCGCGGCGAGCGCGCAGGCGTCGCTCGACGAGACACTGTCCACCTTCAAGGCGCTGACGTCTGTCCGTTCGCTGAAGGATGCGGTCGATCTGCAGGCGGCGTTCGCCCGCTCGACCCTCGAGAAGACCCTCGCCGAGTCCGGCAAGCTGACCGACGCGTCGTTCAAGCTGACCGAGCAGGCGTTGGCCCCCATCACCGCCCGCGTGACCCTGGCGGTGGAGAAGTTCGCGAAGGCCGCCTGATTGCGGCCTGCGCGCGGACGAGGCCGCTCCATCGTTCCTCCCCCCAAGGGAGCGCCTCGTCCGATCGGCAAAAGCCTCGGGATCGTTCCCGGGGCTTTTTTGTTGGCGATGGTTCGGCGTGCGGCGTTTGATCAGGCCGATGCCTGGCGCCGCCGATGGCCTTGCTGCATCTCGGCGATGATCTTCCTGGCCCGCGCGCCCGGATCAGCGTGCGCAATGATCGGCCGGCCGACAACGAGGTAGTCGGCGCCCCGTTCGATCGCACTCGCCGCGTCGGCTGCCCGCCGGTGGTCATCGACAGGATCATCGGCGCCGCGAATGCCGGGGGTCGCAATCAGCAGGTTTTCGCTGCCGCCGACCTTGCGCATGGTGTCGGGATGGTCGTGGGCGGAGGCAATGACACCGTCGCAGCCGCAGGCCAGTGCCTGGCTCACCCGCAGGCGAATGAGCTGTTCCGCGGTCATCGCATAGCCCATCGCCTTTAGCGCGGCGTCGTCCAGGCTGGTGAGGACGGTGATCGCGAATATCTTGATGTCGCGGCCCCGCTTGCCTTTCACGGCGGCTTCCATGATCTGCCGGTCGCCGTGCACGGTGACGAGGCTCACCCCACGATCGGCGGCGCGGGCGACGCCTTCCTCCACCGTCTTGCCGATGTCGTACATCTTGGTGTCGAGGAACACCTTCTTCCCGGCGCCGATGATGCTCTTCAGCAGCCCGTCAATGCCTTCGGCAAAGGCGAGCCACAGGCCGATCTTGAAGAAGGACACCGTCCCGTCCAGCGTGGCAACGATGTCCGCCGCCTGACGCAGCGTGGGAACGTCCAGGGCGACGATCAGCCGATCCGCCATGGCTGACGGCAGTCCACGCGGATTGCCGGTCTCGGGCAGAGTCGTTTTCCCCGGCATGCTTCCCCCTGCCAAATGCGCTGATCATCGACGAACCGGATTCCGTGGCGGCAGCAGGTTCCGCGCCGCACCCACCGATCGCCAAGCAATCGAAACCGGCGGAGCGCGTCAAGACGCAACTGCGCATGACCGTACACGACGCTTCGGGGCGATACCGGCAGATTCGGGCAATGCGGTGCAGGCGGTTCATGCCGCCGATTCGCGCGGCGCGTCGGGGCAGCGCACCGCGGCCGCTCGGACAGCGTCAGTGCGCGTTTGCGGCGGCATCCAGCGGCCAGAGTTCGGCGTGCCAGCGCAGCCCGATCAACGCCGTCACCGCAAGGCCGAACAGGCAGTATCCGGATGCGGTGGCGGTGTAGCCGATCCGCTCGATCAGCGTGCCGGCCACCAGCAGGCCAAGGGGCAAGCCGTAGATCGCCAGCATGCGGACGCCCATGATCCGCCCCCGGAAGCGCGCGCCGGCGGTGTGCAGCAGCATCGCCGCCATCGGCACCATGCTGAGGCTCTGCGCGAAACCGGCGAGCACCAGCATGACCCGGGCGCTGCCGGGGCCGGGCATCCAGACGAACAGCAGCAGGGCGCAGTACCAGGCGACGGCGAAAACCAGCATCATGCGGGCGGGCCGGATCGCCTGCCCGGCCATGCTGACCGCGATTGAGCCGATCAGGGCGCCGATGGCGAAACTGGCGACCAGCAGGCCCAGTCCGGTCTGATCAACGTGATAGATGTCACGCGCCACATAGGGCATCAGACCGAGGGTCAACGGAAAGGCCGTCATATTCACCAGGAAGGCGAGCCACATCGCGGCCATGGAGCTAGGGGAATCCCAGACAAACGCCAGCCCCTCACGCAGGTCGCGCCAGAAGGACACCCGAGCCACGGTTCCCTGCCGGGGGCGTCGCGCACCGACATTGAGCGTGAGCGTGAAGCCGGTGCCGTAGCAGCAGGCGACCACCAGATAGGCTGGCCCAATGCCCAGCGTGGCGAACAGGGCGGCGCCGGCGAGCGAGCCGAAGATGCGGGCGGAATCGGCGGTGGTGCGGGCGACACCCATCGCCCCCATCAGCCGGCTGGGCGGGATGGTTTCGGCGACCAGGGCATTGCGCATGGCGAGGTCGGACGGGCGGATCAGCCCGGAGACGGTGGCGATGCAGAAGACCGCCAATGGACTCAGGGCGTGGGAGAACGACAGCACGGTCATCAGCACCGCCAATGTCGTGTAGACCACACGCATGCTGCACAGGACATTGCGATGTCCCAGCCGGTCGCCCGCCAGTCCGAACAGCGGGGCAATCAGCGTGCCGACATATTGCAGCGCGCCGAACACGGTCAGCAGCAGGACCGAGCCGGTCTGCACGAGGATGTACCAGCCAAGGATCAGCAGTTCCATCTCGCTGCCCCAGGAGGTGAGCAGGTCGGCCGGCCATTGGAAGCGGAAGCTGCGAACCTGAAACGGAGCGAGGAAGTCCAGGCGGCGTTGGCCGCGGCCGCTTTTCACCGGACCGGCAACGGACGGGTCAGGGCGTCGGGTCGCGGGGGTCTGGACATGTCGGCAAATTCCTGGGCGCGGCGGGGGACGTTCGCCCGCATGTTTGCCCAATGGAAGGCCGAAACCAAGCCGGCGGAACCTGGCCGGCCAGGGACCCTGCCCGGCGGGCGGCGCATACGCCGTCCGACGTACCCCTGGTAAGCCGCGCGAGATTGGCATGGCATTGCGCGCGGCATCGCTCTTAGATGGTGCGCGAGTGGCCCCCGGACCGCTCGCCTCAGAGGGTGACACCGAGGGCCGGCAGGGCCGACGCGATCGCCGCGCCGCCGATCACCACCAGCCAGGGCGGCACCGACCACGCCGCCAGCGCCAGCAAAGCGGCCAGCGCCAGCGCGAAATCCGCCGGACCGTGCACCGCGCTGGTCCAGACCGGCGTGAACAGCGCGGCCGCCAGCACGCCGACGACGGCGGCGTTCACGCCGCGCAGCGCCGCCTGCACCCCGGGCCGATGGCGCAGCGATTCCCAGAACGGCAACAGCCCGCCGATCAGCAGGAAGGACGGGAAGAAGATTGCCACCACACCGATCAGGCCGCCGATCCAGCCGTGCGGAACCGGAGCCTCGACCGCGCCCAGGTAGGCGGCAAAGGTGAACAGCGGGCCCGGCATCGCCTGCGCCGCTCCATAGCCCGCCAGGAAGGCATCGTTGCTCACCCAGCCCGGCGGCACCACCGCGGATTGCAGCAGCGGCAACACGACATGGCCGCCACCGAACACCAGCGACCCCGCGCGGTACAGCGCGCTGAACAGGCGCACCGCGTGGCTGCCGGTTCCGTCAGCCAGTAACGGCAGCAGGACCAGCAGGACCGCGAACAGGGTCAGCAGCACCGCCGCGATGGCACGCGGCACGCGGACGCCCAGCGCCGCCCGCTGTCCATCCGCCATGTCCGGTCGAGGCAGAACGGTGATGCCCGCCAGCCCACCCAGCACGATGGCGGAGACCTGACCCAGCGAGGAGGGCATCGCCAAGGTCACCAGGGTCGCGGCCACCGCAACCGTCGCTCGGGCGCGATCGGGCGCCAGGCTGCGCGCCATGGACCAGATTGCCTGCGCCACCACCGCGACCGCGACCAGCTTCAGTCCTTTGAGCCAGGCGGCATGGGAGACGTCCCCCAGCGCCGTCACCCCGTAGGCGAACGCCGTCATCGCGACAGCCGCGGGAAGCGTGAATCCGATCCAAGCCGCCAGCATCCCAAGCGGCCCGGCGCGCAGCAATCCGATCGACATGCCGGTCTGTGATGAGGCAGGGCCCGGGATGAACTGGCACAGCGCCAGGAGGTCAGCGAACGTCGCCTCATCCAGCCAGCGGCGACGCCCCACCAATTCGGCCCGGTAATAGCCGATATGTGCCACCGGCCCGCCGAAACTCGTCAGGCCGAGGCGCAGGAAGACCAGGAAGACCTCAAGCGGCGTGCGCTCCATCGGATTTCGCGCTCGCTTATTATCGTTGCGTAGACGGTATTGTGCCAACGGCCATGGACAGTCGCTGCCGGCGTGCATCTTTCACGGGCACGCCGCCACCGGCCGACACGGCATGCGATTTCAGCGGGGCGATTGCCGGAAGGCAAGTCAGAACCACTGGTCGCCCCTACGACATGCCCGAATGTGCGCGGAAATCCGAGCAGGATCGGCCCGGCGGCGTCACGCCGATCAGGGACTCTCGCGCGTGATGAGCCTCGGAATTGCCGAGCAAGGCCGCGAATTGATCGTTCCATTGCAGGTTTTTCAGGCCAATTGATTTGCAAACCACGCCCGACCCATGAAACCTGAGTGGGGCATCGCATCAGGAGTCCGGGATGGCGCTCTCCGCCGCGGCGCCGGGTCAATCCGACCTCGACGCCTTGAACGACTACCTTATGTCAAGCAGGTCGCCACAGGACTGCATGGACCTGTCCGAGCTGGATGGTTTCATGGCAGGCATTGTCGCCGGACCGGAACCGGTGGCGACAAGCGAGTGGCTGCCCATGGTCTGGGACGGCGAGGAGCCGGTGTTCGACAGCGACTCAGAGGCGGCCACGATTCTTGGCGCCATCCTGCGCCGGTTCAGCGACATTGCCTCCGGCCTCGACAGCGAACCGGCGACGTTCGCGCCGGTCTTCTGGGAAGGAGCGGACGGCAAGCCTGTCGTCGAGGACTGGGCGCATGGCTTCATGCAGGCAGTCTCCATGCGGACCGAGGCATGGGCCCCGGTCCTGCGGGATGAGGACCTTTCGATCCTGCTGATCCCGATCGGCATCATCGCCACGCGCGCGGTCGCCGGGCTGACCGCCGAGGTCCGCTTTCCGGAGGATGCGATGGAGGACCTGATGGAGGACGCGGACACCATGCTGGCCGCCTGTGCGGTCGGCCTGCGAGCCTTCTGGCGGGATCGGGCGTCGCCTTCCCGGCTGCGCCATTAACCCACCGGTCGGCGCAGGCAGAAGCACCGAACCGGCTGCATCGCTTTGTCTGGTTACGTAATGACGCCTCCTGCAATCCCGCCTCCGACGACCGTGCTCCGGCGTTGGGCCGCGCGATTAACGCCTCCCGCAATCCTGCCTCCGACGACCGCGCTCCTAAGCGTGAACGCCTGGGCGGCTTGCCGATGCGATCGGCCCCGAATCGCGGCTTGCCAGGCCACAGGCGGATCGGCTTGATCGGGGCATGGAATTTGGACGTAGCCCACCGGCGAGGCCGGACGAAAGATTTGGGGCCGCGATCTCTTTCCCGGCGCGCAATTCACACTGCCCGCGCGCTGGCCTCAGGCGAGCACGCTTGCAAAGCACGGCGTGGTCCCTGAACGAAAAATCAATCTCCGGGACATAAGTTCGGCGCCGTGAAGTTCCTTACCGATTTTGCAGACCAGGCAGTCATCCTGCCGCTCGTGCTGATGATTGCCGCGGCGCTGGCGCTGCAAGGCTGGCGGCGCGGCGCGATCGTCTGGCTCGCCGTCACGGGAGTCACCTTTGGCACGCTGCTCGCCCTCAAGCTGGTCTTCGTGGCGTGCTGGCCGTTCTTCGGCCCGATGGACATCCGCAGCCCCAGCGGACACGTCGCCGCGGCAACCGTGGTGGCGGGCGGCCTGGCCGCGCTGCTTACCCGCTCGAAAGCCATGATCCTTCCCGCCGCCGCCATCGCCGCCATCGTCATCGGCGTCTCCCGCCTCCTGCTCGGCATGCATTCCCTGCCGGAGGTCGTGCTCGGCGCATCGGTCGGCCTGGCCGGGGCCGCGACACTGCTCTACCTCGCGGGGCACCCGCCGGCGCTGAGAGCCACCCCGCTGGTCACCGTCATCGTGCTGGTGGTCGTGCTGTTCCACGGCATGCACCTGCCGGCGGAGGCGGCAATCCGTCACACCGCCTTCCGCGCCGCCCGCTTCTTCTCGGTCTGCCAGCCGCAGCCGGGCCAGATCGAGCATCTGCGCATGGAGCGGCGCGCCCGCGCATCCTGATCCCGCGTGCGCCGCGCCAGCCGTTCCCGTGGACAGCGTCCCGTGCGCCGCAGCCCGCCAACGACCGGGCGCGCGGACCGTCATACCCGGCCGTAGGTATCCTCGAGCCGCACGATGTCGTCCTCACCCAGGTAGGCGCCGGACTGCACCTCGATCAGGGTCAACGGGATCTTGCCGGGGTTCTCCAGCCGGTGCAGGCAGCCGAGGGGCAGATAGACGCTCTCGTTCTCCCGCACGATCAGCGTTTCCTGATCGCGCGTGACCCGCGCGGTACCTTTCACCACCACCCAGTGTTCGGCCCGGTGGAAATGGCTTTGCAGCGATAGCTGCCGGTTAGGCTCGACCACCAGGCGCTTCACCTGAAACCGGTCGCCATGGATCAGGCTCTCGTAGAAGCCCCACGGCCGGTAGCAGCGGTTATGCGCCACCGCTTCCTGCCGGCCGGCGGCCTTCAACTGCTCGACGACCTTTTTCACGTCCTGCGCCTGGTCACGGTGCATGGCGAGCACGACATCCTCGGTCACCACCACCACCGCATCCTTGAGGCCGACCACCGCGGCCAGCATGCCGTTGCTGCGCACGTAGCAGTCCGTGGCCGCTTCCAGCACCACATCGCCGACGGCGACGTTGCCGTTGGCGTCCTTCTCCCCCAGCTCCCACAGTGCGCTCCAGCTTCCGACATCGGACCAGCCGAGGTCGGCCGGCACCACGGCGGCACGGGTGGTCCGTTCCGCAACGGCGTAGTCGAGGCTGATGGAGGGGCAGGCGGTGAACGGCGCCACCCCAAGGCGGATGAAGTCCAAGTCGGACCGGCGCTCCGCCACCGCTTGGCGGACCAGGGGCAGCACCTCCGGCGCGTGCGCCTCAAGCTCCTGCAGCAAGGTGCCGGCGGTGAAGACGAACATCCCGGAGTTCCACAGGTGCCGCCCGTCCGAGGCCAGGCGCGCGGCGGCGGCGGGATCGGGCTTCTCGATGAACCGGGCGACGGCATGGACCCCCGGGATGCCCGGCAGTTCAGCGCCGGCCTCGATGTAGCCATAGCCAGTTTCGGCCGCCGTGGGCTTCATGCCGAAGGTGACTATCCGGCCGGCACGCGCAGCGGATGCAGCCGCCTCCAGCGCGCGGTGCAGCGCGGGCACGTCGGCGATCGCGGCGTCCGCCGCCATCATCCACAGCACCGCGTCGGGATTTTCCTCCGCCACCAGCACGGCGGCGGCAGCGATGGCCGGCGCGCTGTTGCGGCCGACGGGTTCCAGCACGATGCGCGACTCGCCGATTCCCGCTTCACGGAGCTGTTCGGCGATCAGGAAGCGATGCTCGTGATTGCAGACGACAATCGGCGGCGCGAAGCCGGGGCCGTTGGCGCGCAGTGCCGTTTCCTGCATCAGGGTCCGCTCCGACATCAGCGGCCAGAGCTGCTTCGGGAAGCTTTCCCGCGACACCGGCCAGAGGCGCGTGCCGGAGCCGCCGGACAGGATCACAGGGACGATGCGGAGGTCGGTCATGGGGGGACTTTTGCCGAAAGGTGCCATTTCGCACAAATCCAAAGCGCGTGTTTCTGGATCGTATCGTGCGGAGGTGCGGGGTCATATCGTGCGGCGTTGCGGGGTCATACCGTGAAGGTGCGAAATCGTATCGTGCGAGAGTTGAGGTTTCCCCGCCGCTTCACGCTTTGCGCGCCGGAGCCACCGGACTAGCATGCCCATCGCCTGGGAGGTGCCGGATCGGCGCCGTTCGTGGGAAAGATCAGGAGATTGGCTCCATGCGGATCGAAATCGAATACTGCGGGCAATGAAACTATGAGCCGCGCGCCCGCGCGGCGCGGGACCTGATCGTGAAGACCGACCCCTCGGCGCAGGTGAGCCTGCGCAGGTCCGGAGGCGGGGTCTTCGAGATCACGGTGGACGGCAGGCTTGCCTGGTCGAAGAAGGCAACCGGCCGGTTCCCGACAGACGAGGAAGTGCGCGCCACCCTCGGCTGATCGTCCGCCCCTCGGGCAGCGGCGCCTGCCGCGTGACGGTGGCACCGACGAACGATCCGGCATCCAGGCGGGATACGGTCGAGCCGATCCTGCCGCCGAAGGCATTTGTGCCATGCGATCCTGCGGGAGCGCCGCTAACCTTGTGCGGGTCTGTGCCGGTTCGCATGATGCAGCGGTAATTCCAACCGACACAGGTCAGCATGTCCCACTCACGCGCGAACGATCCGGCCACAGCGATCCGGGACATCGTCCGGTCCATCGAACCCGGGCTGGTCGAGACCCGCCGCGATATCCACGCCCATCCCGAACTGGGCTTCGAGGAAGTGCGCACCGCCGGCGTCGTCGCCGCCGAACTGTCCCGCCTCGGCATCCCGCACCGGACGGGTATCGGCAAGACCGGTGTCGTCGGGCTGATCGAGGGCGGCCGCCCCGGCCCCGTGCTGGCGATCCGCGCCGACATGGACGCCCTGCCGATCCAGGAGACCAGCGGCCTGCCCTTCGCCAGCACCGTTCCCGGGCGGATGCACGCCTGCGGCCACGACATCCACACGACCACGCTGCTGGGCGTCGCTGCCGTGCTGCGCGAGGTCGCGCCGCAACTTGCCGGCACGGTGAAGCTGGTGTTCCAGCCCGCCGAAGAAGGGCTGGGCGGCATGCAGGCGATGATCGACGACGGCGTCATGAACGGGCCGAAGATCGACATGGCCCTGGCGTTCCACAATCACCCCGACATGCCGGCCGGCACGTTCGGGTTCGTGCGCGGGTCGGCGCTGGCCGCGTCGGACAGGTTCGACATCACCGTGCGGGGCAAATCCGGCCACGCGGCCTATCCGCACACCGCCGTCGATCCACTGGTGGCCGCGGCGATGCTGGTTGCCCAGTTGCAGACCGTGGTGACGCGGGAGGTGCGCCCGACGCATCCCGCCGTGGTGACCGTGGGGGCGATCCAGGGTGGAACGACCTACAACATCATTCCGGACTCCTGTTTGATCAAAGGCACCGTGCGCACGTTGCATGCGCAGGCGCGCGACGTGGCGGAGGCGGCGATCAGGCGCCTTGCCGCGGGCATGCATGAAGGCATGCGCGTGCAGTGCGAGGTGGACTACCGGCGCGGCGTGCCCTGCCTGGTCAACCACGACACGGTGCTGGATGCCACGGTCGCGGCGGTGCGCCGGCAATTCGGCGACGATGCGATCGCCGAGGGCGAGGCATCCCTCGGCGGTGAGGATTTCGCACTGATGGCGGAACTTGTGCCCAGCTTTCAGTTGCGCGTCGGCTCCTCGCAGCCGGGGCGGCAGGACAAGCTGCACAATTCCGCCTACCAGCCCGACGAACGCTGCATCGGCTTCGGCGTGCAGGCGCTGGCACGCGCGGCGGTCGAAATACTGGCGTGAACCGGCCGGTGGGCCGGCTGCCTGGCTTCGGCGATGGGGGAGAGCGGGCATGTATCTGCTGTGGATGATCATCATCGGCGGTGTCGCTGGGGTCATCGCCAAGCTCCTCTCTCCATCCCCGCACAACCCGCGCGGATTCATCCTCACCATCCTGCTTGGCATCGTCGGCAGCTTCGTCGCCACCTGGCTGGGGCAGGCGCTGCACTGGTATCGCGAAGGGCAGAGCGCCGGGCTGATCGGTTCGATCGTCGGTGCGGTGATCGTGCTGGCTGTGTGGCATTTCATCAGCAACCGGCCGAACGCGCGCTTTTGAAGGGCACCGTGGCGAGCCGGTTAACAACGCCGACATGGGTTGCGAACTTCAAGGGTTGTGCAACGAATCAACATGCACTGGCATACGCTATGACATCGGGTAGCTCTGCATTCCGAACATAACGACCGGGGGGCCGGTCTCTCTATAATCGGAGGAGAGATAGAAGCGATGCGCAGTCTCAGTGCTCACGAGGGTGCACTGGGTGTTGCCTCGTTCCGCAGCCCTGACTTGAGGCAGGACGTCGGCCGCCGTTCACGTGGCTGACCAACTTCGAGGCTTCGATCTTTAACTTCGCAGCAGTCCCGCAAGAAACGCCGTCAGGTTGTCCGCAAGCCTGTCCACGATATAGCCGCCCTCCTGCACAAGCAGCGTCGGCAGCCGGAGCGACGCGATCAGGCCGGCGGCGGCGCGGAACCCCTCCGCGCTGGCTGCGAGATTCGCTGTCGGATCGCCGCGATGCGCATCGAAGCCCAGCGAAACGATCAGCGCGGCGGGATGCTTGCGGGTAATGGCGGCCAAAGCCTGATCGATGGCGGCCACAAAGCCGTCGTCCCCGGTGCCCGGCGGCAGCGGGATATTTAGATTCCAGTCCTGCCCCGGCCCGGCGCCGGTCTCATCCGCGTAGCCGGCGAAGAACGGATAAAGCCCGGCCGGATCGCCATGCACGGAGGCATACATCACGTCATCGCGGCGATAGAAAATCTGCTGCGTGCCGTTGCCGTGA
>DATNEJ010000091.1:0-4441 GCA_035606775.1 Acetobacteraceae bacterium | reverse complement strand
TTTCGCCGGAAAACACCTTCCCCGCGAGGATCAGAGCCTGCGCCCGGGAGCGGCTTTCAGCCAGGCCGCGATCGACCAGAAGCTGATCCACGCGATGTTTCATGTGTTCTCGTGCCTGCTGGCCGTGATGTGCCGGCCAGTCTCACTCCATCGAACGGGTTGAAAGAGCCCCATCCGCATCCTGCACGATGACCGCCACGCGGGCTTCGGCTTCCGCGAGTTTGGCTTCGCAATGCTTGCGCAGCGCCGCTCCACGCTCGTACGCGTTCATTGCGTCTTCCAGTTTCTGCTGCCCGCCCTCCAGCGTGCGAACGATCTGCTCCAGTTCGGCCAGCGCCTCCTCGAAGGACAGGCTGGCAACGTCGTTCTGCTTGCCACCGACATCCGACATACGATCGACGCCCCCTATACCCGCATTAGGCCACGCACGTGTTCGGCCGCGGATGCGGCCAGCGCGTCAAGGTCGTAGCCACCCTCCAACACCGATACCACCCGGCCGCCGCAGTGCCGCTCCGCGATCTGCACCAGTTCCGCCGTGATCCACGCGAAATCCGCGGTTTCCAGGCGGAGTTGCGCCAGCGGGTCGGCCTTGTGCGCGTCGAAGCCGGCCGAGACGATCAGCAGCCCGGGAGCAAACCGATCGAGTTCCGGCAGGATTGTCTCCTTCCAGGCCGTTCGGAATGCCGCGCTGCCTTCGCCCGGCCGCAAGGGCGTATTGACAACGTTGTTCGCCACGCCACGCTCCCAGGCATCGCCGGTCCCGGGATAGCACGGGCTCTGGTGTGAGGAGGCGTAGAACAGGTCTGGGTCGGTGGCGAACATGGCCTGTGTGCCGTTGCCGTGATGGACGTCGAAATCCACGACCGCGACGCGCTGGACGCCCCATTGCGCGCGTGCATGAAGCGCGGCGACAGCGGCATTGTTGAATAGGCAGAAGCCCATCGGGCGGGCCGGTTCCGCATGATGGCCGGGCGGGCGGACCGCAGCGAACGCGGCAAGCGCCAGGTTCTCCATGACCATGTCCACGGCCAGCACCGCCGCGCCGGCGGCACGCAACGCAGCCTCCGCGCTTCCCGCGCTCATCACCGTGTCGGCGTCAAGCTGCACGCGGTCTCCCGACTCCGGCCGTATCGCCAGGATCGCCGATACGTACTCCGCCGGGTGCACCCGCTCGAGCTGCTCCGCCGTGGCTTCTGGCGCCGCCACCCTCAGGAGGCTCGCGAACGCCGGCCCCTCCAGCGCCGCCAGCACAGCTTCGAGCCGCTCCGGGCACTCCGGATGGTAGGGTCCTGTGTCGTGCTCCAGACAGGCGGGATGGGTGATCAGAGCCGTAACCAAGTCATCAATCCTCCGGCTTGGGATCGTCGGCGCGCCGGCGGATCACGAAGCTGAACACACCGCTTTCCTCACTCCACGCGAGCAGGGCATGGCCCGTGTCGCGGCAAAAGGACTGAAAATCGCCCACCGCGGCGCGATCGGTGGCCAGTACGCGCAGGCGCGCGCCGGGCGCCATGCTCCGCAGTGCGCGGTTTGCCCGCAGCACGGGCAGAGGGCAGTTCATGCCCTTCACGTCCAGCAGCGTCTCACTCATGGTACCAACATGCGGCCCGGTGTGTTGTTGGGCAAGCCACCGCCTTAGCTTACCATGCCTCCCGCGCGACGCGCGCCGACCATCTGGACAGGGTAGGGCATGATGACCCGGCATCGCATTGGTATCGACCTTGGCGGAACGAAGATTGAGATCGCCGTGCTGGAGCAGGACGGAACGGAGGTCCTACGGCACCGTGTACCGACGCCGCGCGGCTACCAGGCGAGCCTGGATGCGATTGCGGGCTTGGTGCGGGACGCCGAATCAGAGCTGGGCGCCACGGCGACTGTCGGGATCGGCATTCCCGGCGTCATCAGCCCGGCCACGGGTCTGGTCAAGAATGCCAACTCGATCGCCCTGAACGGCCATCGGTTCGATGAGGATATCAGCCAGGCGCTGGACCGTGAGGTTCGGGTGGAAAACGACGCGAACTGCTTCGCGCTGAGCGAGGCGGTCGATGGCGCGGGCGCCGGTTGTCGCATGGTGTTCGGCATCATCCTGGGCACCGGTTGCGGTGGCGGGATTGTCGCCGACGGCAAGGTGCATCGAGGGCCGCACCGCATTGCCGGTGAATGGGGACACAATCCGCTGCCCTGGCCCACGCTGGAGGAGATCCCCGGCAAGCATTGCTGGTGTGGCCAATGGGGTTGCCTGGAGACCTTCGTCGCCGGTCCGGCCCTCGCCCGCGATTGCGATGGACCCGATGCGCACGATGCCTCGGGGATTCCCGGACGGGCCGCCGCTGGGGAACGGAAGGCGCAGGAAGCGCTGGCGCGCCACGTCGATCGGCTGGCACGCGGGATGGCGCAGATGATCAACCTGCTCGATCCCGACGTGATCGTGCTGGGTGGCGGCCTGTCCAATATGGATCATCTGTACGAGGAGCTGCCCCGGCTTCTGCCACGGCATATCTTCAACGACGCCACTACAACCAAGGTGGTGCGGAACCGGCACGGTGACTCGTCCGGCGTGCGCGGCGCCGCATGGCTCTGGCCGACAGGATAACCGCGTTTCGCTTCCGGCACGGCGGGCCGCCTGCTATGTTCGCGGGCCGATTACCTGGATTCGTCCAGATGCCCGGCCGGAGATGAGCAACTGCGCCATGCCTGCGCTCTGCCGTGACTGCCTGACCCTGTTCGACAGTCCATCCGCCCCCGCTGGCTGTGCGCGATGCGGTGGCGGGCGCGTGATTTCTCACGCGGAACTTTTCTCCTTGACGATCGCCCATATCGACTGTGACGCGTTCTACGCCAGCGTGGAAAAACGTGACCGGCCCGAACTGGCGTCGCGGCCGGTGATCGTGGGCGGCGGCGTACGGGGTGTCGTGACCGCCGCCTGTTATGTTGCCCGGATATACGGCGTGAAAAGTGCCATGCCGATGTTTAAGGCACTGAAAGCCTGCCCCGAGGCAGTGGTCATCCGTCCGGATTTTGCGAAATACACGGTGGCATCCCGCCAGATCCGCGGCTTGATGGCGAAGTTGACTCCACTCGTGCAGCCGCTGTCGATCGATGAGGCGGTGCTGGACATGGCTGGTACCCAGGCATTGCACGGTGCTCCGCCGGCCACGATCCTCGCGCGTTTCGCCAAAGACGTGGAAGCGGAGGTAGGTATTACCGTCTCCATCGGGCTGGCTCCGAACCGCCTGCTAGCCAAGATCGCGGCAGGGCGTGGCAAGCCACGCGGCTTCACGGTCATCGGCGCGGCCGAAGCTGCCTCCCTGCTTGCCGGAGAGCCGGTTCGCCTGCTGCCTGGCATTGGCCCCGCCCTCGCACGCCGCCTCGAAGCCCTGGGCATAACAAGGCTCGGCCATTTGCAGGCGCTGAGCGACAAGGAGGCGATTCGAATGCTTGGGGAAGACGGTCTGGCCCTGGTCCGTCGCGCGCGCGGCGAGGATGCCCGCATCGTCGATCCAACCCGCGAAGCCAAGTCAATCAGCGCGGAGACCACGTTCGACACCGACCTGACCGGGATCACGGACCTTGAACGTCATCTGTGGCGGCTGTCGGAAAAACTCGCCCGCCGGCTTAAGGAGCACGACCTTGCCGCTGCCGGTGTCGTCTTGAAGCTGAAGACCGCCACGTTCACCATCCGCACCCGGGCCGCGCGGCTGCCCGCACCGACCGTGCTTCCGGACAGGCTGTTCGAGGCCGCGCAAGCCCTGTTGCGGCATGAGGCGACAGGCACGGCGTTTCGGTTGATCGGTATTGGTGCCAGTGCCCTGACCGAACGATCACAGGCGGACCTTGGCGACCTGGCGGATACGGACACGCCGCGGCGGGCCGCGGCGCAGGCCGTAATCGACACGCTGCGCGATCGGTTCGGACAAGCGGCCATCACCCGCGGGCGTTCGCTGTCGTGACGATGGGGCCAGAGCGTCAGGAGAACGAGCGTCAGGTGAATGAATAGACCTGAAGCGCGTTGTCGCGGAAAATCATCTGCTCCTGCTTTCGGTCCAGCTTGATGCGGAATGCAAGCCTCGGATCGTCATAGTCCCAGTGCGGATAGTCGCTGGAATAAACGATCCGGTCCCAGCCGATCCATTCGAATACCTGGCGCAGGTCTTCCGGATTTTCCGGCTCCTCCACGGGCTGGGTGGCAAACCAGATATTCTGCCGCATGTACTCGGACGGCGGACGCTTCAGATGCGGCACTTCACTGCGCATCTTCTTCCAGTGCGAGTCGAGCCGCCAGGCCAGCGTCGGACCCCAAGCAAAACCACCCTCGATCAGCACGACCTTCAATCGCGGGAATGCCTCGAACACGCCTTCCAGAATCAGGCTGGCGGCCTGGTTCTGCATCGAGTGGACCAGCAAGTGATGATCCTCGATGTAGAACTGCGGCCATCCGCTG
>DATNEJ010000075.1:0-6461 GCA_035606775.1 Acetobacteraceae bacterium | reverse complement strand
AGCCGGTTCGAGCGGGACGACTGGCGCGATGTCACACGCGCCTCATGGGATGCGCACTTGGACACGAACCTTCGCGCACCTTTCCTGCTGATCCAGGACTTTGCCAAAGCACTGCCGACCAACGCCGAAGGCGTGGTGATCAACTTGCTGGATCAGCGTGTGTGGTCGCTCACGCCGTATTTCGTCTCCTACACTGTCTCCAAGGCTGCGCTCTGGACGCTGACGCAGACCATGGCGCTCGCGCTGGCTCCACGCATTCGGGTCAACGGCATCGGCCCGGGCCCAGCCTTGCCGAGTCCGCGCCAATCCCAGGCACAGTTCGACAAGCAAGCGGCTTCGGTGCCGCTGCGGCACGGCACCAGCCCCGAGGAGATCGGCCGCGCCGTGCGGGCGATCCTGGCGATGCCGGCGATGACCGGCCAGATGATCGCACTCGATGGCGGACAGCATCTGCAATGGGCCGCGGGTCAACAAGCGCCGCCGCCGGAGGAATAGGTGATGGAAAGCCCACGACTGGCTGACAGCCGCCGCGCGTTGCGCCACGTCTTTCTCCGCGACATGGTGCTTCCGGCCAGCATCGGTATCTATCCCCACGAGCATGCCGCTCCCCAGCGGGTACGCATCAACGTTGACCTGGCGGTGGAGGATGACGGGGCGCGCGCGCTGTCACGTTCGCCGGTGGGACGGGACGAGCTGTCGCGGGTCGTGGACTACGAGGCAATTGCCGGTCGGGTACGCGCGATCGTCGGCGCCGGGCATGTCCGGCTGGTCGAGACGCTTGCCGAACGGATCGCCGAAGCATCGCTGGAAGATCCGCGCGTACACCTGGCGAGGATTCGGGTCGAGAAGCTGGATGTGTTCGCTGATGCAACATCAGCAGGGGTGGAAATAGAACGCCGCCGGCAAGATTCATCCACGAGATGACAACAGGTTAACCTCGCGCGGATGCGATCCCTTCAGGTTTTCGTTTGATCATCTCGCTTTCCCTAGAATCCTTTAGAATCAATCATCTAAAAATTGCCTGATTCGCGGGCATTCCTAAACAGACCTAGCTGTATCGCGGTGTTCACGGGTTTGAGACCCGCTTTCCCCACAGACTTGTCCACAGGTTTGGTGGATGGCCGCGGTGCGGTCAGGCCAATCTGTTGCAAGGATAGGAAAGCGGCCTGGGCAGCGCTATGTGAGGCGCTTCATGAGCGGCATTGAACCGAACGATCTGCCAACGAAGGGCGTCGCCGCGATCGAAGCGGCTCTGGCCACGATGCCGGCCAACCCCGGCGTCTATCGCATGCTGGATGCCAAGGGTGACGCGCTTTACGTCGGCAAGGCCCGCAGCCTGAAGCGGCGCGTGACCGCCTACACCCAGATTGGCCGGCTGCCCGAGCGCCTGCGGCGGATGGTCTCGGAGACGGTGACGATGGAGATCGTCACCACGCATACCGAGGCCGAGGCGCTGCTGCTTGAAGCCAACCTGATCAAGCGGCTGAAGCCGCGCTTCAACATCGTGCTGCGGGACGACAAGTCCTATCCCTGGCTGATGCTGACGGAGGACCACCCCTACCCGCAAATCGCCAAGCATCGCGGCGCGCATCTCCGAAAAGGCAGCTACTGGGGCCCCTTCGCATCGGCGTGGGCGGTGAATCAGACCGTGACCGCGATGCAGCGGGTTTTTCTGCTGCGCTCTTGTGCGGACACGGTCTTCTCGACGCGTACCCGCCCTTGCCTCCTGTTTCAGATCAAACGCTGCTCGGCGCCTTGCGTCGGCCGCATCGACCAAGCGTCGTATGCGACGCTGGTGGGCCAGGCCAAGGCGTTCCTGGCGGGGAAATCCGCCAGCGTGCAACAGGAACTCGCGGCGGAGATGGAACAGGCGGCTGAGGCGCTCGAGTTCGAGCGGGCGGCCGCGGTGCGCGACCGGATCCGCGGCCTGACCTTCGTGCAGGGCAATGACGTGGTGAATCCGGCCAGCCTGCGGGACGCCGACGTGATCGCGGCCTGGCAGATCGCCGGGCAGACCTGCGTGCAGGTGTTCTTCGTGCGCGGCGGCCGCAACAACGGCAACCGGGCATTCTTCCCCACTCATACCAAGGCGGAGGAAGCGCCGGAGGTGCTCGCCGCCTTCATCGCGCAGTTCTACGACGACAAACCGCCGCCGCCGATGCTGCTGATCAACCACGCCTTGGCGGAAGAAGCTCTGGTGGCCGAGGCGCTGTCGCTGAAGGCTGGCCGCAAGGTCGAAATCATCCTGCCGCAGCGCGGCGAGAAGCGGGCGGTGGTGCAGCACGCGGAGGTGAACGCGCGCGAGGCGCTGGAACGTCGGCTGGCGGAATCGGCCGGCCAGGCGAAGCTGCTGGATGGTGTCGCGCAGCTTTTCGCGCTGCCCGCGTCGCCCGAACGGATCGAGGTGTACGACAACTCCCACATCATGGGCACCAATCCGTACGGCGTGATGATCGTGGCGGGGCCGGAGGGATTCAACAAATCGGCCTACCGCAAATTCAGTATCCGCGGCGCGATCACGCCGGGTGACGACTTCGCCATGATGCGGGAGGTTCTGCAGCGGCGCTTTTCGCGCGCGATGAAGGAACAGGCGGAAGGCGCGCCGGCGAGCGAATGGCCGGATATCGTGCTGATCGACGGCGGCGCAGGGCAACTTTCCGCGGCGCGGGACGTGATGAACGACCTCGGCGTGCAGGACGTCAAGCTGATCGCGATCGCCAAGGGACCGGACCGGGATGCCGGCCGTGAATGGCTGCACACCGACGGGATGGAGCCGTTCCAGTTACCGCCGCGCGATGCGGTCCTGTATTTTCTGCAACGGCTGCGGGACGAGGCGCACAGGTTCGCCATCACGACCCACCGCGCCGGCCGTTCCAAAGCCATCCGCCAAAGTGAGCTGGATGAGATCCAGGGGATCGGCGCGGCGCGCAAGCGCGCGCTGTTGAACCATTTCGGCTCCTCGCGCGGCGTGAAGATGGCGGGACTTGCCGATTTGGAGGCGGCGCCGGGAATCAGCCACGAGACCGCGCGCCGGGTCTACGCGCACTTCCACCCTGGAGTCAGGCTGGACGACGATGCGCGGACCGAGCAGCACGGCTAGCCCGGACATCTCACAGGGGTCATGTGCACTGGGTTCTGAATGGGCGAAGTACTTCTGTGACAAAGGGCGAATGCTCGCGCAGAGGTACTCCCCGATCCCCACAGATTTTAATTTCCGGGGCGAATAGGAGACTCAGGCGGCTTTCAACGTCGGGATGCGCGCGATCTCGTCCGCCATGTCCCGCTCTACACGCCAGAGGTCGTGCGCCGCCTGCATCCGCAGCCAGATGCCAGGGCCGTTGCCACATAGCTTGCCGATCCGGACTGCCATCTCGGGCGTCACCGCGTGCCGCTCGGCCAGGATGCCATGCAGCATCTGCCGCGAGACGCCAAGCTTGGCCGCGGCGTCGGTCACCGAGAGGCGCAGCGCCGGCAGGATGATCTCACGCAGCTCAGCGCCAAGATGGGACGGCTGCCAAGCCGGCCCCGTCGTCACACGATGCTCAGCCATCAGGCCCTCCATCTCAGTGATAGTCCTCATAGTCCACGCGCACCGCATCCTGGCCATCCCAGCCGGCGCGGATGGAGGCACCGCGCAGGCACGCCCAACCAGACGCCGGGCGAGCTACATCAGGCCGTCCGCGATGAACCGGTCGATCTTGCGGCGACGGAACAGCCAGCGTCCGCCCTGCCGGACTACCTCATCGGTGTAGGCGCCCGCCGACCCGATCCCCGGCCCGGACGCGCTGTTCTGCACTACCGCCCAATTCGACTGGACGCGCGCCGTGTCGCCGGCCAACTCGATGACGATGTTGGTCGTCAAGTGCGCGCGCCGGGGCCTGGGCCGCCCGGAACCGGCGATGCTGCGCGCCTGGGCGGCGATCCCGGCGCGGCCGGTGCCTGTGCCGAACGCGGTGTCCCAGACGCCGTCTTCGGTGAACAGGGCCGCCATTTCCTCGAACCGATCGCTGTCGAGGTGAAAGCAGTAAGTCGCGAGCAGTTCGCGGATCGCATCCTTGTCCGCCGGATCATTCGCCATGGCGTTTCCTCCTGCTGTCGTGCTGTCCAGATGATAGGGCGCGATCGTCGGAGACGTGAATCCCGCGATCAAACAACAACCCGAAGCCTGTTCGATTGGTCTATCCCATCGAACAGGTCTTGGTGCGGCTGTGCCGCACCGCCACCAGGCCGCCGCGCTGGACCCTGGGGGTGTTTGCGTTCATCATCGACGAAGGGCAGCCCGAAAGGCGAGAGGACCCTCATGGACGCATTGAGCACGACCGAACACCTGATTCGCGACGAGGCAACGCTGGAGACGCTCTATGGCGAGATCTCCGCCGGCGCGATCGCGAAAGAGATTGACTACATCCATCCGCACTACCGGCAGATGATCGAAGCCTCGCCGTTCGTCGTGCTGGCGACAAGCGGCCCGGGGGGGCTGGACGCATCGCCGCGCGGCGACCCCGCGGGCTTTGTCCATGTTGCCGATGAGCGGACGCTGCTGATCCCGGACCGGCGCGGCAACAACCGCGCGGACACGCTGCGGAACATCATCCATGACCCGCGTGTGGCGCTGCTGTTCCTGATCCCGGGCGTTGGAGAAACATTGCGGGTGAACGGGCGTGCTGCCATCTCGATTGAACCCGACCTGCTTGCGCGCTTTGAATTTCGCGGCACGTTGCCGCGGTCGGTGATCGTCGTCACGGCGGAGCGCGTCTATTTCCAGTGCCCCAAGGCTCTTGTGCGATCGGAGCTGTGGAATCCCGACAAGCGCATCGAGCGCAAGTCACTGCCGAGCACCGGGACGATACTGGCGGACATCACCACAGGGCGGGTGGGCGGCGATCAATATGACCGGGATTATCCGGAGCGGCTCCGCAAGACGCTTTATTAGCGCGTGATCGTCGGAGGCGGAATCGCTGGAGACGTGAATCACGCGATCAGGCATAGGCTCAACGTGGTCGTCGCAGGCTGCATTGCTGGAGAGGCGACGGCCTGTGCCGCTTTCACAGGCAGGCACGGGCATCGGCAAAGACACAAGAGGAAACCGTCCTGATGAACTACGCGCCCGCGCCGCATGTCACGCAGAACTGGGCGCTGACGAAGCCCTCGGCCAGCGGCCGGCGGGGAATCGTGGTGTCGCAGGTGCACAGCGCCGCGGAAGCCGGCGTCGCGGTGTTGGATGCCGGCGGCAATGCGGTCGACGCCGCGATTGCCACTGCTCTCGCGCTTGCCGCGGTTGAGCCGTGGAATTCCGGCCTGGGCGGGATAGGATTTGCGCTGGTCCATCAGGCCGGCCAACCGCGCGCCGAGGTTGTCGATTTCGGGCCTGTCGCACCGCGCGGCCTCAACCCATCGGTGTTCAAGCTCACCGGCCGCATGAAGCAGGACCTGTTCGCGTGGCCGGAGGTCGAGGATGACGCCAACATCCATGGACCGCTTTCCTTCGCCATCCCATCCGCGCCCGCCGGTTACGCGTATATGCTGCAACGGTGGGGACGCCTGCCGCTGAGCGAAATCATTGCCCCCGCGATCGCACTGGCGGAACGAGGGCTGCCGCAGGATTGGTATACGACGCTGAAAATCGGCTCTTCGGCGTCGGTTCTGCGGCGCTACGCGGAAAGCGCACGCATCTATCTGCCCGATGGTCTTCCGCCCGTCGCGCCCTATCAGGGCAAGCCCGGGTTCTTCCGGCTTGGCAATCTGCAGGCGACGCTCGAACGGCTGGCGCGCGCGGGATTGCGCGACGTGTATGAGGGCGAGGTGGCGGCGGCGATCGCAGCCGATGTCAAGGCGATGGGCGGTGTGCTATCGGCCGAGGACCTGCGTGGCTGCCAGCCGCGCACCCGCGCGGCCACGGAATACCCGTGGCGCGGGCGGACGCTGCAACTCACCGGCGGTCTGACGGCGGCACCGACCCTGATGCGGGTGCTGGATCAGATGGCGTCGCTGTCCTACGGCAAAGACCCTGACGCTGCCTGGTATGTCGGTGCCGCGCGGGCGATGAAGGCGGCCTACGCGGAGCGGCTTGCCGGGCTAGGCGATGCGGATCCGCTGGCGGCGGAGACCTGCACCACGCACCTGACGGTCTGCGACGCGGACGGCACCATGGTGGCGGTGACCAGCACCTTACTGTCCTCGATGGGCAGCCGGGTGGTTCTGCCGCAAACCGGCATCCTGCTGAACAACGGCGTGATGTGGTTCGACCCCCGGCCGGGTCAGCCGAACTCGATCGCGCCGGGCAAACGGCCGCTGACCAATATGCTGCCGATCATCCTGAAGGAAGGGGATCGCCCCGTGCTGGCGGCCGGCGCTTCCGGCGGGCGGCGAATCCTCTCCTCGATTGCCCAGGTCATGACGTTCATCGCCGATTTCGGCATGTCGCCGGACGACGCGGCGCATCACCCGCGGATCAACGTGTC
>DATNEJ010000062.1:0-6699 GCA_035606775.1 Acetobacteraceae bacterium | reverse complement strand
GAAGAAGGCTGCCTGCCGGAGCAGGTGGACAAGGTGATGGTCGATTTCGGCTATCCAATGGGACCGTTCGCGGTGGGTGATCTCGCGGGTCTGGACATCGGCGCCGCCGGCCGCCGCAGGCGCGCACTGGCCGATCCGAATTACCGGAAGCTACCGATCGCCGACAAGCTGGTGGAACTGGGCCGCTACGGCCAGAAGACCGGTGCCGGCTGGTACCGGTACGAGAAAGGCGATCGGACGCCGCATCCCGATCCGGACGTTGCTGTCATCATCAAGACGGTCGCGGCCGATATGGGCGTGCCGCAGAAGACCTTCACCGATACCGAAATCCTGCACCGGCTGCTGTTCTCCTCGGTCAACGAGGCGTGCCGCATCCTGGAGGAAGGCAAGGCGTACCGCGCCAGCGACGTCGATGTGATGTGGCTGTACGGCTTCGGCTTTCCGCGCTATCGCGGCGGCCTGATGTACTGGGCCGACACCATCGGTGTGGCCAATGTCTATAACCAGATCGCAAGCTGGCATCAGCAATACGGTGCGCGCTGGACGCCGAGCAAGCTGCTGCGTCAACTGGCCGAGTCGAACACGCCGTTCCGCGAGGCGAAGCCTGCCCCGTTCGTTTAGAGCCTGGTCGGTGCAGATAGAAGCACCGATCAGGCTCTACCTTTTTGTTTGGTCGCGTGATTCACGTCTCCGGCGAGTCCGCCTCCGACGATCACGCTCTAAGGAGATCACGCCATGGCCACGACCGGCGCTGCCGCCCAGGAAAATCTGGACGCCCTGACGGATGAGGAATTCCGTACCCATGTCCGCCAGTGGATAGAAACCAACTATCCGGCTGACTTGCGCAATCCCCCGCGGCGCCTGCACTTCAAGGAAAACCGCCCGTGGTACATGAAGCTGGCCGACCAAGGCTGGCTCTGCCCGAACTGGCCGAAAGAATTCGGCGGCATGGGAATCTCCGCCAGCAAGCAACTGATCTTTCTTGAGGAGAAGGAGCGGTACGGCTGCGCGCGGTTGAACGACATGGGCATGACCATGATCGGCCCGCTGCTGATCAAGTTCGGCCGCCCCGATCAGCAGCAGTATTTCCTGCCGAAGATACTTGCGGGTGAGCATATCTGGTGCCAGGGCTACAGCGAGCCGAACGCCGGTTCGGATCTGGCTTCGCTGCGGACCGAGGCAGTGCTTGACGGCGACCATTGGGTGGTGAACGGGCAGAAAATCTGGACGTCGCTGGCGATGGACGCCAACTGGATCTTTCTGCTCGTCCGCACCGACAAGCAGGCGAAGAAGCAGGAAGGTATCAGCTTCCTGCTTGTGCCGATGGACTCGCCGGGGATCACCGTTCGCCCGATCACCAATATCGATCTGGCGGACGAGTTCTGCGAAACCTTCTTCGACAATGTGCGCGTGCCGAAGGACAACATGGTCGGCCAGATCAACAAAGGCTGGACCATGGCGAAGGCGCTGCTCGGGTTTGAGCGCATCGGCTCCGGCTCCCCGCGCCAATCGGCGTATGCGCTGAAGCGGCTGAAGATGGTGGCCGAGCGTATGGGCGTGTGGGACGACGAGCAGTTCCAGGAGCGCTACACGCGGCTGCGCCTTGATCTGGAGGATCATAAGGATCTGTATGAAACCTTCGTCGAGAAGGTGCGCCGCGGAGAAACGCTGGGCCCCGATGTCTCGATGCTCAAAATCCACCAGACCGAGCTTTACCAGCGGATTACGGAAACGATGCTTGAGATCGCCGGCGAATATGGCGGCGGGCTTGGCCCGATGGAAGGAAACCGGGATCTGAATCCCACCGGACTGTTCCTGCAGTCGCGGCCTGCCAGCATTTACGCCGGATCGAATGAAATACAGCGCAATATACTGGCGAAAAATGTACTTGAACTTCCGGGATAGAAGTCGGGTTTCAGCACATTGCCTTGTGCCGGTGGTTACCGAAGCGACAAAGCGTGATCACCGGACGTAGGCAGGGTGTTTTCCGACGTATTGGCGCGTAGCGAGAAGAAAATTTAATCGATTGCGCTGAAAAGCCTTCACGGATGCGTGGCGATCCACCGCGTGTTTGCGCGACAAGTCGCTGATATATTGTGTGCTTTCGGCGCGCACCCCAATCATCATCAATCGCATGTGATTCGACTCCCGTTTCATTGGTAATAGCGGCACGCCACTTAGATTCACGCCGCTTGGCAAGCGAACGCCGGAACGCGGCAAGCACACCGCACCGGACGTTTCCACCGTGAGGGAGTTTGAATATGTCCCGCCGGAATCCGGCGCGTCTCGTCATTCCAACATGTGCCGCGCTCGCCGTTGGCGGTGCGCTGATGACAGCGTCTGCACAGACATCCACCGTCATCATCGCACCTAGCGCACCACCGCCGCCACGCGTGGAAACGGTGCCGCCACCGCCGCCGCAAAGCCGGGTCATGAGCTGGCAACCCGGACACTGGGCATGGAACGGCACCGCCTGGGCGTGGGATGAAGGACACTACGTTCAGCCTCCTCAGCCAACCGCCATCTGGGAGCCCGGGCATTGGTCCGCGCGGCAGCGTGGCAATGTCTGGGTGAACGGTCACTGGCGAAGCTGACGCGCCAGTCCCGCCCCCCTGAAATCTGTCATGCAATGGGAGTAGTCACTATGCGCTACGCATACGCTTACGCCGCTCTGCCTGCGTTGCTGCTTGCCGGCTGCGTGTCGTCACCGCCGGAAACAACGACGCGGGTCGTCGTTCAGCCATCGTCGCAGGTCGCGGAGCGGGCACCGATGCCACCACCGCCTCCACAGACCGAGCTGGTGCCGCCACCGCCATCGTCGTCGGTCTCGGAGGTCTGGCAGCCGGGACATTGGAATTATACCGGCGTTGCCAGCAATCCCTGGACTTGGGAGAACGGCCGGTATGTCGGCGTGCCGCGTGGCGCCAATACATGGGTTCCGGGACAATGGACGCGGTCCAGCACAAACGGCTGGGTGTGGGTTGATGGCCACTGGGCGTAGCGCCTGATCTCGCGGGAGACGCGCCTCACGCGATCAAACCAAGGCCTGGAGCCTGTTCGGTGTCTCTGTCTGCACCGAGCAGGCTCCAGCGGCATCTGGCACATTTCGAAACGTTACGGACTCAGCGTTTCTTCGTGACATATTCGTTGCGATGAAGGAGAACGCGCAACGAGGTCCCTTGCCGTCGTTCCGGGCACAGACGGGCCGGACGAGGGCAGGGGAGCACGTTCATGGCGTGGGAGCGGGTGAAGGCAGGTGCTCTGTCCTGTCTCCTGTTCTCCTGGTTGCTGCTCTGGACTGCCATTCCTGCTCTCGCCGCTCAGCCCTCACAACCTTCATCGCCAGCGCCTGCCAGCCGAACGGCCACTCCACTCCTCCAGCGGATCGTTCTGACTCCCGAAGAAAAACTTCCGAGCGACAGTGACCTTGCCGGTCCGCCCGGGATCGACAGCACCCGCTTGCCTACCCTGCCGCCGCGTATCGTTGATACCTTGCAATCAAAATTCCTGGGCCGGCCGCTGTCGCCCCGGTTGGCGGAGGCAGTGCGGCTTGCGGTGCAGGATGGCTACGAATCGGCGACCCGCCCCTTCGTCAACGTGACGATCCCGCTGCAGGCGGGGCCTGCCGGCGTGCTGGAGGTTGTCGTCAGCGAACACCGGCTCGGGCGCATCCGCGTGGAGGGGAACGTATGGTTTGATAAAGCGCAATACTCTAACGCTATTCGCATCCGGCCCGGCGACCCGATCGACACCACCACGCTGTACGCCGACACGAACTGGCTCAACCGCAATACCTACCGGCACGCCGATCTGCTCGTGGCGAAAGGCGCCCAAGGCACCGACGACGTGATCATCCGTGTGCGCGACAAACTGCCGCTCACATTCCAGTTCGGCGCCGACAACACCGGCACCCCGACCACCAGCCTTTACCGGCTCAGCACCACGATCAACTGGGGCAACGCGTTCTGGCGCGGCGACAACCTGGCCTACACTTTCATCGCCAGTCCCGATTTCAATAAGCTGCGGGAGCATGTGCTGATCTACACCGCCGATCTGCCTTGGCGGGACACACTCAGCCTGACCGGAGTCATCGCCGATTCGCATGGCGATCCGGTGGGCGAATTCAGCACTGATGGCCACACCGATATTCTTTCGCTGCGCTATACCACGGCCCTGCCGTCATCGGCGCGATTCGTGCAGCATCTTTCGTTCGGCTTTGACTACAAGAGCACCAACACCAATACGCTCTCCGGCGGTGGCGCGGTGTTCCCGACGACGTCGGAGATTGACCAGTTCGTGGGCGAGTATGGCGGACAGCTCGCCGACCGCCTGGGCATTACCGGTGTTCTCCTGGATGTGGTGGGCAGCCCGGGCGAGATGTCCCCGATGAACACGAACGCGGCTTTTGCGGTGCAGCAGCCTGGTGCGTCGGCCAACTATGTTTACGGGCGGCTTACCATTGACCGGCTGACGAAGCTGCCGTGGCAGCTTTCGCTCAGTACCCGGCTGACGGCGCAGCTCAGCGACGCAGTGCTGCTGCCCAGCGAGCAGTTGCCGTTTGGCGGGGTGCAATCGGTGCGCGGGTTTGTCGATTACGGCGCCACCCGCGATGAGGGTGTGCTGCTGCAGACCGAGCTGCGCGCGCCCGCCTTCCACACCAGCCTGCCGCAGCTTCTGCACCTTGGCGGCGGTGAGGATGCAATTGTGCCGTTTCTGTTCGTCGATGCGGGTGTCGGGGGAAATCACATGGCGGTCGCCGGCATGCCGGATTCCTGGCTGGAGCTGATCAGCATCGGCCCTGGCGTCACCTGGCAGTTCGCCCGCTATGGCGCGTTGCGCTTCACCTGGGGATCGGCGCTCGTTCGCCGCGGCCAGACGGGGCCGCTGCTGGGACCGCAATTCGGCGTGCAGATCGTCTTCTGAGGCGAGCAGGTTGACGAAACCGGTGGTTCTCCCGCCATACTCGGCGGTAGCGAGGCCGGAGCACATGCCCCGATCAACCCGGACAGGATAGCCGCCATGAGACTGATGTGGTTTCACCTGATGCCGTACACCGAGCTTCCCGATGACTTTCACCAGAAGCACCGCTCGGTCTGGGTCGATATCCATTCGACGCTGTTCGACCCGAAGCGCGCCCACCTCATGTACAACGATTTCATGGATGAGATGGAGTTCGCGGCGGATTGCGGCTTCGATGCGGTCTGCTGCAACGAGCATCATTCCAACGGCTACGGTTTGATGCCGTCTCCCAACCTGATTGCCAGCGCCCTGTCGCGCCGGACGCGCGATACTGCGATCTGCGTGATGGGTAATTCCCTGGCGCTGTACAATCCGCCGACGCGCGTCGCGGAAGAATTCGCGATGATCGACTGTATCTCGGGCGGGCGTCTGATCGCCGGCTTTCCGGTCGGCACGCCGATGGACACCTGCTACGCCTACGGCCAGAACCCGTCGCTGCTGCGGGAACGCTATCTGGAAGCGCATGACCTGGTCATGAAAGCCTGGCAGGAGAAGGACACCTTTGCCTTCAACGGCCGCTACAACCAGCAGCGCTATGTGAACATCTGGCCGCGTCCCGTGCAGAACCCGCACCCGCCGGTGTGGATCCCGGGTGGCGGCTCCATCGAGACGTGGCAGTGGTGCGCGAAGATGGACTACGTCTACGCCTACCTGTCCTATTTCGGTTACAAGGACGGCAAGGCGACCATGGACGGGTTCTGGCAGGAAATGGCGCGTCTCGGGAAAGACCGCAATCCGAATCGTGCGGCCTTTCTCCAGTTCGTCGGTGTGGCGGAAACCCGGCAGAAGGCGCTCGAGTTGTATCGCGAGCCGGCGGAATACTTTTATGGCCGTTGCCTGCACACCGATCCGATGTGGGCGACGCCGCCAGGTTACATCACCGAGCCGACGCAGCGCGCCGGCATCACCAGCCAGGTCGGCCGAGCGGCGACGGAAAGTGCGCGGTCGAAGGCGCGGGCGACGGAAATGGGGGATATCGTCGAGCGCGGCTATGTCATCGTCGGCTCGCCCGATGAGGTGGTCGCGCAACTGACCGAGGTTGCCACCCAGTTGAACGTGGCGCACCTCATGCTCCTGCTGCAATTCGGCAACATGAACAAGCAGCTCGCGCAGTACAACACGAAGCTGTTTGCCGAGGCCGTGATGCCCAGGCTGAAGCCGCTGTTCGCCGAATGGGAAGACCAATGGTGGCCGCGGCCGATGGAGGCGGCGCAGCGCGCGCAGGTCCCTGCTTTCGTGCCCGGGCTGGCAGCCGAGTAGGAGCAATCATTCCGGTAACGGAGACCGCGTATGGCCATGAAGAAGGGCTACAAGCAACTCCTGGCGGAAGCCGACGCGCAAATCCGAACCCTGACCGTGCAAGAGGCGATTGAGCGGCATGGCGGTCAGGAGGTCGTGTTTGTCGATCTGCGCGATCCGCGGGAGCTTGACCGGGAGGGCCGGATGCCGGGCGCGTTCGCCTGCACGCGCGGCATGCTCGAATTCTGGATCGACCCGGAAAGCCCTTATCACAAGCCGATCTTCGCGGAGCGGAAGCATTTCATTTTCTTCTGCGCCGGCGGCTGGCGTTCCGCGCTGGCGGCGAAGACAGCGCAGGAGATGGGCCTCGAGAACGTCTCGCACATCGAGGGCGGGTTCACCGCCTGGAAGAAAGCCGGCGGCCCCGTCGAGGAGTCCGCA
>DATNEJ010000058.1:0-8566 GCA_035606775.1 Acetobacteraceae bacterium | reverse complement strand
AGCGGGCGCGTTAGGCCGGCTGCCCGGGTTCAAATTCGGCCGATTGGCCGCGTTGAGGCCCTGTGCGTTCGCGCGGCCCGGACTGTTCACCAGATTGCCCGGGACGCTGACATTGCGCCGCCCCACGGCGTTGGCGGGCAGGCCCGCGTTGCGCCCCGGTGACCCAACGGGCCCCCCGGGCGGACGCTGCAGGTTTGCCGGCCGTCCGCCCGGTCGGTTCATGGTCGAGTTCCAGGTGCCGGAATTGATGCGTCCCCGATTGCCGCTGATGTTGTTGGCGTTGATGTTGTTCCAGCGATTGACATTCACGTTGACGTTGCCGCCGCCCCAGTTCGGGCTTGACCAGCCCCAGAGTGACGACGTGATGGCGACGCCCGCGCCGAATGCCAGGCCGCCGAGCAAGGCGGTGCCCATGACATAGCCAGGTGCCGGCGCCGCAACGACCGGCGGATAAGTCGGATACGGCCACGTCCCGTATACCTGCGCCGGGCTATAGCTCGGCACGTAAACCACATCGGGCTGCGCCGGCGCGATGACGATGGTTTGTGGCGCGCTGCTTCCGGCGGGTGCGGGTTCCGTCCGCACGACCTGTTGCGGAGTCGATTGCAGATGGCCCTGCGACTGGGCCTGGTGGCGGAGCCGCTGAACGCTGTCCAGCACGTCCTTCTGCTGGTTCGCGAAGGCGTAGCCGATCTGCTGCGTCCACTCGAGATTGTTGTTCAGTTGCGACAGCACCTGGGGGAACGGGATCAGTGACTTGACGCTCGGGTCCCAGGTGAGCGGTTCAAGCGCCTTCGTCAGCGCGTCGCCTTTGAGGTCCTTGTGCGCCGGATCATCGACCCAGCGTGATGCCTCCACGACCTGCAGCGGGAAGGTCGCGGCAATCAGCAGTTGGGTCAGAAGCTGGTCGGGATAAAGCGCCACCGGTGCAAGCAGGGCGTCGAGCTGCTGCACGTCGAACTGATCCGAGCCGGGCGCCTGCTGCACCGGCGCCGGCGTCGCCTGGGCGAACACCGGCTGGGACCAAGTAGGATTGAGCATGGACAGGGCAGCCAGAACGGCAAGGCATCGGCGTGACATTCCCCGCTACTCCCCTTGGCCGCCACGATGATCGGGATCAATCGTCCCCGCGGTCAACCCAATTCTGTCACTCGACTTGCGGGTGAGACAGTAACAGAAGATTTCAATGCGTTTTTATGACCGGTATTGGCACGCGTGACTGACGCCCGTTGCGTCCTCGGTCGGGCGGGGTGCGGCGACGCGCACACGGAAGCAGCCCGTGTGCTCAGCGGCCGCGAAATCCCAGGAGGCGGGCGGCGGGCGCCACCGTCCATCCCTGCACCAGCAGCGACGCCACCACCACGATCGTGATAACGGCAAACAGCCTTGCATCGCGCTCGGGGTCCACCATGGCGGGAATCAGGCTAAGATAGATCGGCACGGCGCCGCGCAACCCGACCCAGGATGCGAAGGCGGACTCGCGCAACGAGAAGCCGAACGGCAGCAGGCACCCGAACACGGCAACCGGGCGGGCCACCAGCATCAGCACTGCCGCCCCCGCGATGGCCACCGGAAAATACTGCGGCAGGGTGTGCGGCGTGATCATCAGCCCCAGCATCAGGAACAGCACGATCTGTGCCAGCCAGCCCATGCCTTCGAAGAACGGTTCCAGCTTGTCGCGCATGAGCGGCGCACCGCTTCCCATCATCACGCCGGCCAGATAGGTCGCGAGGAAGCCGCTGGCCCCGACCAGTTGCGCCAGTCCGAACACGCACAGTCCGCCGGCCAGTGCCAGCACCGTCGCCAGCGCGGTTTCCTTCGGCAAGCGCCGCAGCACATAGGCAAGTGCCCAGCCGGCCGCCAGGCCGATCACCGCACCGCCAAACATCTCCTCCAGGAAATTGACAGCGACCTGAGGGATCGTGACCGTTCCCTGTCCCGCATAGATACGCAGCAGTGTGAACGTGAGAAACACCGACATCGGATCATTGAGGCCGGACTCGATTTCCAGCGTGGCAAGCAGCTTCTCGGAAACCGCGGCACCGGAACGGCGCAGCAGTACGGCGACAGCGGCGGCATCCGTCGGTGCGGCAATGGCACCCGCGATCAGTGCACCGGTCAGCGGCGCATCGCCGATCAAGGTGACGGCGCCGCCGACGATCAGGGCTGTGACCGCGACGCCGATTGTCGCGAGCGCCAGGGCGGGCCAGAACACGGTCCGGAACTCGGTGACGGTCGTTTTCAGGCCGCCTTCCAGCAGGATGACCGCCAATGCCACGCTGCCCACCAGATAAGAGGTGGCATAGTCGGTGAACTGAATGCCGAGGATTCCATCCCGGCCCGCCAGCAGCCCAAGCGCGAGGAACGCCAGCAGAATGGGTGCGCCGATGCGTTGAGAGACAAGCCCCGCCAGCACGCTCAGCACACCAAGCGCGCCGGCGAGCAGGATGAACTCATGCGCGTCGCGCATCAGGCTGTGCAGCAGGGCCGCTTCGGTCATGACCGCATGCGACGCCGAACCGTCCGGTTGACCGGCGCCACGTCTCCCGCCATCAGCGGAATCCCCCCACTGTCCATCTCCATACGCGGTTGCTCACGTTGCGGGACTGTGTCAGCTTTCCAACATTGGCGTACCCGCGACCCGGGGGGAATATCATGCGCATCGTCGGGATGACGATACTGCTCGCCGCGCTCGCCGCGGGGTGGCCGGAAGCACCTGTCTCTGCGCAACCGGCGGCGGCGCCTCCTGCAAATTTGAACCCACAGGGCGGCGCGCAGACCGCCAACGCCGCTGCCGCGCGTGGGTGGCCACACACGTTGCGGAAGAACGACGCGACCATCACAGTTTATCAGCCACAGGCGGTTTCCTGGCCGGACCGGAAGACGCTGACGGCCCGCGCCGCGCTGGCGATCACGACACAAGGACACAGCACGCCGATCATCGGCAGCGTCGAAATCTCGCTCGCCACGACTACCGATGAAGCGGCAGGCGTCGTGCATCTCAGCGATCCAAAGCTGCTGGCGACCCATTTCCCTTCGCTCGACACCGAGCAGGCGACGGCCATGGACGCGAAGATTAGCCAGGCCTTGCCGGACATGCAGACTCACGAGGTACCGCTTGCCTCGGTGCTGCTGAGTCTCAAGCAGTCGCCGGTGGCTCAGGTCGCGGTGAACAACGATCCGCCGACGATCTTTCATGCCAGCCGGCCGGCGAGCCTGGTGGTCTTCGACGGCGACCCCGTACTCGCGCCGATCGGCAAGACCGGGTTGTCATCCGCGGTCAACACCAACTGGGATGTCTTCGTCGATCACGGTACCTGGTATCTGTTGAATAACGGGCTGTGGCTATCGGCGCCGGCCGCCACCGGGCCCTATGCGCCCGTGACGCATCTGCCGGCTGCCTTCAACGCGCTGCCGAAGGACACCAGCTTCGCCGAGGCACGCAAGAATGTGCCGGCGCGGCCACCCAAATCCGCGGACCAGGTGCCGACCATCTTTGTGAGTACCAAGCCGGCAGGGATCATTGTCACCGCCGGTCCACCGAAATTCGCGCCTGTCTCCGGCACGGGGCTGGAGCGCGTCACGAACACGGCCAGCGCGCTGTTCTTCGACAGCGCGGAAAAGCGCTTCTATGTGCTGCTGTCCGGGCGCTGGTTCTCCGCCGCGTCCCTTGATGGCCCGTGGGAATTCGCCACCGACAAATTGCCGCCCGACTTCGCCCTGATTCCACCCGCGAGTCCCGAAGCTGCGGTGCTTGCATCCGTGCCGGGAACGGTCGCGGCGCAGGAAGCGGTGCTGAAGGCGCAGATCCCCACGACCGCGACGCTTAGCCGCAGCAAGGCAAAGTTGACGGTGGTCTATTCCGGACTGCCGAAATTCGAGCCGATCCCCGGCACGTCCATACTGCATGCCGTGAACACGAATGCCGTGGTGCTGAAGATCGGGGACAAATTCTACGCCTGCGAGAGCGGCGCGTGGTTTGTCGCATCGTCACCCAACGGGCCGTGGGCGCTGGCAGACAGCATTCCCCCGGTCATCAAGACCATCCCATCCAGCAGCCCGCTCTATAACGTGACCTATGTTCAGGTGTACAGCGCCACGCCCACGACTGTCACCTACGGCTACACCGCGGGCTACGTCATGGGCTTTGTCAGTGCCGGGGTGCTGGTCTACGGCACCGGCTATTACTATCCGCCGGTGATCGTGCCTGGGCCGGTGCCGATCTATTATCCCTATCCGTACACCTATGCGTCCGGCGTCTATTACAGCACGGCCAACGGCGGCTGGGTGCATGGCGGCACGATCTATGGACCGTACGGCGAAGCCACCGGTGCCCGCTACTACAACCCGACGACCGGTGCCTGGGCACGCGGCGGCGCGGTCTACGGCCCGTATGGCGGTGCCGGCGCGTTTTCCGCCTACAATCCGTCCACCGGGTCCTACGCGCATGGCAGCGCCACATGGGGTGGCGGCAGCGGCACCGCGAATGCCAGCTTCTATAACGCTCGCACCGGTGTTTCCGGCTCCACCAACCAGAATGTAAATCCCTACGGCCGCTGGGGATCCAGCACGATCAGCGGACCGAATCAGACGGTGAATACGCAAAGCCGCAGCAACGCGCAGGGATCCGCCGGCAGCTTCAGTTCCTCCACCGGTGCGGAAGGCGCCGGCTACCATAACCGGGCAACCGGTAACAGCGGCGGTGCAGTGAAGACCTCCGGCGGCGATGTCTATGCCGGCCGCGACGGCAACGTCTACCAGCACACCGATAGCGGCTGGTCGAAATGGAACAACGGGGGCTGGAGCCCCGTGCAGCCGCCGTCGAATAGCGGTTCGCGTACGCAGCCCACCTCGCAGCGCACCTCCGGCACCAGCAACGTGGGCGGCACACAATATGGTTCCCACCCATCCTCGACTGATCGCAGCAGCTATCAGCAGCTTGAGCAGGATCGGCTCGGACGCGAGGCCGGAGAGGGACGGTACAGTGGCCGTTATGGCTCCGGCGGCGGATCTGGCGGTGGGCGGTTCGAAGGGGGCGGCCGGTTCAGGCGCTAGCTCCTCGTCGGGCGAGTCGTATGATGAGACCGAAATGAACAACTAGCGGCCACCACGGGGAGGCAATCCGGCATGCAATATCCCGGCTGGAGTATAGCGACGTTTGTGTTGTTGCTCGCGGCAACCTTGCCCGCGGGCGCACAGTCTCCGACCCAGGCGCAGGCGAATGCCATCCGGCAGAACTGCCGAGCGGATTATCAGAGCCATTGCGCGAGCGTGCCGACCGGCGGGTCGGCGGCGTTGCAGTGCTTGCAGCAGAACGAGGCTTCACTTTCAGCGCCGTGCCGGCAGGCTGTTGCGGCAGTCGGCGGCGGCGCGGCTGCGTCGCAATCGCCCGCAAAGAGCGCGCCGCCCCCCGCCGCCACGCCGCCAATGTCGCGGCGAGAGGAAGCCGCCATGCTGCGCGCGGATTGCGGTCCCGACTATCGGCGGTTTTGCACTGGCGTCGAACCCGGGGGTGGTCGCGCCATCGAATGCCTGCATGCGCACGGACCGCAACTGTCCCGCCAGTGCAGTTCGGCGCTGACGGCCGCGCGGCAGCATCAATGACACGCTGCCCGCCCGCGACATGGGCGATGGTGGTGCCCGCTTGTGCCGCAGTTCTGCTGGTGGCCGGTTGCCGCAAGCAGAATGCGTATGTGCCGCCGCCGCCGCCGCAAGTGGGAATCGCTCAGCCGGTCTCGCGCGAGGTAACCCCCTATCTGGAAGCGACGGGCAGCACGGTCGCCTTCAATCAGGTCGATCTCATGGCGCGGGTCGAGGGGTTCGTGCAAAGCATCGACTACAAGGACGGCACGGAGGCAACAACAGGGCAGAAGCTGTTCGTCATCGAGCCGGCGCCGTATCAGGCCAAGCTACAGCAGGCGCAGGCGAATTATGTGTCGGCACAGGCGCAATTTGTGCAAGCGGACGCGGAATTGCAGCGCCAGGTCTCCCTCGGTCGCAACGATTTCGCGTCCCGCTCGGCCGTGGACCAGGCACGCGCCACACGCGATTCAAATCAGGCGAACGTGACGAATGCCCAGGCCGGCGTGCTGCTGGCCGGAATCAACCTGGGCTACACCAGCGTCAACGCGCCGTTCGACGGCGTCGTGACTCAGCATCTGGTTTCCGTGGGAGATCTCGTCGGGGTCACGGCGCCCACCAAGCTCGCCAGCATCGTCCAGCTCGATCCGATCTACGTCACATTCAACGTGAGCGAGCAGGACGTGCAGCGTGTGCGCGCCAGCCTGGCCAAGGCAGGCTTGAAGCCGTCCGATCTTCGCACGGTTCCGGTAGAGGTCGGGCTGATGACGGAAACCGGCTATCCGCATCATGGCGTCCTGGACTATGCCTCGCCCGAGGTCGACTCATCGACCGGCACCCTGACCGTGCGTGCGGTGCTGGACAACAAGGACCGTGCCCTGCTGCCCGGCTATTTCGTCCGTATCCGCGTCCCCCGCACGTATGCGGCGGCGAAGGCGCTTCTCGTTCCCGATGCCGCGCTGGGCGTTTCCCAGGCGGGGCGCTACCTGATGGTGGTCAACAAGGAAGATGTGATTGAACAGCGCAACGTGCAGACCGGGTCGCTTGATGGCACGCTGCGGGTGATCACGGAGGGCTTGAAGACGGACGACCGCGTGGTCGTCAGTGGTCTGGCCCGCGCCGTCCCTGGCGAGAAAGTGGCACCCAAGCCAGTGCCGATGCCGGGGGCCTGAGGCAGCGATGATCTCGCGCTTCTTCATCGACCGGCCGGTGCTGGCGAATGTGCTGGCCATACTGTTCGTGCTGATCGGTGGCGTGGCGCTGTTCGCCCTGCCGGTCGCGCAATATCCGAACGTCACGCCGCCGACCGTGCAGGTCACCACGCGCTACCCGGGTGCCAGCGCGGAAACGGTGATGAACACCGTCGCGCTGCCGATCGAGCAGTCGGTGAATGGTGTGGACCGCATGCTCTATATGCAGTCCACCAGCACGGCGGACGGTGCCTACACGTTGACGGTCACGTTCCAGATCGGCACGGACCTGAACTTCGCGCAGGTGCTGGTGCAAAACCGGGTTTCCAGCGCGGTCGCACAATTGCCACAGGCGGTGCAGGCGCAGGGCGTAACGGTGCAGCAGAAATCCACCTCTATCCTGCAGATCGTCACGCTGACCTCGCCGAACCGGACCTATGACAGCCTGTTCCTCAGCAACTATGCGACACTCAATCTGCTGAATGAGCTGGCGCGCATCCCCGGCGTGGGGAATGTGAACGTGTTCGGCGTCGGACAGTATGCCATGCGTATCTGGCTCGATCCCCGCTTGCTCAATCAGCGCGGCCTGACACCGCAGGACGTAGTGCAGGCAATCCAGCAGCAGAGCCAGCAGGTCGCCGGCGGGCAGATCGGCGCACCGCCGGCGCCGGCCGGAACCGACTTTCAGTACACCGTCAGCGTCGCCGGCCGGCTGGCGGACCCCGCACAGTTCGGCGCCATCATCGTGAAGTCCCAGAACGGCGCGATAACGCGAATCAGGGACGTGGGCCGGGTCGAGCTCGGCGCGCAGACCTATTCCCAGGTGTTCCGCGTCAACGGTGCGCCCGCCGCCGGCCTGGCAATCTTCCTGACACCGGATGCCAATGCCCTGGATGTGGCTGCCCGGGTGAAGGCGAAGATGCAGACCCTGTCGCGCGCCTTCCCGAAGGACATCGCCTACGGCATCCCGTTCGACACCACGAGTTTCGTCAAGGCCTCCATCGATGAAGTCTACCGGACGCTGCTCGAAGCTGGCGTCCTGGTCCTGATCGTGATCGTGGTATTCCTGCAGGATTGGCGCGCGACACTCGTGCCCGCAACCACCGTGCCGGTCACTATCATCGGCGCTTTCGCCGTCATGGCCGCGCTCGGCTTTACCGTCAATCTGTCCACTTTGTTCGCGCTCGTCCTGGCGATCGGCATCGTCGTGGATGACGCCATCGTGGTGGTGGAGGGCGCCGCGCATTACATGGAACGCGGCCTGTCTGCGCACGACGCGGCAGTGAAGGCAATGAGCGAGCTGTTCGGCCCGATCATCGGCATCACCCTGGTGTTGATGTCGGTGTTCATCCCGGCCGCGTTCCTGCCGGGCCTGACCGGGCAGATGTACGCGCAATTCGCCCTGGTGATTGCCGCAACGGCGCTGATCAGCGCGATCAACGCGGCGACACTGAAGCCGACGCAATGCGCGCTGTGGTTGCGCGAGCCGGTGCCGCCGGAACAGCGCAATTTCTTCTTTCGGGGATTCAACCGCTGCTACAATCCGGTGGAGCGCTTCTATACGCGGCTGATCGGCCGCATGACGCGCCATGTGGTACCGGTCGTGCTGGTCGCGCTGGTGCTGATCGGCCTCGCGTTCTGGGGGCTGGCCCGGTTGCCGACCGCTTTCATCCCGACCGAGGATCAGGGGTACGTGGTCGTCGCGCTGCAACTGCCCGATGGTGCCTCCCTGAACCGCACGGAGGCAGCGCTGAGCGAGGTCAGCCGCATCGCCCGCGGCATACCCGGCGTGGATC
>DATNEJ010000050.1:0-6807 GCA_035606775.1 Acetobacteraceae bacterium | reverse complement strand
ATTGAACGCGCCGCACCCGATTTCCATTTCACTTCCGCATCCGCGCTTGCCGCACGACTTCGTGAGCTTGCGTGATAGGGGGCCGCTGCTAGATTGGTTGTGATGTCTGCGGGCGTGCCACAACCCGCCGAGCCTGCAACTTTCAATGAAAAAAGGGATATCCGCCGTGGCCAATGAGAAATCGCAGAACGTTCAGGACGTGTTCCTGAACCACGTGCGAAAGAACAAGACACCGGTGACGGTGTTCCTTGTGAACGGTGTCAAACTTCAGGGCATCATCACCTGGTTTGACAATTTTTCCGTTCTGCTGCGACGGGATGGGCATACCCAGCTCGTCTATAAGCATGCGATCAGCACGGTCATGCCGGGTGCGCCGATCCAGTTGTTTGACGCGACCCGGACGGAGAGCGCTGCCGCACAAGCCCGGGAGATGACCGCTGCGGCGACCAGCGACTGACGGCGCTCGGAACGGCAGCGGGCCTGACGCGCAGACTGGCAGCCGATTTGATGGACGTTTAAACGGCGGGCCTGCCGGAGGACGCCCCGTTGGTGCCGATGGGAACGGCGCCGCTGCGGGTAGCACGCCGCCTGTGCGAGCCGCCGTCATTCTTCCATGGGAATCGCAAGCACGGCGGCATGCGGTCGCTGACCAGCCGCGCGCGGCCGAGGCGCGCCTGGCTGAGGCGGTCGGGCTGGCTGCGTCGATCGGGCTTGTCGTGGTGCATTCCGCCATTTTGCCGTTGCGGGTCCGACGCTCGGCGACCCTGTTGGGGGAAGGCCAGGTCACGCTGCAAGGGCGTGCCATCGGGGCGTGCGACGTCACTGTGGCGATTGTCGACGCGGCACTGACGCCGGTGCAGCAGCGCAACCTGGAACGCGCCTGGGCTTGCAAGGTCATCGATCGGACCGGTCTGATTCTGGACATCTTCGGAGAGCGTGCCGCGACCAGGGAAGGCACGCTTCAGGTCGAACTGGCGCATCTGGAATACCAGCGGTCGCGGCTCGTTCGTTCCTGGACCCATCTGGAACGCCAGCGCGGCGGGTTCGGCTTCCTAGGCGGGCCTGGCGAGACCCAGATCGAAGCCGACCGCCGGATGATCGGCGAACGCATCATGCGCTTGAAGAAGGACCTGGAACAGGTACGCCGTACTCGCGGCTTGCATCGCTCTGCGCGTCGGCGCGTGCCGTTTCCGGTTGTTGCCCTGGTTGGCTACACCAACGCCGGCAAGTCTACACTGTTCAATGCCATGACCGGCGCCGAGGTCACCGCTCAGGATCAGTTGTTCGCAACGCTCGACCCGACGATGCGCGGGTTACGTCTGCCGACAGGACGGCGGGTCATTCTTTCCGACACGGTCGGGTTCATCAGCGAACTGCCGCATGAACTGGTGGAGGCGTTCCGGGCGACGCTTGAGGAGGTCGCGGAAGCGGACATCATTCTGCACGTTCGCGATGCGGCGCATCCGGACAGCGCGGCCCAACGTGCAGACGTCATCGCTGTGCTGGACGGCATGGTGACGGACGGCACGCTTGATCCGTCATGGCCGGACCGGACGATCGAGGTGCTGAACAAGGCGGACCTGATGGGCGGCGTGGCTGAGGTGCCGGTACGGCCGGGCGCTCTCGCGGTTTCGGCAATCACCGGGGAAGGGCTTCCTGCCCTGCTGACGGCTATCGAGGCGCGGATCACCGCCGGCATGGAGACAGCAAGCTATGACATACCACCCGAGGACGGCGCACGGCTTGCCTGGCTTTATCAGCATGGCGAAGTGCTCGATCGCCATGACGACGACGGCGCGGTGCATATGAAGGTCCGCCTTCTCCCCGCCGATCGGGCACGGTTCGAGAGGCGGGGATGACTGCTCGGGGCCGCGTTATTCCTGTACAGGAACAGAACGGCTCCGATTTCGAGGACACCAATCATACCAACAGCATGAAGCTGCAACCTGAAATACCCTGGTGGTCATTGAGGCGGTGCGCTCGGCTGATCCCGCGAGGTGCCGGTTCATGGCCGTGGTGTTTTGCGCAGGATGCCATTAGAGCGTGATCGTCGCAGGCGGAACCGCCGGAGACGTGAATCACGCGACCAAACAAAGAGTTAGAGCCTAGTCAGTGCGTCTATTTGCACCGAACAGGGTCTAGCGCTGCGCGGTCCCGCACCGGACTCAACTCGTGCCGACCGCCTTGCTCTCGACCAGGCCGTCTATCTGCGCGTCCGCGAAGCCTACCTCGCGCAGCACCTCGCGCGTGTGCTCGCCCAGGCGTGGCGGCAGGCGGTTGATGCCGGCGGGGCTGGCGGAGAACCGCGTCGGCGGGCGCGCCTGGCGGATCTTTCCTTCCGTGGGGTGATCCAGTTCCGGGAACATGCCCACCGCTTTCAGGTGCGGCTGTTCCGCAACCTCGGACAGTTTCGCGAACGCCGTGTGCGGCACGTCAATCGACAACAGCAGCACCTCCCAATCCGCCGTCGTCCTGCTTGGCGCGATGTCGCGCATGCGGTCATAGATCCGATCGATATTACGCGCACGCAGGACCGGATCGCGGACGGAGAACTCCTCGATGCATTCCGGATGCCCCACTGCCTCAAAGAACGCACACCAGTTCTCGCCCGAGTAGGGCAGCATGGTCAGCCACCCATCCTTCGTCCGCACCGGCCGCCGCGCCTTCATGCGTTTGTAGCCGGACGGGCCAATCGGCGGCACGAAAGCCAGCCCGCCGAACATCTCGATGCTGTTGAACGCCGCCAGCGTTTCCAGCATCGGCACCTCAACCATCTGGCCTTCGCCCGTGCGCTCCCGGTGGAGCAGTGCGGCGGTCACGGCCGAGGTCAGCGCCATCCCGCACAGCTTGTCGCCGATCAGGCTGGGAACGAAGACGGGTTCCTCATCTGTGCCCATCGCGGACGCGAAGCCCGACGCCGCCTGGATGATCTCATCGAAGGCGGGACGCGAGCGCCAGGGACCGTCCTGGCCGAACCCGGTTGCCACTGCATAGACGATTGTCGGATTGAGTTCCTTGCAGGTGTCATAGCCGAAGCCCAGGCGGGCGAGCCCGGCGGGGCGGATGTTGCTGACCAGCGCGTCCACCGTGGGCAGCAGCCGGCGCAGCACCGCCTTGCCGTCAGGATGTTTCAGGTCGAGCGCGATGCTGCGCTTGTTGCGGTTCGCGGCCATGAACTGGCCGCTCATACCGCGATTGCGGAACTGGCCGGAGTTGCGCCAGGTGTCGCCGCTCAGGGTCTCCACCTTGATAATTTCGGCACCCCAGTCGCCCAAGGTCTGCGTTCCAAACGGGCCGAACAGTACGGTGGTCAGGTCGAGAATGCGGAAGCCCTTGAGAGGCCCGGTCGGTTCGGTCATCTTCATTTAGTCCTGGGGGCATGCAGTCCTGGGTGGGTGGGCGGGTTTCTCAATGAAACACCCGCCCGGCGTCAATGACCACCGTCTGGCCGGTCATCGTCTCCGTGCGGCACATCGTCACCACCATGTCGGCGCAGTCGTCCTTGTCCGCCGCCTTCTTCAGCAGCGAACCGGAGGCCGAACGCTCGATCTGTTCCGCGCGCAGGTTGGCGGTCGCGCGCGTGCCTTCCAGCAGGCCGGGTGCCACGCAGTTGACGAGCGTCTCAGGCGCCAGCGCCACCGCCATGCAGCGCGTAAGGTGAATGAGGCCAGCCTTCGACACCGCATAGGCGATGGAGGAACCTGTCGGCGTAATGCCGGCCACAGAGGCGATGTTGACGATGCGGCCTCGTCCTTGCGCTTTCATGACCGGTGCCACGGCCTTCGTCAGGCGCATCGGTCCGGTCAGGTTGACGGCGATGATCTTGTCCCAGACCTCCTGCGTCAGATTGTCGAGGTCGGGGAAGGGGATGGATTTGTTGTAGGCGGCGTCGTTGATCAGGATGTCGATGCGGCCGAGGCGTCTGGTGACCTCATTGATCAGCCGCTCCACGGCCGCGGCATCGGTGATGTCGCAAGTGAAGGCGGCGGCGTTGATCTGATAGCTGGAGGTCAGTTCGCGCGCGACGCTTTCCGCCTGTTCGCGGCTTTGGGCGTACATGACGGCGATATGGGCGCCTTCGCGCGCCAGCGCGTGACAGATACGTTGGCCGAGCCCGCCATTGCCGCCGGTGACGAGTGCGACCGCGCCCTTGAGGTCCATGAGAGGTTCTCCTGTGTGTGGGACGCGCGGTCTTGTTCTGCGCCTCCCCCTTTCGGGGAGTTTGTGGCCCACCCGGGGCGCAGGCAAGCCGGCGGCTGGCCTTGGCTGCCGATCACCCAGGACAGCCGGTGACCGCGACGTTGGACACGCGGTGGCTCGTCACACCGGTCCCCTGCACCCGGAACTGGCGCGGCGGGAAGTTTGTGGGATTGCACACGCCGCCACCGCTGCCGGAATACTTGAATTCGAGATTGCCTGAGGGGTCGGCCTGCGCCGTTTCCGTGACGACCTCCGGTGTGGCCGAACCGTCCTGGATGGTGATCTTTAGTGTTACCGCCTCGTTGTTCTGAAAGTTGCTGCCGAAGATGTGCAGCATCCGAAAGTCGCTGCCCGGGTCGAACGGCTCCACGGCCGCCGTCACGAACGGCACCGGTTGCGAGCCGCCGGACGTGCCCGTGTAGGTGCCCGCGAGGATATTCGTCCAGCTCGCCCGCCAGCCGATGTTCGACCGCAGCAACGAAATGCCGCCGTTGTTGACCGCATAGAATTCACCGGTGCCGCCGGCGCGATCATAGAACAGCAGATCGGTCAAGCTGTTGCCGCCGAAATCGCCGGGGACGATCTCATCCCAACTGCCGCGCCAGTCGGTGTAGCTGTGCAGCAGGCTGATCTGTCCCTGGTTCACCGCGTAGAACTCGCCCGTCGCGCCGGCGGGGTCGTAGAACAACAGGTCGGTAAAGCCATTGCCGCCAAAACTGCCGGGCACAATCAGCTTCCAACTGCTGCGCCAGTCGATGTGGGTGACCAGGCGATTGATCCGAAAATTGTCGACCTCATAGAACTCGCCCGTGTTCCCGGCGGCGTCGTAGAACAGCAGGTCGCTGACGGCGTCGCCGCCGAAATTGCCCGCGACGATGATGTTCCAACTGGTTCGCCAGCCGGTGTAGCGATAGGCCAGCGTCATGCCCTGCTCGCCGATATAGTAGAACTCGCCGACGCCCGCCGTGGCGTCGTAGCACAGCAGTTCCGGCAGGCCGACCAGGCTGGTACCACTCGTGAAGGCGAAACTACCGGGGATCAGAAGTTTGAAGCCCGGCCGCCAGTTCGGCGTTTCGTGCAGCAGGTAGGTATGGCCGTATCCGTCCGGGCTGGTCCCCACCATCCAGACCTGAATCGTCCCGCTCACGCTGTTGTAGAGGACGAACTGGCACAGACCCGCGCCGGCGAACTGGCCCTGCACGACGTGGGTCCAGCCAGCGGGCGGAATCGTACCCTGGCGTTGAAACGAGATTCCACCCTGGCTCGTCTTGTAGTATTCGCAATAACCGTCAGCACCTTCATAGAAGAAAAGGTCGGATGCCATCGTTACCTCCCTGACGGCGTGACTATTGGCTTTCCTGATAGGCGCGGCGTTGGGCGATGACTGTGATGTGGTTAACAATGGGAGGTTTCATTTCGTTCATCCCTTCATCGATGCCTATGTGAAGATTTGGCCTCGCCAGGATGCACGACCGCGGGACTCCGATCATCACCGCCGAATTGCCCAGTGGGATCGGCTTCTACGAGGCGTGTCGCGCGCCACTGGTGCGCATCGTCGTCGATTACGGCATCGAGTGTTGCGGTACCTGGATTGTCACGAACACCGGGTCGCTTGTTCCCGTGGCGCTGACGATCCAACGCATCTCGGCATAGACCGAGGGTGCTCGCGGCGGCGACCGCCCCAGCACCCATTCGTTGAACCAGTTGAGGTCGCACTGCGTTGCCGGGGGCGCCTCACGAAAGCGTGCGGAGAATTCGCGGAGCGAGGCGCAACCGAGGGCTGCTGCGGCCATGCGCAGTCTCATGGCGAAGGCGAGCGCCATGCGTCGTGACCTCCCCGAGTGCGGCGATGCTACGAGATACCCGTGGATTCACGGGATCGTTCTGGAATATCCAGCCATTCCTCCGCGGAGCGTAGTGGTGCGCCGGTTCATAAGCTAATCTCGCCCTGAGGGCGCTGGCGCCCCGGTGGCCGCAGACATGCTGCGCGCCGCCCAACCCGCGATGGAGACCATGAGCCATGTCACTGCGAATCAACTCCGAGGCTCCGAACTTCACCGCTGAAACCACGCAGGGAAAAATCAATTTCCACCAGTGGGTCGGCGATGGCTGGGCTATCCTGTTTTCGCATCCCAAGGACTTCACGCCGGTCTGCACCACCGAACTGGGCTACATGGCGGGCCTGAAGCCCGAGTTCGACAAGCGCAACACCAAGATCATCGGGCTCAGCGTCGATCCGGTGGATAACCATGCCAAATGGGCGAAGGACATCGAGGAGACCCAGGGCCATCCCGTGAACTATCCGATGATCGGCGACACCGATCTCAAGGTGGCGATGGCCTACGACATGCTGCCGGAAGGGGCGGGCACCACCTCCGAGGGTCGCACCTCGGCGGACAACCAGACCGTGCGCTCGGTCTTCGTCATCGGCCCGGACAAGAAGATCAAAGCCACGCTGACCTATCCGATGAACACCGGCCGCAACTTTGACGAGGTGCTACGGCTGCTCGATTCAGTCCAGCTCACTGCGAAGCACATGCTGGCGACGCCGGTGAACTGGAAGCAGGGTGACGACGTGATTATCCCGCCGGCGGTTTCCAACGAAGC
>DATNEJ010000020.1:0-3409 GCA_035606775.1 Acetobacteraceae bacterium | reverse complement strand
CACAGTGATCGACCTGTTTCAAATAAGCCTTATACAAAGCGCCCTTTCCGCATTTCGGACACTTCCCGATGACACCGCGACGGATGGCTGTCCACACAGGGGTGGCGGTTGACGCAGTTACCGGCATTGCAAACTCATCATGTATCATCCCGGCCCGCGGAGCAGCCGCTCGGGGCGAGGTGTCTGTGCAGCGAAGCGTGCCGGAACGTTGTTGCTCCCCTGCGAGCCGTCACGCATCGACCTTGAGGAATTTCGCGGCTGCCAAAAGGGCTTGCCGGCGTCTGCCGTCGCCCGAAAGGAATGCTTCCTGTTCAAGCTGGACACAAAGCTTGTTCCGCAATTGTTGGGCATTGGCCTGTTCCAGATGCCCCATTTCGCTCTCAAACAATCTGACAGTGTGGCGCAGGTCGCCGATCCAATCAGCTGTCCATTCCGCTTGTGCGGCTATCGCTGCGATGAGCACGCGATAGCGCCCGTAAATCTCCTGGGCTCGCATATATCCATCCCCCGCTGGAACGGTGATTTTTGAAGGGCCCGGTGTTCTCCTGATGCCGCATCCGCCGTCGGACGCCAAAATTGATATTGAACCATTAATAAGCGAGGTGTAAACGCTATATATGGTAACATATATAGTATAATTGATGTATGAGACATGATTACTGCTTCTCAGCTGCGCGCCGCCCGTGCCCTTCTCGGCCTCGATCAACGACGCCTTGCCGAAATGGCGGGACTCTCGCTTCCAACCATCCAGCGCATGGAAGCAAGCAGCGGGGTAATACGCGGCAATGTCGATTCCCTGACCAAGTTGATCACCGCCCTGGAGATCGCCGGTCTCGAACTTATCGAAGAAAATACGGTCAGCTATGAGGGTGGGCGTGGCGTTCGACTGAAGACAAAAAACACGCATGCCGGACGGACAGACAGATTCGTCAAGCTGACCCCAATCCCGACGGCTTGAAGGGCGACCCGATGCAAGTTGCGATCTTGCTGTGGTGCATTCTGGCGTTGTTGGCGACCGCCGTGCTTGCGGTTTTGCTTTCGCGGCGGTCGGGCGCCACGGCAACGATCTATGCGGCCTGCGCGATCGTTTCGGCCATCGCGTGCGCAACCGCTTTCACCGGCATCGGTGCCGTTCATTCGGACACCGTGCACCTGCCACTCGGCCTGCCGTGGATGGGCGCCAATTTTCGCGCGGATGCCTTGTCGTCGCTGTTTCTCCTCATCGTCAATCTCGGAGCGGCAGGCGCAAGCCTCTACGCAATCGGCTATGGGCGGCATGAATCGGCGCCCCAGCGCGTATTGCCGTTTTTTCCCGCCTTTCTGGCGGGCATGAATCTGGTTGTTCTTGCGGACGACGCTTTCAGCTTTTTGCTGGCATGGGAATTCATGTCGCTGACGTCGTGGGCACTGGTGATGACCCATCACCGCACGGCGGACAATGCACGCGCCGGTTACGTCTATATCCTGATGGCGAGCTTCGGCACCTTCGCGCTTCTGCTCGCCTTCGGGTTGCTGGCCGGACCCGACGGCCGTTACGGCTTCGAAGCGATCCGGGCGCATCACCCTTCCGCGCTCTACGCCGCGCTTGTGCTTCTGCTGGTCCTTGTCGGGGCGGGATCGAAGGCGGGACTTGTGCCGTTGCACGTCTGGTTGCCGCTCGCCCATCCCGCGGCACCCAGCCATGTCTCCGCGCTGATGAGCGGGGTGATGACCAAGGTCGCGATCTACGCGTTCATCCGTATCGTGTTCGACCTGCTCGGACCGCCGGTCTGGTGGTGGGGGATCATGGTGCTGGCGCTGGGCGGCGCGACCGCGTTGATGGGTGTGCTCTACGCGCTGTTCCAGAACGATCTCAAGCGGGTGCTCGCCTACAGCACGATCGAGAATATCGGGTTCATCTTCGTGGGCCTGGGTCTGGCGCTGGCGTTCGGCGCCGATCATTTCCAAACCGCCGCTGTGCTGGCCCTGACGGCGGCATTGTTCCACGCCTTCAACCATTCGATTTTCAAAAACCTGCTGTTCTTCGGTTCCGGCGCGGTGCTGACCGCAACCGGTGAGCGCGACATGGAAAAGCTGGGCGGCCTGATTCACCGCATGCCCGTCACGGCCTTCGCGGTTCTCATCGGTTGCGCGGCGATCTCGGCGCTGCCGCCGCTCAACGGCTTCGCCTCCGAATGGCTGACCTTTCAGGCGATTTTGCTCAGTCCGGAACTTCCGCAATGGGGATTGAAGCTCATCGTTCCGGCGGTGGGGGCGTTGCTGGCGCTGTCGGTGGCGCTGGCTGCTGCGTGCTTCGTCAGGATTTTCGGCATCGCCTTTCTCGGCCGCCCCCGCAGCGCCGCCGCAGAAGAGGCGCGGGAAACAGACAGGTTTTCGCTCGGCGTGATGCTCACGCTGGCCGCAATCTGCCTGCTCGCGGGCATTCTTCCCGGATTCTTCATCGACGCGATGGCGCCGGTGGTGCAGCACCTGCTTGGCGGCCACATGCCGCGACAATCCTCCATCGCCTGGCTGTCGATGGTTCCGATCACCAAGGATCGAAGCTCGTATAACGGGCTGCTTGTCTTCCTGTTCATCGCGGCATCGGCGTCGCTTGCCGCTCTGGCCATCCATCTGCTGGCATCCAAAGCCGTGCGCCGCGCCCCCGCATGGGATTGCGGCTATCCGAACGCAAGTCCGCTCACGCAATACACGGCGGGAAGTTTTGCCCAGCCGATCCGCCGCGTTTTCGGAACGCTGCTTTTTCGCGCCCGTCTGAACATCGAGATCCCACCGCCGGGCGATGTGCGGCCGGCGAAATTCAGCGTCCACCTTGAGGATATCGTCTGGAACGTCCTTTACGCGCCGCTGGAGGGCGCTGTCGGCTTCGTGGCCGGGCGGCTGGATGTGCTGCAGTTCCTCACCATCCGGCGTTATCTCAGCCTCGTCTTCGTCACGCTCGTCGTGTTGCTTCTGGTGATCGCAATATGGCGCTGATCCACGATTTCGCCGTTCAGGGCGCACAGATGATACTGGTGGTGCTTTTGGCACCGCTGGTCACCGGCCTCGTGCGAAAGATGAAGGCGCGGCTGTTGCGCCGCAAGGGACCGCCGGTGCTGCAGCCCTATCGCGATCTGGTCCGGCTCGTACGCAAGGAAGTCGTCCTGGCCGACAATGCCTCGTGGCTGTTTCGCGCAAGCCCCTATCTGATCTTTGCCGCGACCTGGGTGGCCGCCGCGCTGGTGCCGACATTCGCCACCGGCCTGTTGTTCAGCTGGACAGCCGATCTTATCGCGATCGTGGCGCTGCTCGGCAGTGCGCGCTTCTTCCTGGCGCTTGCAGGCATGGACGTCGGCACCAGCTTCGGCGGTATCGGCTCCAGCCGGGAGGTAATGATCGCGTCGCTCGCGGAGCCCGCGATGATCATGAT
>DATNEJ010000555.1:0-24739 GCA_035606775.1 Acetobacteraceae bacterium | reverse complement strand
GACAGAAGCCGTGGAAAAATAGGCGGCAGGCCCTGATCACCAGAGGCAAAAGGCCGGGAAGCGCGAATCACGCGATCGATCAAAGGCTTAAACGCTGATCGTCTCGCCTGCCGGGAGCGGTCAGGCTTTCAGCACCCGCCCCGCCACCGCATCAAGCCTGGCGGCCAGGGCGGGATCGCGCATGTGCGTGGCGGTGATGACCGCGTTGTCGAGTGCACGATCGCAACCGCAAGGGCAGAGCGGCCGGGCGGCACCAATCTCCGGCACCGCGGTGCTCACGAGGCCGCGCGCCCGGTCCGCGTTCTCTAGCAGGACTTTCACCACAGCTTCGACCGTCACGTGGTCATGGTCCGGGTGCCAGCAGTCGAAATCTGTCACCATCGCTACGGTCGCGTAGCAAAGCTCCGCCTCCCGTGCCAGCTTCGCCTCCGGCATGTTGGTCATGCCGATGACGCTGCATCCCCACGACCGGTAAAGCTCGCTCTCCGCCTTGGTGGAGAATTGCGGTCCCTCCATCACCAGATAGGTGCCGCCGCGGATAACCGGAATGTCAGCCGATCGCGCGGCGCGTTCCAGCACATCGCCCAACCGGGCGCACACCGGATGCGCCATGGAGACATGCGCGACTATTCCCTCTCCGAAAAAACTCTTCTCGCGCGCGAAGCTACGGTCGATGAACTGATCGACGATGACGAAATGCCCCGGCGGCAGGTCGCCGCGCAGGCTGCCGACAGCGGAGAGCGACAGCACATCGGTCACCCCGGACCGCTTCAGCGCGTCGATATTCGCCCGGTAGTTGAGATGGGTCGGCGACAGAGGATGCCCGCGTCCGTGGCGCGGCAGGAACACGCAGCGCACGCCGCCCAACCGGCCGGACAACAGGGCGTCGGAGGGCGTGCCCCAGGGCGTCTCGACCTGGCCCCACGCCTTCTCCTCAAGCCCATCGATGTCATAGATGCCAGAGCCGCCGATGATGCCGATCACCGGCTCGATCATAGGCGGCTCTGTTCTGTCAGTGGACGTCGGACCACACCCTGCGCTTCACCGCGTAGGTGATGCAGCCCATGAACACCAGGAACAGGATCACACGCACGCCGATCTGCTTGCGCTCCACCATTTCCGGATTGGCGGCCCATGCCAGGAACGTCACCACGTCGTGCGACTCCTGATCGATGGTGGCTTTGGTGCCGTCAGCATAGGTGACCTGATCGTCGTGCAGCGGCTGCGGCATGGCGATCTGATGTCCCGGGAACATCTTGTTGTAGTTCATGCCGTCCTGCATCTTGAAGCCGGCCGGCGGTTCCGCGAAGCCGGTCAGGATGCCGTAGACATAGTCCGCGTGGTATTCGCGGGCATTGATGATCAGGGACAGATCGGGGGGCAGCGCGCCATTGTTCGCGGCCCGTGCGGCTTTGTCATTCGGGAATGGCGAGCGGAACTGATCGCCAGGGGTTGCCGGCCCTTCCTTGGGATTGCCCTGATCATCCGTCCCCTGCGGCACGGTGACGGACGCCGCGACAGACTTGATCTGTGCGGGTGTCAGGCCGATCCCGACCAGATCCCGGTAATGCAGCAGTGTCATGGAGTGGCAGTTGGAGCAAACTTCCGAATAGACCTGGAAGCCACGCTGCGCGGCGGCGAGGTCGTAGGTCCCGAAGATTCGGTCGAAGCTCCAGTTCTGCGACGGCGGCACAGGCGCTTCCTGCGCCATCGCCGGAACCAGGGACAGCCCGGCGAGGATCACGCCGGTAAGCAAGGAGCGCACGGCGCGCATCAGGCTTTCTCCATCGACTTGGCTGCGGCACCCGACGGCACCGGTCCACCACCACGGCCACCCGTCACCGGTTGACTGATGCTCTCCGGCAGCGGAAGCGGCCGCTCCAGCTTGCCCAGGATCGGCAGGATCACCAGGAAATGCAGGAAATAATACAGCGTGCAGATGCGGCTGAGCACCACCCAAATGCCTTCCGGCTTGTGCGCGCCACAGACGCCAAGGCCGATGACCGCAGCAACCCACAGCCAGATCAGTTGCCGGTAGATCGGCCGGAACCGGGCGCTGCGCACACGGGAGGTATCCAGCCAGGGAAGCACGAACAGCACCAGAATGGAGCTGAACATCATGCAGACGCCCAGCAGCTTGTTCGGCACCGACCGCAGGATGGCGTAGTACGGCAGGAAGTACCACTCCGGCACGATATCAGCCGGTGTCTGCAAGGGATTGGCGGGGATGAAGTTGTTCGGATCGCCCAGGAAGTTGGGAGCGAAGAACACGAGTGCCGCGAACACGATCAGGTAGACGCACATGCCGACACTGTCTTTGATCGTGTAGTACGGATGGAACGGCAGCGTGTCCTGCGGCGACTTCACGTCGATGCCCAGCGGATTGTTCGAGCCGACGATGTGCAGCGCCGCGACATGGAGGAACACCACCCCCACTAATACGAACGGCAGCAGGTAGTGCAGGGAGAAGAACCGATTCAGGGTCGGGTTGTCGACGCTGAAGCCGCCCCACAGCAGCGTGACGATGGCGTGCCCGACGCCTGGGAAGGCGGAGAACAGGTTGGTGATGACGGTGGCGCCCCAGTAGGACATCTGGCCCCAGGGCAGCACGTAGCCCATGAAGGCCGTGGCCATCATCAGCAGCAGGATGACGACACCCAGCATCCACAACAGCTCACGCGGCGCCTTGTAGGACCCGTAGTAGAGGCCCCGGAAGATGTGGATGTAGACGACGATGAAGAACATCGATGCACCATTCTGGTGCACGTAGCGGATCAGCCAGCCGTAGTTCACATCGCGCATGATGTGCTGCACGGAATCGAACGCCAGCGTGGTGTTCGGCTGGTAGTTCATCGCCAGGAAGATGCCGGTGACGATCATGATCACCAGGTTCACCGTCGCCAGCGCGCCGAAGTTCCAGAAGTAGTTGAAGTTCTTCGGCGTGGGGAAAACCCCGTACTCCTTCTGCATCATCGTGATGATGGGCAGGCGGCTGTCGATCCAGTTCAGCACCGGATTGGGGATATCGCTCTTGTGCAGGCCGGCCATGGTTAGTTCCCTGGGCTAGTTCCCTATCAAAGCGGCTGACGGATCAGCCCACCTTGATCTTGCTATCGGTCTCGAACGCATAGGGCGGTACCGCCAGATTGGCGGGCGCGGGTCCGTGGCGCACGCGGCCCGAGGTGTCGTACTGGCTGCCATGGCAGGGGCAGAACCAGCCGCCCCAGTCGCCGCGCGGATCGGTCGGCTTGTTGCCTAGCGGCACGCATCCGAGGTGGGTGCAGATGCCGATGAGGACGATCCATTGGTCGTGGCCGGCCTTGACCCGCGCCGCGTCGGTCTGCGGATCGGCCAACTGGGACAGTTGGACATCCTCGGCCTCCTTGATCTCCTTCGCGGTCCGGTGCCGCACGAAGATCGGCTTGCCCTGCCAGACGATGGTGATGCCCTGACCTTCCTCGATCGGCTTGAGCTCAACGTCCACCGAAGACAGTGCAAGCACATCTTTGGAAGGGTTCATCGAGTCGAGAAGAGGCCAGGCAATGGCTCCCGCACCGACGACGGCGCCGGCGCCTGCGACAAGTTGTAGGAAATCACGTTTGGTAACGTCGGCCGAATGGCCATGGTGGGCGGCAGTCGCGGCAGACGAGTCGGCCATCTTCCCCTCTTGTGCCCACCACATGCGGGTGAGCAGCCGTTAGCGGTTTCGGTCGTCCGCAGCAGGCGCGTCTGACCGCAGTCCGTCCCTTCGGCCGGACCGGAAACAAACCCACGTCACCGGGACAACCCGGCGGTAGGCGGGCGCACTCTACGGGCGGGCTTCGCCCCCTGCAACACGCCCCCTTCAACGTGGTGGAACTAGCCGCTAGCCTGACTGTGACGACGGAACAAGCCCCGATGACCGAAATCCCCGCCGAATCGCGCGCGCCCGTTCCGCATGAGGCGCTGAAGTCACAGGCGCGCACGTGGTTCGAGGCATTGCGAGACCGCATTTGCGGGGCCTTCGAGGCGATCGAAAACGAACCCGGTGTGCCTCTGGCCGACACGGCGCCGGGGCGCTTCGTCCGCACCGCATGGACCAGACCTACGCAGGACGGCAGCGACGGCGGCGGCGGCGGCGGAACCATGAGCCTGATGCGGGGCCGTGTATTCGAAAAGGTCGGGGTCAACGTCTCCACGGTCTGGGGCGAATTCGCGCCGGACTTCCGCGCTCAGATTCCTGGCGCAGCGGAGGATCCGCGATTCTGGGCGAGCGGCATCAGCCTCGTCGCCCACATGCAGAGCCCGCTTATCCCTGCCGCCCACTTCAATACGCGGATGCTGGTGACGACCAAAGGCTGGTTCGGCGGCGGCGGCGATCTGACGCCAATGCGGCTGGAAACCCCGGAGGCCATCGCCGATGCGGCGGATTTCCACGCCGCGTTCCAGTGTGCCTGCGATCGCCATGATCCGAATTACTATAAGGACTTCAAAGCCTGGTGCGACCGCTACTTCTATCTGCCGCATCGGCAGGAGCCGCGGGGCGCCGGCGGCATTTTTTTCGACCATCATTTCTCCGGTGACGCGGCGGCGGATTTTTCCTTCGTCCGCGATGTCGGCGAAGCGTTCCTCGACTGCTTTCCCAGGATCGTCCGCCGGCGCATGAGACAGAACTGGACTCCGGAAGAGCGTGAGCACCAGTTGATCCGCCGCGGACGCTATGTGGAATTCAACCTGATTCACGACCGCGGCACGCTGTTCGGCCTGAAGACAGGCGGCAATGTGGAAGCGATCCTCATGAGCCTGCCGCCTTCGGTGCGCTGGCCGTAAATTCAGTTACGACGCCAGGCTCTACCCCTCGCCGCTCAGCCGTACCGGCTTGATGTCGATCAACGACGTGCCGTCGAGACAATCCAGCCCCCGAACCCGCAGCATGGCCCCCTCGACCGCCAGCAGATCGACAATGGACGACGCGATCGGGTTCGGCCGTACGGGAGAGCGCAGCGCAAAGGTGCCAGTGGTCTGACCTGTTCGCATCGGGGTCTGCAACAGCAGATCGCGCCGCGCCTCATGCATCCAGTAGAGCACCTGGATACGGCAAGGCGGCTCCAGGCCACGCAGGGCCTGCGCCCAGCGATCCGCCACGACGATCGTGCACACCGGCCCATCCGGCGTGCCGCGCCGCGGGCACGCCTCACGCGTCCGCCAGGGCGTGTGGATCGTGCCGATGAAGTAAAGCCCGGCATCCGGCCCTGCGGGCAGTGCGACCGCCACTTCGTTTGGTCGCAGTCGCTGGCCGGTCGCTGTTGCATCGCTCGCCATCGGGTCAGACTGCCAGAGGCCGGATCATTCCGTCGAGGATGCCCGGCGGGTTCGCTGGTCGGATGACCGGTCAGCCCAGGGGCAGCGCCGCCGCGACCTGTCCGCGGCACTCGCCAAAGCCGATGGTGACGTAGCCGGCCCTGGCGCAGTGGCCGCGGAAAACGACCTCATCGCCGTCCTGGAGGTAGTGCCGGCTCTCGCCATTCGGCAGTGCGATCGGGTTCCGTCCGCCGCGTGTCATCTCCAGCAGACAGCCCTCGGTCCCAGGCTCCGTGCCGGAGACCGTGCCGCTGCCGAACAGATCGCCCGGCTGCAGATTGCAGCCATTGGACGTGTGGTGCGCCACCATCTGCGCGACTGTCCAATAGAGATCGGACGCATTCGACCGCGACAGGGGGTGAGGTTCGGCACCCGCCCGGCGGAGCGCCGGGGTCAGCAGCGCGACGTCAAACGCGATGGTAAAGGCACCGGAAGCCTGATCGTTCGCATCCAGCAAGTGCGGCAGCGGCGCGGGATCACCCGCCGGTCGCGGCGGCTGTGCGATGCGGAACGGGGCGAGCGCTTCGGCCGTCACGATCCATGGGGACACGAACGTGGCAAGGCTCTTGGCCAGGAATGGGCCAAGGGGCTGCGATTCCCATACCTGGATGTCGCGCGCCGACCAGTCGTTCAGCAGGCAGAACCCGGCGACATGCCGGCCTGCCTCGGCGATCGGAATCGGCGTGCCCAGCGTGTTGCCGGCCCCGATCCACACGCCAAGCTCCATCTCATAATCGAAATTCCTGCTCGGCCCGTAATCCGGCGCCGCCTGTCCGGGCGGCTTCCTCTGGCCGTTGGGCCGCCGCACGGCCCCGCCGGACACCTGCACGGAGGATGCCCTGCTGTGATACGCGACCGGCACGTATTTATAGTTCGCCATCAGCGGGTCATCCGGCCGGTTGATCTTCCCGGCCGTCGTCGCGTGATGAATGCCGGCGAAGAAATCGGTGAAATTGCCGACCCGCACCGGAAGGTGCATGGCGCATTGCGCCGCGTCATGCAGCAGCCGATTCTCTACTGACCGAACCGACCCCGGTGCATCCGTGGCAAGCAGCTTGGATATTTGGCGCCGCAATGCGGAGCGCGCCGCGGCCCCTGCTTCCAGCAGCGGCGCAACCGTGCGGCCCGCACCTGCCTCTGCCGCGTCCCGCGCCGCGCCGGTCAACAATCCCGCTTCCAGCGTCGCGCCGATGTCGAGGATGCGATCGCCGATGGCGATGCCGCCGCGAGGCGCGCCGCCCGGCGGGCTGAATACCCCAAGCGGCAGATTCTGGATCGGAAACTCCGCGTGCCCGTTGGCCGACGCCACCCAACTCGTCCGCGACGGATCATGCGTTTCGTCGATCATTGCCGTATTCCCGTCGGGCTAAAGTTCTTCCGCAGCCCATCCCACACCGAATCGTAGTCCGGCTGAAGCTGTGGAAGCGCCAAAGCCTGCCGCGTCGGACAGAGCACCTGGCGGGTCTCGAACATGAACGCGAGTGTGTCCTCAAGCTTGACCGGCACGAGGTCGGCCGCCATGGCGCGCTCCGCGCTGACGGCGTCGGGGCCGTGCGCACTCATCAGCCCATGCAGGGACAGGCCACCCGGACTGAATCCGCCCGCCTTGGCATCGTATGTCCCACGCACCAGGCCCATGCACTCATTCATTATGTTGCGGTGGAACCAGGGCGGACGAAACGTGCCTTCGGCCACCATCCAGCGCGGCGGGAAGATGACAAAGTCCACATTCGCAGCACCGGGAGAATCTGTCGGCGACGTCAGCACGGTGAAGATCGAAGGATCGGGATGATCGAAGCTGACTGTGCCGATGGCCATGAAGTGAGCAAGGTCGTAGCGATACGGATAATGGCTGCCGTGCCACGCCACGACATCGAATGGTGAATGATCGAGCGTGGTCGTCCACAGGCTACCCATGAATTTCTGCACGATCTCGACCGGCTCCTCCCGTTCCTCGAACCAGGCCACGGGTGCCTGAAAGTCCCGGGCATTCGCCAGCCCGTTGGCGCCGATAGGACCAAGATCGGGAAGCCGGAACGGCGCGCCGTGATTCTCGCAGACATAACCGCGCGCCGATCCCTCCGGCAGCGTCACCCGGAAACGGACGCCGCGCGGGATCACCGCGATCTGGCCCGGCTCAACCTGCAGCCGCCCGAACTCGGTGGCGATCGCAAGGGCGCCGATCTGCGGCACCAGAAGCAATTCGCCGTCCGCGCTCCAGAACACCCGCTGCATATCGCGATTGGCGCGATACACGTGCACCGACACACCGGTCCCGGCTTCAGTGTCGGTATTGGCCAGCATGGTGAACAGGCCATCGATGAAATCGCCGGACACTGCCTCCATCGGCAGCGGGTCCCAGCGCAGCCGGTTTGGCGTGGGTTCCGCCAAGACGCCGCCCAAGGTGCCTTGCGGCATGCGCTGGTAGGCGCGATGCGCCGCCGACGGCCGGATGCGGTAGAGCCAGGATCGGCGGGCGAGATGACGGGGCACCGTGAACGGCGTGCCGGAAATCTGCTCCGTGTAGAGCCCCAGGGCTGGACGCTGCGGCGAGTTCTGCCCGACCGGCAGTGCGCCCGAGATGGCCTCACTCGCGTGCTCATTGCCGAAGCCGGCCTGAAAGGCCATGTCGCCCGTGACCCGGTATCCGTCCTGCGCCATTTGATGCCTGCCCCTGTCGGCGGACTGCCATGGCCGGCCGATACGGCAGGCGGTCCACCGTTTTGCGTCCCACGCCACTCTGATCCTAGAGCGTGATCGCTCGCGGCGGTATCGCGGGAAAGCGCGAACCGCTTTCCAAAAAGGACCGGCAGGCTGATCGCTCCGCCTGTTGGGAGAAACCGGGCGTCCGACCAGGCTGCCACTCTCCATCAGGGGCGACACCTTCCTGCCTGGCCGGGCGCAGCACTCATCTCCTCCCACCTCATCAATCACGGAAAGTTGAACGCGCGGCGCGTCCGGATCGGCGTCAGCCAGGCGGCCGACGGGAACCAATAACCAAGCTTGACGGTCGGGAATAAAGCACCATCAATGTCCGTCTCCTTCTTGCCATGCCCCCATCCATGCAATCTTTAGTTGATTCGGCCATGCTCGACTCATTTGTCGGGCTGGCCGGAAAGCAGTCCTGGGCCGCACGGATCGCAGAGATTCGAGATCGTGCAACTGCCGGTCCAAGATCCGGCAAGGCCATTCGCCAGCGCCATGCCGTGGAGCTGGCGGTGGAGCGAATGCGCGAGACACCAGGTCGCCAGCCATCGGCGGCGGAGTTCCTGCTGGCCAGCCATGCGGCCGATGCCGTTGCGTTGGCCGGCGAACTCAGCCCGGTCGGCCGGCGCCGGCTCGCCGAGGTGCTGCAAAGGGCGATCGCCGGCGACGGCACGCTGATCCCCTTGTTTCACCTGCTGCGCACCGCTGCCCTGCAGCGATCCCGCGGCTTCACGGTGCGGTTCTCTGGACTCGAGGAAGGGACCGAATTCGATCTGCTGCTTGCTCGGGAACGGGTCGAAGCCGAGATTTCCTGCGAGGTGATGTCGGCCGAGGATGGCCGGGACGTGCATCGCGGCGCATGGTTCCGCCTCGCGGACCGGATCGACCCGGAGCTGCAGACCTGGCTCAGTGCGCATCCCGGCCGTTATCTGCTGAAAATGACGCTGCCCCAGGGGCTGCACGGCGGACTGCATGCGACGGAGGAGGTGCCCGATCCACTGGCGGCGCTGCACCAACGCATCAGGACCTTGCTGCAGACGCGCATGCGCCAGGACCACGACGAAGCCATCGTCCTCAGGCTCGACCCGTTGACCTTGAGCAGCGCGCAGGGCGAGGACCTGGGATTGCTGCCCTTTCTGCGCCGCGAATTCGGGCCGGAAGCACATCTCGCGGTGACGACCGCGGGTGGTGGCGTCTTTGTGATGGCCGCCCGGGCGGCGCAGGAAAACGGCGTTGCCGTGGCGGTCAGGAAACGTCTTGGCGTGACCGCGCCGGACCGGCTCACGGGCACGCGACCCGGAATCATGGCGATATTCCTGGAAGACACTGACCGGCTGGAATGGCGCGGCCTGCGAGAGCGGCTGGAACTGGAGGGAGAGGCGCGGCAATTCCTGACCAACCCGGAGGCAAAGCGCGTGGTCGCCGTGACATTTGCCTCGCGCCTGGAACTGTTCGGGATGAAAGAGCCGGACGCGGTGGAAGACGGCGAACTTCGTTTCCGCAATCCCGGGCATCCGGCCGCCCGCATCCCGGCGCTCGCCCCTGCCGTGCTGTCATCACTGTGATCGTCAACCACCCGGTAACCTGACGGCGTGCATGCTATTTCCATACACGTGCCGCGTCCTCGCCATGATCCTGTGCGGGGATGGCAGTGTTGATTGCCGAAGGATTTTGCATGACCCACGCAGACTATGCCCGCAAGCTGGAAGAGCTCGACAGCCTCCTGAACGACCCGGACGTTCCGATGCAGCCGGAGCGCATCTGGTCCTTGCTGGCCGACGTGTCGGGGCATGATGCCCGCTGGGGGATGCAGCCCGCGAGTGAGCCGGCCATTGCGGGACAGTCAGGCTGACTTTTGACCCCGCCGGATGGGGTGATCCCGACGGCCACAGCTCAGTAAGCCCGCGCGCTACATGCGCGGCTCCGACGGCGCCGGAACAGCTTCCTCATCCATGCCGGTGCTGGAGCGGTGTCATTCTGCCGGGCGGCCTACCGAGCGGAGCGACGTATCAAGCTTTCATCTGAAATCGGTATGGTGCGATTAGAGCGTGATCGTCGCAGGCGGAATCGCCGGAGACGTGAATCACGCGATTAAACAAAGACATAGAGCCTGCTCGGTGCTCCATCTGCACCGAACAGGCTCCAGACGTGCGGCCACAGTGCCGACGGCACGGTCGATTCCGGCGCAAGCAATGGAGCGGCCATCGCCTGCGCCGGTCCAGTCTTTACTTCTGCGCCTCGGAGTAGGGGGTGATGACATTGCCGTTCTTGAGTGACGGCGGCCACAGGACGACCTCGACCTTCGGATCCTTGAACTGGTCGACCCCGTTGCCTTTGACGCCCTGGAACTGCACCTGCATCACACGCGCCTCGGTCCATTCGCCCGTCGGCCCGAACTTGATGTCGCCGGCAAGAGTCTTGAAGGTGTGGGAGCGCAGGTAGTCAGCCAGCTTCTGCTGATCGAGGCTCTTCGTCCCCTCAATGGCCTGCTGGAGCACCTGCATCTCCGAATAGGCAAACGGCGGCATGTAGTATCCCAGGACGTCGACGCCGGCTGCTGGCGCCTTTTCCTGATAGACCTTCAGGAAGGCGAGGGCTTCCGGCGTTGCGAACGCCTTGATCGGCAGCCAGAAATCGTAATCGACGATCCCGTTCAGCAACGGCCCAAGCTGCGCCTTGATGGCGGTGGATTGAAGCCCGACCATGCCGCCCCCGAACAAGCGGGCCTTGAGGCCAATCTCATGCGCCGCCCGGATGATGCCGACCGTATCGGGCGGATAGGAGCAGACCAGCACCAGGTCGGCATTGGCCGCCTGCACGGCGCGGACGATCGGCGAATAATCGGTCGTCGAAGGCGGATAGGTGTGATCGTAGACGATCTTGAGCCCGGCCTTCTTGGCGAGCGCGCGCGCACCATCCATCGCGTTGTGCGGAAATTCCGCGTCCGCGCCGACAATCGCCAGGGTCTTGGGCTTCGGCTCCAGCGCCATGGCCGTCGCGAAGTAGCCCTCGGCGAAACTCTGCTTCGGCTCAGGGCCGCCGGTCGGCACGATGGAGAAGTAGTTGGGGTAGTGGAACTCGCTGTTCACCGCGAGACCAAACAGGCCGAGAAAGGTGCGCTTGTGCTGAATAATGACCGGCATCGCGGGGGCAATCATGTTGGTTCCGTAGCCGCTGACCGCGATGTCGACTTTGTCGATATCCAGAAGCTTGGTGTAGATGCCGGGGACAAGCGAGGGGTTCGACTGGTCGTCATAGTAGATCAGCTTGACCGGACGTCCCAGCAAACCACCTTTTGCGTTGATTTCTTCTTCCCATATCTGCAAGGCGAGCAACGCGGACTTGCCGTTGGGCGCCAGCCCCCCCGTCAGCGCCATTCCGAACCCGATGGTGATCGGGTTTTCCGCCCGTGCCGGCATGGACCCGGCGAGGAACATAAGCGCGGCGAATACCACGCCCGCGAGGCGACTCAATCCCATCTACGGTCACTCCCCTTTTCGGATGGTTTCGCCCATCCTGCGTTCGGCCCTAGCGGGCGCGCGAAGCCTCGCGCACCGCCCTGCCCTGCCGTATGCTACAGTAGAAAGCCCGGACGGGAGGGACGAAATGCAGGATCTGGACGAATTCACTGTCACGGATGCCGCACTGGCGCAGATGGCCAACACGTCGGATCCGCGCTTGAAGGAGATCATGGACGCCGCGGTGCGACACCTCCACGCCTTCGCCCGGGAGGTCAATCTCACGCCGGCCGAATGGCTCACCGGCATCCAATTTATGACCGCCGTGGGCCAGGCGTGCACACCTGTTCGTCAGGAATTCATCCTGCTTGCCGATGTGCTGGGCCTCAGCGCGGTGGTGAACGCCCTGCACGACCGCAAGGCGCGCGAACTCGGATCGCAGAGCAGTCTGCTCGGCCCGTTCTACCGCGAGGCCGCGCCCGAGTTGCCGAACGGCGCCCTGATCGCCGCGAACCCGACCGCGCCGGTGATCACCCTGTATGGCCGTGTCACCGACAATGCGGGCCAGCCGCTGCCGCATGCGCTGGTGGAGGTCTGGCAAACCAGCGAGCACGGGCTTTACGACCTGCAGCAGGGAAACGGCGAAGCGATGGATCTGCGCGCCAGTTTCCGCTGCGATGCCGCCGGGAACTATCACTTCCGGACCGTGCGGCCCCTCGGCTACTCGATTCCCATGGACGGGCCGGTCGGCAACATGGTGAAGCTGCAGCACCGGCACGGCTTCCGCCCCTCGCACATCCATTTCCTGATCAGCGCCGACGGGCATCGGGAACTGGTGACGGCCCTTTACTTCGGCGACGATGAGAATATCGGCTCGGACACCGTGTTCGGCGTGTCGGGATCGCTCGTGGTCGGCGCCAAAGTGGACTCGGGTTCACCGATACCGGGCCTGCCCGCGGTGCATTACGATTTCCGCCTGGCAAAGGCCGACCCCAACGACACCGGCCGGGTGGGCGCCGATCCCACCAAGCTCATGCACGCGGCCGAATAGCGCCGGCCGAGGAAAACGCCGGCCGCCTTGGCCGAACGCCTGGCCACCAATCAGACTTAATCACTCTGAGGATCAGGGACTCATGCCTCGCCGTTTGCTCGACATCTCCGTGCCGCTCAAAGCCGGCATCAAAAGCGACCCGCCGCATATGCTGCCGCAGATCGAATATCTGGATCACCATCAGACCGCGCCGGCGATGGCGGAGTATATGGGCGTTCGCGTCGATCAACTGCCCGACGGCGAATATGCGGCGGTGGAGCGGGTGCAGATCAGCACGCATAACGGCACGCATCTCGACGCGCCCTATCACTTCTTCTCCACGATGAACCATGCCTTGAAACCGGGGGGAGAACCTTCCTGGCGCATCGATGAGGTGCCGCTCGAATGGTGCTTCCAGCCTGCGGTGAAACTGGACTTCCGTCATCTGCCGGCCGGCTATGTGGCAACGCCGGGCGATGTGGAAGCCGAGCTGCGGCGCATCGGGCATGTGTTGCGTCCGCTGGAGATCGTCATCGTCAACACCGCCGCCGGTGCCCGCTACGGGCATGACGACTTTGTTGATTCCGGCTGCGGCATGGGCAAGGCCGCGACGCTCTGGATGCTGGAACGCGGCGTGCGCCTGGTCGGCACCGATGCCTGGAGCTGGGACGCACCATTCTCGCTGACCCGCAAGAAGGTCGCGGAAACCGGCGATGCCGGCCTGATCTGGGAAGGACATCGGGCGGGGCGGGAGATCGGCTATTCCCACCTGGAGAAGCTGCACAACCTGGAACAACTGCCGGCCGACGGGTTCGAGGTCGTGTGCTTTCCGGTGAAGGTGCACCGGGGCTCAGCCGGATGGACACGCGCCGTGGCAATCCTTCCGGATTGACCATCGGCCGCGCGCACCCGGTGTGATAGCGACCGCCCTGATGATCGTTGCCCATTTTCTGATTCCGATTGAACGAATGCACTCGGCATCGTCGAGGAGCCAGTTCCGTGCGTGTGCGCCGGCGCGGAAGATTCCGTGGTAGCTGTTCCAGTCACCCGTCAACGGCGGTTGGTATGACAGGGTCTTTCTTAAATCCCTCGAACAACGCCGGATTCGATTCCAGTTTCTTAATCCAAACGGAAAGCTGCCCTAGGTCGGATTGAACCAGATCAGGTCCGACGCGGTGTGCCCGCTGCCAGGGCCGGCCAGCACGGCATCGTGCCCGCTCGCCGCCAGCCAGGACCCGCCTTGCCACACCGAGCCATCCGGAACCTGGTCGGGAAGGCTCCAACAGTCGGAAACGGCGAGATCGCCGATACCATGGACCAGATCCCAACCCTTTTCACCCACGTCCGAAATCGCAAATGGAGAACCCGCGGCTGCCGGCAGATCGCCACCGCTGGGCATTGCGGCCTGAGTCAGAAACGCCAGGAGGGGAGAGGTCAGCCCGCTGCTCGCGCCGATGGTGTTGCTGTCCGGGTCCGCGCCGGAAGAGACCGGTGGTTTAGCGATCTGATTGCCGTAGAAGACGTTGAACCGGCTCCCGTTTACGGCAATCGGCTCGCCCGAATTTAGCAGCACTGGCTGGCCCGCCTCGTTGAAGCCGATCTTGTTGTTGAGGATCAGGCTGAACCGGCTGTGTGCCTGTAGCGTGATGCCATTGCCGTCATTGCCGCTGATGAGGTTCGAGACGGGCTTGCTCGGGTCTGTCTGAATGCCGCCGATGATATTGGCGATTGCGTGACCGCCAACGAGAATGCCGCCCTGGAGATTCGGCACAGCCGCCGTCCCTTCGGCATCGGTGCCGACGTTGCTGAAGAAGACCTGGTTGGCATAGGCGTGGCCAAGGATGGCGATACCGTACCCGTCATTGCCCGAATACGAACTGGGCGGAGCGATGCCGTCGGTGCCGATTGTGGCGTAGCCGCCGATTGTGTTGTCGTGGGCGAAGCCGTCGATCAGCAGGCCATTCCCGCCATTTGCCAGCGCGGTGGTGCCCGTGATCTGCAGCCCGACGACGCTCGTCTCTAGCGTCACCCCCGAAGCAAAGCCGCCAATCTCGACGCCATTGTTGTCGTTGCCCGAAAAGGCGTTCACCTCGAGCGTCTGATTGCCACCGGTTGCGGTGACCTTGATCCCGTCGTTGCCGTTCGGAGCGGCACCCCCGAACGCAAACAGCCCGGCGAAACTGTTGAAGCTGGTGAACCCGCCAGCGGCGCCCTTCAGCTCGATGCCGTTCTCGCCATTCCCGCTCTCGACGTTCCCGAGCGGGATGATGCCGCCGAGCACCGTGTCCTGAGAGTGCCCGTCGACCAGGACGCCGTCCTGGCCGTTCCCGACCACGGTCGCGTTGTTGGCGCCGGTACCGAAGAAGTTCGCCTGCACGGTCACATTGTTCGAGTCGGTGACTTGCAGCCCGTTCGTGCCGTTGCCGCTGACGACATTGTAGTAGACGAACGGCTCATTGGTGACCGCGCAGCCGATCAGCGAGTTGTTGTCGGCATTCTTGATATCGACGCCGTCGAGCCGGTTCCCGAGTGGCGCGTTGCCGTCCGCCGTGGTGCCGATGAAATTGCCGTTCAGCACGTTGTCCTGTGAGTGGTCTTTGATCAGCACGCCGTTCCCGCCGTTGCCCGACACCAGGTTGCCGAGCGGCGGGACGACGAAGGTCGGGGCGGTCGCGCCTTTGCTCCCTGTCGGGTTGTTCTGGACCCCCGTGCTTGGGTCCGTGAACGCCGTCCCGCCGATCTCGTTGGAGTTGGCCCCGTTGGTGAGCAGGATTCCGTTGGCCCCGTTGGCGATGGAATGCTTGCCGGTGGGATCCGTGCCGATGTAGTTGTCGACGAGTGTGTTGTCCGTGGCGCCGCTGAGCGCGATGCCATTCTTCCCGTTCCCCGAAATGACATTGGAGATCACGCCCACCGCGGCCCCGGGATTGGAGCCGATCTGGTCGTGCGACGAACTGGCGGCGATGTAGACGCCATCGCCGGAGTTGCCGGCAGCGTGGCCATCGAGACCAAGCCCGATGTAATCCCCGGCCAGAGTGATCGATCCGGCATGCAAGGTCACACCGTCCCCTTTCGCACCGGCGATAGAGAGACCGAGAAGCTGCGAGCCGTCCGATCCCGTGCCGAAAACGAAGCCGGAATGGTGGTTGAAGTTAACCTCCACGACCGGCGGGCCGCCCGCCGTGTGGGTCGGGGCGGAGGCCCCGTCAATTGTCACCGGCGCGGTGACAGCCGGCAAAGCGCTCTTCAGATTGATCACGCCGTTGATTGAAAAATAGATCGTCGCGGGCCCGCCTGCGGAATTGGCCGCCTGGATTGCGGCACGTAGCGAGCCCGCGCCCGAGTCGTTCAGATTGGTTACATTGTACGTCGCCATAACATCCCCGTCCCCGTTGTATTGTATAGCTGCAAATTATTTTTCAGGTGACAGAGCGTCCAGCCAAGCCGGGTCACACCCGCGTTATAGATTGTTTCTGAGTCAGACAGAGCGCGCGTCAGAGTTCGCATCCCTCTGGCTAAAACAGAATTAGTACGTCATAATAATGTTATCGAGTGCCGAATGCCTCATTCCAAGTCCGAAGTGTGCCACGTCGCCAATGCAGGAGAGGAATGGAACAGGCGCCTCGGCATTCATCCGTGATACCGCTAGGCGGGCGCCATAGGCCTGGGGCACTCGAGGCCGCCGCTGTCCGCTGCGCCAAGTCTCAGGCAGATGGCCGTCACAGGGGGCCATAGGCCGCATAACTGCTTACGCCCTCTCTTATTCTTATTCTGCCGCCTCCTGCATGTCCGGTGGCTCATCCCGCGGCGCATATGGCGGCGCCAGACAGGCGGCAAAATTGTCCCGGTAGGCCCAATGCAACGGAAGCGGCGAGGCTCCCGCAAGAGTCACCACCTGCGGCAGTTGGTATTATTTGCAGGGGTAGCGCTCACCCAGGAACTGGAACAGGCCCTCGGAGGCGCCCAGGTCGCGGCGCGCCGGTTCGGCCCGCACCCATGCCACGAAATCCTTCAGTGTCTGGGCCCGGGTCGGCGCCGGGTTCGGAAAGCAGAAGGGCTTCTTCTCTCCAGCGTGACTAAGCTCAACGGTGATCGCCCCCTGCGCGTAGCCGTGGCAGTAATTGATCTTCGCATCCGATCCCGCGTCCCGCGGATTGGCGCTGCACAGGGTCGCCAGCTCGCCCGCCGTGCGGGAGCGCAGATTGACCGGCGTCGCGGCTTGCACGAGCACCGGCCACGCCAGCAAAGCGAGGGAGCAGAGAGACAGGGAGCGGATCATCCGGTGATCTCCGATCTGTTGACGTCGAGCAGGTTGTCAGCCGGTTTCGCCGGCGCGCCAGCGCTGCCAGCCGGCGGCCCGTAATTCGCAGGCGGGACAGGTACCGCAGCCGTAGCCCCATTCGTGATGGTGGGTCCGGTCCCCCAGATAGCAGGTATGGGTCCGGTCACGAATGACCTCAATCAGCGGCGCGCCTCCCAGTTCCTCGGCAAGCGCCCAGGTCGCTGCCTTGTCGCGCCACATCAAGGGCGTTTCCAGCACGAACCGGCGCGCCATCCCGAGACTGAGTGCCAGTTGCATCGCCTTGATGGTGTCGTCGCGGCAATCGGGATACCCGGAGTAATCGGTCTCGCACACGCCGGCGACGATGCGCCGCAGACCCCGGCGGTAGGCGATCGCCGCGGCACAGGTCAGAAACAGCAGGTTCCGTCCCGGCACGAACGTGTTGGGCAGCCCCTCCGCAGTGACCGCGATCTCGATGTCCGACGTCATTGCCGTCTGTCCAAGCGCCGCCAACGCCGCAGTCAGGTCCACAATGTGGTCCGGGCCGAGTGCGGGGCTGGTCAGTGCCTTCCGGATCGGCTCGCGGCATTTCATCTCAACGGCGTGACGCTGCCCGTAAGCAAATCCGACGGTCTCGACATGGGGATAGCGGGCCAGCGCCCAGGCCAGGCATGTCGTCGAATCTTGACCGCCGGAGAACAGGACAAGCGCATGGTCTTGCATGGTCGTATCCTGGCATGCGCGCGGGCAGGGTTCGAGATACCGATGCGGCCAGGGTGCTGAAGCGAGGCGGCTGCCATGCCGGGCGCGGATGACTCGCAACCGAAGCCGGCGCCCCATATTGTCAGTCCATGGACCTCGATTTCACAGAAGACGAAATCCGCCGCTACTCGCGGCACATCCTGCTGGCCGAAGTCGGCGGCATCGGCCAGGCCAAGCTGCGTAACGCGAGGGTGCTGGTGGTCGGTGCGGGCGGCCTCGGCTCCCCGCTCGTGTTGTATCTGGCGGCGGCCGGGATCGGCACGTTGGGCATCATCGACGACGATGTGGTGGAGCTGTCGAACCTGCAACGCCAGGTCGCTCACGTCACCGTCCGGATCGGCGTCGGGAAGGTCGCGTCCGCGGCGGAAGCGGCGCGGGCAATCAATCCTGACGTGCGCATCGAGCCGCACGCGATGCGGCTTGGTCCGGACAATGCAGCCGACCTCATCGGCCGCTACGACATCGTCTGCGACGGTACGGACAATTTCAGCACCCGGTTCCTGGTCGCGGATGCCTGTGCGCTGGGCCGGCGAACGCTCGTCTCCGCCGCCGTCCTGCGGTTTGAAGGACAGCTATCGGTGTTCAAGCCGCATGAGGGCGGGCCGTGCTACCGGTGCCTCTATCCGGAAGCGCCTCCTCCCGGCGTCGTCCCCACCTGTGGGGAAGCCGGCGTGCTCGGCGCCGTCACCGGCGTGATGGGCACATTGCAGGCTACGGAGGTACTGAAGGAGATCCTCGGCATCGGCGACAGCCTCGCCGGGCGCCTGCTGGTCTGGGATGCACTCGCCACGCGGTTCAGGACCGTGAAGTTGCGGCCCGATCCTCACTGCGCGTTGTGCGGGCCGGAGGCAACCATCAAGGACCTCTCCGCGCATGCCGGCACCAGTGGTGGTGACTGTGCCCTCTGAGCCGCTGGCGATCCTGTTGCTCTCCGGTCAGCACGACCGCGCCCATTACGCTTTTGTCGTGGCGTCCGGCGCGGCGGCTTTGGGCAGGCCGGTCACCTTGTTCGCCACGAATGGCGGGTGTCATGCTCTGCTGCAGGATTGGTCCGGACTTGCCGATGCCGACCGCGACGAACGGATCCGCGCCACCGGTGTCGCCGGCCTGTCCGAGTTGCGGGATGCGTGCCGGGATATGGACGTACGGTTGATCGCCTGTGAAGCCGGTCTTCGCGCCGAGGGGTTGGATGCAGCGCCTTTGATGCCGGGCGTCGAGGTCGCCGGGATCGTTACGTTTCTGTCTGCCTCCGGCAGCGGAACGATCATCACGATCTGACCTTTTTCGCATCGATTCACTTGACCCGATTCGGCCGCACACGGCACGGAATGCGCATGCGGCGCCACGGTTCGGCAACACGTTTCCATCTCTTGCTTTCGCTCGGGTTTCTCGCGGCCGGCACCGCTTTGGCCCCAGTGGATTTGGCTCGGGCGGAAACCGCGCCCGCCCCGCATTCCAACGCATCCCAGCCACCGGCAGCCACCAAGTCCCAGCCGGCCGCGACGCATTCGCCGGCGCATCAGGCAACAAAGGGGCAAAAGCCCGCTCATGCGCCGCCTGTGGTGCGGCCGCACGGCACAGCGCATGCCCAGAAGCCAGCCACCGCGGCACCCGCAAAGCCTGCACAGCCGGTCGCCGCGGCTCCTGCCGCCGCCGTACCGCCCGCGGCGCCCGTGCCGCCGAAGCCGGCGGAAGCGGCGAAACCGGATGCCAACGCGCCAAAGTTGCCCCGGTTCGCCTCCCTGCGATCGGACGACGTGAACATGCGCTCCGGCCCGGGCACGCGCTATCCGATCGAGTGGGTCTATAAGCGCCGCGAGCTGCCGGTGGAGATTCAGCGGGAATTTGATGTCTGGCGCTGGGTGCAGGATGCCGATGGCGTGCATGGCTGGGTACACCAGGCGACCCTGACAGGACGCCGGAGCTTCGTGGTGGAAGGGCACGATGCCACGCTGCGTTCCGACGCGGCCGACACCGCGTCGGCTGTTGCGATCCTGAAGGTTGGGGTGATTGGCCGGATCCGGTCCTGCGCGGCTGCGTCGGACTGGTGTCGCGTATCCGTCGGTTCCTATCGCGGCTATGTGCGGCGCGAGCAGGTATGGGGCGTGCTTCCAGGGGAGGTCATAAATCCCTGAGGCACGACCGCCTGCTGTGCAGGAAGCGAAGTGGGGGGCTTCTGTTGCCCGGTGCCCCCCGAACCGCGCTTATCGCTTATGCAGCGACAGCGAGCGCCTCATTGTCATTGGCACTTGTGATATGGCCCGATAACGGCGGAACCATGCCGAGCAAAAAGTGTGTCTTTACCACGCGTGTCGAGCCTGTTTCGCCCCCATAGTCCCACCGGCCCGATTCACGCTTTGCGCCGCCGGCGCTCCGCGATCGAACCTGAAGTCTCCCGGTTCGATTCACGCTTCGCGCCGCTGGCGCTCCGCGATCGAACCGGTGAATGGTGGAGGCGCCGGGCACTGCCCCCGGGTCCACAACGCTTATTTCACGCACCGTTTATCGCCATAGCCGGCAAGCCGGCAGACCGAATATAGGCACTGATGCCGGCAGATGAAAGTGGAGTCGCGCGCATGAGCTTGACCGACGACCAGAAGGCGGAGATCGCCGCCCTGCGTGCCCAGGCCGCCACCACGGCGCGTCCGACGGTGCCGGCCCTGGAGGCCTTGCTCTACCAGGCCCTTCCCGTGCTGGATCACGGGTTCGTCCGGGTGATCGACTACATGGGCGACGACGCGGCGATCGTGCAGGCCGCCCGTGTCTCCTACGGGCGTGGTACGCGGCGCGTTTCGGAAGATGCCGGGCTGATCCGCTATTTGATGCGTCACCGTCACTCGACCCCATTCGAGATGTGCGAGATCAAATACCATGTGAAACTGCCGATCTTTGTGGCGCGGCAGTGGATCAGGCACCGGACCGCCAACGTGAACGAGTACTCGGCGCGATACTCGATCCTGGACCGGGAATTCTACATTCCCGCGCCGGAGCACCTGGCGGCGCAGTCATCGGTCAATCGCCAGGGCCGCGGCGCGGTATTGGTGGGGGATGAGGCAGCGCGCGTGCTGGACCTTCTGCGGGACGACGCCGCACGGTGCTACGACCACTACGCCGACATGCTGAACGAGACAGACGCGGGCGAGGTCCGCGACCCCTCCCGCCAGGGTTTGGCGCGCGAGCTTGCCAGGATGAACCTGACCCTGAACACGTACACGCAGTGGTACTGGAAGACGGACCTGCACAACCTGCTGCACTTTCTGTCCCTGCGGGCGGACGCACACGCCCAATACGAGATTCGCGCCTACGCGGAAGAAATGCTGCGCACGGTGGACGCCTGGGTGCCCCTGGCGTGCCAGGCTTTCCGCGACTACCGGTTGGGCGCCGTGACCTTGTCGGCGCAGATGCTGACTGTGGTGCGGCGGATGATCGGCGGGGAGACCATCACGCAGCCCGACAGCGGCCTGAATCGCCGGGAATGGGTTGAGTTGATGGCGGCGCTGGGACCCACTTGACAAAATATACGCGATTCACGTATACATTAGCCGTCGGACCAATCCGCGTCGTTAAGGGAACGTTCAGTCCTTATGGGTTCTGTTTCGGAGAAACCCAGGACTGGACCGGATGCCGCATTATTGGTTCGAGGCTTTTGAGGTCAACGGCGACTTCGTCATCGCCGTCATTCGTCACGGTAACGCCCGGTGGGAGGTCGCGGCTACCGTGATCACTCAAGGTGCGTCCGCCCTGTTGCGTAGCTTTCACATGCAGGGCGCAGGCGCGAACACAACCGGGGCCGCTCGGCTGCGCGCAATGGCTCTGTGGGCAAAGGATGAATTGGGTGTCGAAGAACTCCGAATTGAAGGCGCGGCTCGCACGTCTGGCGCCTGTCCGGGACGCCAACCGGCCTGTCTCGTCTTCTGACGACGGGACGCATTTGATCGTTCTGCGGCGGGCCGGGGCGCTCGATCGGCCCATAGACCTGATCCGCCGGCTTGCTGTTGCGGGCGTGTCGCTCCGCACCGCCCATAGCGTGGTGAACCGGCTGGCCGATCTCGGCTGGGCGACGTGCCCGGTCACGTGCGGCGAAGATTTGCGTCTGCTGGCGAACGAACTGGCCAGGCTGAACGTGCAGGTGCGGCATCGCGTGTTTGCGGAGGGCACACCGGATGTGGCTGCCATGCGCGCGCGGCAAAGTCTGTCGCAGCGTGAATTTGCCGATCTTCTGGGGATCGACCTGCGCACGCTGCAAAATTGGGAACAGGGGCGCAACCGGCCGGACGCAGCAGCGACCGGTCTGATGCGTGTCTTCGCGCACGCGCCCGATGTTGTGGAGGAAGCACTTTCGGAACCTGTCGTCGTCTGACGACCGGCGCACGGGAAGGTCATGATCGTTGTCTTCGGCTCCATCAATCTCGATCTGATCTTTCCGTTGCCACGTATACCTGTCAGCGGCGAAACCGTGCTGACGCCCACTATTCGCGTTGAGCCGGGCGGCAAGGGAGCCAATCAGGCTGTCGCGGCCGCACGGGACGGGGCTCAGGTGATCATGGCCGGCGCTGTTGGACGCGACGCCCTGGCAGCGGGCGCCCTTGCTCTGCTCCGTACCACGCGCGTGGACCTGTCGCGCGTGATCGAGACCGACGCTGCCACCGGTTGCGCCGCCATCGCTGTCGATCCGACGGGAAACAACGCCATCGCCGTCGGCTCGGGCGCCAATCTGCTGGCGCGGGCCGCACAGGTTGAGGACGCCGTGCTGACCCCTGCAACCACGCTTGTGCTGCAGATGGAAGTGCCGGCTGGAGAGACCGAAGCCCTGATCGCCCGCGCCAGGGCGCGCGGCGCCCGGGTGATACTCAATCTTGCCCCGGCTCATGTCCTGCCGGAAGCATGCCTGCGGTTGCTCGACATGCTGGTGGTGAACGAGACCGAGGCACAGACGCTCGCGGTAGAATTTGGCTGCGAACCAACAGCCCCCGCGCTTTGCGAAACGCTCTCGATTGCCGTCGTGCGCACGCTCGGCGCGGCGGGTCTGGAGGCTGCGATACAAGCCGATACGATGCACTTGCCTGCGCGGAAAATCGATCCGGTGGACACAACTGCTGCCGGCGATTGCTTCGTCGGCGTACTCGCCGCTGCGCTCGACCGTGGCCTGCCGCCCGCCGATGCATTCCGTCGTGCGACCGCCGCGGCAGCCTTGTGCTGCACGAAGGCCGGCAGCCAAAGCAGCCTGCCGACCGCAAGCGAGATCGACGCATTCACCTGACTGCACTGACGCGCAATCGCGGCGGGTGCGCAGGTACCCCGGATTGGGAACCGTATTGCATCCGCGGCGATCCTGTGGATCGCTCAGGCGGCATAACGGAGACATCGATGTCCATCGAACATTGGCTGGCCTTCGCGGCGGCATCCGCGGTGCTGCTTGCGATCCCAGGCCCCACGGTTCTCCTGGTCGTGTCGTACGCGCTTGGCCATGGCCGGAGGGCCGCCGCTTCCATCGTTGCCGGCGTGGCGCTGGGGGATTTAACAGCGATGACAGCGTCGATGCTGGGGCTAGGCGCGGTGCTGGCGACGTCGGCCGTGATTTTCACCGGCCTCCGCTGGGTCGGCGGTGCTTATCTTGTATATCTCGGAATCAGGCTCTGGCGTGCCCCGGTGGCGGCCGAACAAAGCAGGGGCACAGGGGACGCGAGTCCGTGGCGGATGTTCGCCCACGCCTATGCCGTGACTTCACTCAATCCCAAGAGCATCCTCTTCTTTGTCGCCTTCGTGCCGCAATTCCTCGTCGCCTCCCGGCCGTTCTGGTCACAGGCACTGGTACTGGAAGCGACGTTCGTGCTTCTCGCGACAATCAACGCAGCCACATACGGACTTCTCGCCTCGATTGCTAGGCAAAGGCTGCGGGAACCGCGCGTGCAACGCGCCATGAATCGAACCGGGGGTGTGCTGCTGATCGGGGCCGGTGTCTTCGCGGCGGGATGGCGCAGGGCCGGAACCTGATTCCTGTCGGCCAGCGATGTCCTGTCCGTTCGGCGCCGGTGGCCCGTCAACCTACAAGAGCAACGCCCCAAGAAGGGCGTCCAGTCGCAATCGCCCAGCTTCGGAGGCGATGAGCCGGCCGCCCGATCGCAGGAGGTAGCCCTCCTCCAGAGCGCGTTCCAGGACGCGCCGATCGACCGCCTCGTCCAGGGCAAGGCCTGTGCGTGATGGGAAGCGCTCCTCATCCACACCCTCCGTCAGGCGAAGGCCCATCAGAAGCATTTCCCGCGCCTTGTCCGCTGGCGACAGGCCGGTTTCTTCCGTCGTGCCATGGCCGTCACGTTCAACCCGTTCGGCCCAAGGTTCCGGAGCACGATGGCGCCTGGTGGCATACAGACGATCGGCCAGCGTGACCCGGCCATGCGCGCCAGGCCCTATGCCGGCGTAGTCCTGGTAGCGCCAATAGGTGAGGTTGTGCCGGCTCTCAGCGCCCGGCGGCGCATAATTCGAGACCTCGTACGGTAGCAATCCGAATGACGCGGCTTCCTCGGCGGTCGCCTGATACAGGCAAGCAGCCAGTTCCTCATCCGGCAGCACGATTTCTCCGCGCCGGTACATGGCTTCGAATCGGGTGCCAGGCTCGATCGTCAACTGGTACAGCGACAGATGATCGCCGGCGAGGTTTAGCGCCGCGTGCAATTCGTTGCGCCATTCCGGCAAGCTCTGCCCCTGCCGAGCATAAATCAGATCGAACGAGACTCGGGGGAATGTTGCCCTGGCGATCTCCAGCGCGGCTATTGCCTGCGCCGCCGAATGTTCTCGGCCAAGCAGGCGCAGGGCGGCCGGATCGAGGCTCTGCACGCCAAGGGAGACGCGGTTGACGCCGGCCTCACGGAAGGCGGCGAGCCGATTGGCTTCGACGCTGGTCGGATTGGCCTCCAGCGTCACCTCCACGTCCTCGGTGGGCAGGAACAGGCGACGTGCATCCTTTAGAAGGGCCGCCACGGTCTCCGGCTCCATCAGGCTCGGCGTGCCGCCACCGAAAAATATCGAAGTCAGATGGCGGGGACCCAGCCGTTCCGCCTCCCAGGCCAGTTCGGTCCGCAGCGCCTCCCGGAAGCGGGCCTGCGGGATGCGCTCCCGAACGTGGGAGTTGAAGTCGCAATAGGGGCACTTGGCCAGACAGAA